>JANXZJ010000019.1 GCA_025355585.1 Mariniphaga sp. | reverse complement strand
CCAAGACTCGGATCCTCTTTTTCGAGCTTACGGATTTCATTCGTCGCTTCAAATCCATCCATCACTGGCATCATAATATCCATTAAAATCAAATCAAACTTCTGATTTTTAAACATTTGTACTCCTTCTAAACTAATGTTTTAGCAAATGAATTTCGATGACAAATTGACAATTCTTTTAGTAGAAGATAATGACTTGAACCAGAGACTAATGAAGATTAGTTTAACGAGGTACCACTATAATGTAATTGTTGCTGTAAATGGTTTAGAAGGAGTACAAATGTTTAAAAATCAGAAGTTTGATTTGATTTTAATGGATATTATGATGCCAGTGATGGATGGATTTGAAGCGACGAATGAAATCCGTAAGCTCGAAAAAGAGGATCCGAGTCTTGGACATACGCCAATCATAGCTTTTACAGCTAACACTATTAATAACGATAGGGAAAAGTGTGTTAACGGAGGTATGGATGATATTATCGAAAAACCTTTTGACATCAATAAATTTCGTGAAATTTTAAGTTCATTACCAGAAAAGAATGATTGATTTCACAATCTCAAAGAGTATTTTTGAGACTTAAAGCCTCATATGTTTATGGATGATTTTATTGATTTGCGAGGAAATAGTTCAGAAAATATTGATAACGAGTTTGATAGTAAACTACGACCTCTGCGGTTCGCTGATTTTAGTGGTCAGAACAAAATAGTTGAAAACCTGAAAATTTTCGTCAAAGCCGCAGTAATGAGAGGAGAATCGCTTGATCACGTGTTGTTGCATGGTCCGCCAGGATTGGGAAAAACAACCTTATCGAATATCATTGCAAATGAATTGGGTGTAAACCTTAAACTTACCTCTGGACCTGTTTTGGATAAGCCGGGTGATTTAGCAGGTGTACTCACAAATCTTGAAAATAATGATGTTCTTTTTATTGATGAAATTCACAGGTTAAGTGCTGTTGTAGAAGAATACCTTTATTCTGCGATGGAGGACTACCGTATTGATATAATGATTGATAAAGGGCCAAGTGCACGGTCAATTCAACTTGAACTAAATCACTTTACGCTTATTGGGGCTACAACAAGAAGTGGTTTACTTACGGCTCCGTTAAGAGCAAGATTTGGTATAAATTGTCACCTGGAATACTATGATGTAGAGGTTTTAACCGGTATCGTCAAACGATCGGCGAAAATACTTGATGTAAAAATATATGAGGATGCAGCAGTAGAAATTGCACGAAGAAGCCGTGGTACTCCTCGAATTGTTAACGCTCTTTTACGAAGAGTTCGTGATTTTGCGATGGTAAAGGGAAATGGTGTTATCGATCTTGAAATCACACGTTATGCACTCGAAGCTTTAAATATTGACAAGTATGGTCTTGATGAGATGGATAATAGAATTTTAAGCACCATTATCGATAAATTTAAAGGCGGTCCTATAGGTTTGACTACTATTGCAACTGCTGTAAGTGAAGATGCTGGTACGATAGAAGAAGTATATGAACCATTTTTGATAAAGGAAGGTTTTTTAAAACGGACTCCACGTGGCCGCGAAGCAACTGAGCTGGCTTATAATCACTTGGGAAGAACCTGGCGAAAAGACTACCCTCAAACACTGTTTTAAACTTACTTTGTATTTTGAACTAATTCTATTTCAAAAAGTTTAGGCCAAAGTTTACCAGTTACGTAGATTTTGTTTTTATCATGATCGTAGGCAATTCCATTTAGAAAATCAACTTGAGTTTTCTGATTGTAAACATTAGATGCTAAAAGTCCTTTTAAATCGATTTCGGCTACAATTTTTCCAGTTTTAGGATCTATTCGAACAATGGTGTCGGTTGTCCATATATTAGCCCATATTTCACCGTTAATGTATTCCAGTTCGTTTAAATTAGCGACGACTCCCTTTTGATTACAAACCTGAATTTTCTTTACTTCAGCCAATGTTTCAGAATCAAGATACGTAATAAATTCTGTACCATCGCTCATTATTAAATATTTACCATCATTGGTAAATCCCCATCCCTGGGCATTTTTATAAGTAAAGGTTTTTATCAATTCGAAAGTTTTTAAATCGCGAACAAAACCAATTTGTGTTTTGTAAGTGAGTTGGTATAATTTACCGTTTAAAATGGTTATGCCTTCACCAAAATATTTGTCATCAAGTTTATTTTCTTTAATAACTTTCCAATTTGAGAGATCAATCTTGTAAATTGAAGATGTTCCTTCCTGTCCTGTACTTTCATAAAGAAATCCATTCCTAATTTCAAATCCTTCTGTAAAGTATTCTATATTATGTGGAAGAGCTTTTACAATTTTATAACCAAATTTTTGTGGAGTAATATCTGAAAGAAGAAGAAAATCGGTATAATTTTCACCCTTTGTTCCTTCACTTAAAGTTGAAATTGCTTTCAAATAGCGGGTTCCTACCTCTAAATTGCGGGATTCAATTTCGAAGGAACCTTCAATTTTATCACTTGTAAATACAGACTTCCCATCAATAAAAAATTCTGTTTTGCTAAGAGATCCATCTTTAACTTTGGTTTGAAAATTTACAGTTAGTTTATCACCAATTGTGTAATTTTTATTTTTAGGTGTAATTTTAATGGACGTTACCGGTTTTCTTGTGCGTTTTGAAGACTGCGCGCAGTTCACCAAAACAAAGGATGTCAAAAAAACAAACAAGGTAAAAACTGTTAGCGTTCTCATAATCAAATTAAAAGTGAGCAATTACTGTTAAAATTTTCAATGTCGGAAATTATATAAAAATCGGGTGTTATTAACAATTTGGGATGTTTTTATTAACAATGCTTCACGTGGAACATTACCAATCATTTGATTGGAAGTTTTGTTAATGTTGAAAAGTAAAGCACAAAAAAATGTAATAAATGAATTGGTAAAGCACAATTACTTTAATAAAACTAACTTTAAAATGGTTCAATTGGATTTTTGAAAAACATGATCTGAATAATCTAAAGCGTTATCTTTGCTGCTTATTTTTTAATATAAAATATTTTGAGTGTTTTAAAAAAACTTGCGGGAGAAACTGTCATTTACGGCGTTCCAAATATTGTAGGGAGATTTTTGAATTTGTGGCTTACTCCGCTCTATACCTATACTTTTCCTGCTGAAGAATTTGGCATACTAAGTAATATTCTTGCTTATGTGGCATTTTTTCAGGTTGTACTTACCTATGGTATGGAAACATCTTATTTCAGATTTGCAGGGCGTGGTCAGGATCCGGAAAAGGTTTTCACCACATCGATGGTTTCACTTGGGATAACTTCTGTTGCTTTTGTTATTCTTCTCGTTGGTTTTGCTACCGATATTTCCGGTTGGATTAGTTACGAAGGACATCAGAATTATGTCATTTGGATGGGAATTACTGTTGCACTCGATACCTTATGTGCGATTCCATTTGCAAAATTGCGATTGCAATCAAGGCCCGTGAAATTTGCAATTTTGAAGTCTGTTAATATTTCGTTGAGCATTATTCTCAATGTTTTCTGGATTTACTTGTGTCCTAAAATATTGGAGTCAAATCCAAATTCTTTTATTCAATACCTTTATAATCCTAAGATTGGTATCGGTTACGCCTTTTTATCATACCTCGTCTCTTCCGCGGTTACACTGCTTTTCTTTATTCCTGATCTAAAAATAAAACGGGATGATTTTGATGGAAAACTTCTTCAGCAGATGTTAAAATATGGATGGCCAATCCTTGTTATTGGGATGGCAGGAATGATAAATCTGCAAATTGATAAAATATTGTTGCCAATGTTGTACTCGGGGACAGAAGATCCGATCTTTGTGTTGGGATATTATTCAGCTGCTACTAAACTGGCAATTCTGATGACTCTTTTTATCCAGGCCTTCCGATTTTCCTTTGAACCCTTTGTTTTCTCTCATTTTAAAAATGAAGATTCAAAAAAGGTGTATGCAGTGATTATGAAATATTTTGTGATCCTTGGTCTTATCATCTTTCTTGGGGTCATGTTTTATATGGATATCCTGAAATATTTTATCGGAAAAACGGAATCCGGATATCACAAAGGGCTTGGAGTTGTGCCTTGGTTGATGATGGGGAACCTGTTTCTTGGGATTTTTTACACCCAATCATTGTGGTATAAACTCACCGATCAAACCCATTTTGGAGCCCGGTTTGCCATTGTTGGTGCCGTAATTACAATAGGGTTGAATGTGCTTTTAATCCCTTTTTTAAGTTTTATGGCTTGTGCCTACGCCTTTTTTACCGCCTCACTTGTGATGACTGTTACCTCATATATTGTTGGACAAAAATACTTTCCAGTCAATTATGATTTAAAAAGAATAGGTGCCTATTTCTTCGTGGCCATGTTGCTTTACCTGATTACACTTTTATTACCTGTTGGTGATAAGTTCCTCCGTATGGGGTTTAATACTATTTTGTTTGTGATTTTCTTCCTGTTTACCTGGTTTAAAGAGAAATCGGATCTTATAGGTTTATTTAACTTTAGGGGGAAAGGAAAGTGACAACAGAAAGTAGATTGGAATTGTTTATTATCTTAGCAAATTGAAATAATTGAGAATGAAAGTAAAGATTGTTAATAAATCGGTAAACGAGTTGCCTGAATATAGCACAAAACATGCTGCTGGTATGGATTTGCGTGCAAATCTTAACGAAGAAGTAATTCTTGAACCATTTGAAAGGAAGCTGATTCCTACCGGATTGTTCATCGAATTGCCTGTTGGGTACGAAGCTCAGGTCAGACCCAGAAGTGGTCTTGCTTTGAAAAAAGGGATTACAGTTCTTAATTCTCCCGGAACAATAGATGCAGATTACAGGGGCGAAATCAAGGTAATTCTCATAAATCTTTCTTCAGAAAAATTTGTTATTCAACATGGTGAGCGAATTGCCCAAATGGTCGTTGCTGCGCATGAGACCGTTAATTGGGAAAGGGTCGAAATACTCGAAGACACCACAAGGGGCGAAGGCGGCTTTGGACATACCGGTAAGCATTGAATCGATATCTGCTGCCAGCTTAAGAATTTAAAATAATAAGAATGACAAGAAGAGAGAGATTGATTTGTATTTTATTGATTACGATAAGTTCAGGCGCTGTTTTTTCCTGTAAAGTTGCGAAAACAGTTCCTGCAAGTGTTGTTACTGTTTCCAAAGATACTGTGGAAACAAAATTGAGTGAAGATGCCCACAAAGAATTTGAGTATCTTTATATTGAAGGGTTGAAACAAAAGTCGTTAGAAAATTTTGACGATGCGATCAAGATTTTTTCAAGGTGTCTTGAATTAGATCCGCGTTCCTCGGCAACCCTTTATGAAATGGCAAACATTCATGTGGCTAAAGGCGATTTTCAAAGTTCGATGTTTATGCTTGAGAAAGCTGTTTCAATGAATCCAGACAATCAGTATTACCGTCTGTTGCTGGTAAAAGTCTATCAGCAAAATAAGTTATACGAAAAGGCGGCTTTGGAGTATGAGGCAATTTCTAAATTGGTTCCCGATAATCCTGATTACCCTTTTTATCAGGCGGCTTTGCTTACAATGGCCGGTAAAAACGATCAGGCATTGGCAATATACAATCAGTTTGAGCAAAAGATGGGAATTACTGAACCCATTGCTGTTGGAAAACAGCAAATCTATATCCAGCAAGGAAATAAGCCTGCTGCTTATGCCGAGATTGAAAAACTCATTAAGGCCAATCCTACGGTTTCAAAGTATTACGGACTACTTGCTGATATGTATCTTACAGACAAAAACAGGGAGAAGGCACTCGAAAATTACAATAAAATTATCGAAATTGATCCAAATGATGGATTTGTTCACCTGTCAATTGCAAGCTTTTACCTCGAGGCTAATGATTCGGTGAAAGCATATGATCATATCAAGTTGGCATTTAGAAATTCATCGCTGGAACTAGAGACGAAAGCTCAAATGTACATGTTACTTATTCAACCTGGAACCATTAAAATTTCAGATGAGCAGCAACTCGAATTACTTCATATTCTGATCGAGACGCATATTGATGACGATCGCCCACGCGCATTATTGGTTGATTATTATCTGAATAAAAAGCAACTGGAAGAGGCCCGCAAACAGCTAAGATTGGTTATTGATATTAAAAAAGATAACTACTTGTACTGGGAGCGACTTCTATTGATTAATAATGATTTACTTGATTGGAAGTCGATGAATGACGACAGCAAAAAGGCGCTGGCATATTTCCCTGAACAACCTTTGATCTATATACTCAAATCGGTGGGATTGCTGCAGGAGAAAAAATACAACGAACTGCTTACCGTGCTCGATTCGGGTATTGTTCATGCAAAAAAGGATCCGAAAATTCTTTCACAACTCTATACGTACCAGGCAGAGGCTTTTTACAATCTAAAACGTTTTAACGAAGCTTTTGATGTGTTTGATAAGGTTGTAGCGCTTGATCCCGAGAACTACATGGCCATGAATAATTATGCCTACTATCTTTCATTAAAAGGTGAGCGTCTTAGTGTTGCTGAACAACTGAGTGCAAAAGTTATACAGGCCAATCCAGATAATGCGACCTATCTTGATACATATGCCTGGGTGTTTTTTGTAAAAAAGGATTATTCTTTGGCGAAGTTTTACATGGAGACTGCTATTTCAAAGGACACTGATTCGAGTGCTGTTCTGGTAGAACATTATGGAGATATTCTTTTTCACCTGAATGAAAAAGAGAACGCAATGGCCCAATGGAAGAAGTCCCTTAAAATGGGCAATGACTCAAAAATTCTTAAACAGAAAATAGCTGAAAAGAGATACATTGAAACAAAAGAAAACTAATTTTATGTGTTCCGGTAAAAGGTTTACATCTATTTTTTATTGGATTTTTATCCTTACATTTTTCTTTGCGGGTTGTAAGCAGACCCAAAAAATTACCGCTCCCAAAAAAATTAAGCGATACAGTGTAAGTAAGGTAATTAAAATAACCAATGAAAATTCATTAAAATTTGAAACATTATCGGTTAAAAAGGTTGCAATCGCTCTTACAAATGATGGCCGGACAACATCTGTTCGGGGATCGTACAAAATTAAACGTGATAGTATCATCCAGCTCTACGCCCAGAAACTTGCTATTCCGGTTGGTAAGCTTGAAGTAAACACCGATTCGTTCAGGATGGTCTATTTTCTTGATCAGGAATTGTTTGTTGGAAAAAATAACTATTTGAGCAAACTGCTTGGAATGGATATTGATTTTGGTGTTTTGCAGGCGCTTTTGAGTAATAAAATATTTTCCTTCCGTCAGGACCCGAAGGATAAAGATTTCAAAGAATTTTACTGTGATATTGAAGATGAAATGTACAAGATTTCGTCTATACGTGACCGTAAAATTCGAAAATTTAGTAAAAATGAAGATAAGCTTGAAAGGTATCGCAACCGTATGGATGAAGCACATGTCATAAAACAAGATATCTATATCGATCCCGATTCCTTTGTGGTCAGGCGAATGGTTTTTAAGGATCTTGATAATAATAATAGCGCGAAACTTGAGTTTTCGAATTATGAAAAAGTGACAAATCAATGGTTTCCTGGACTGATAAAGATGCAATTAACAGGAGAGAAACGGATTGAATTATCGATTGAATTATCGAAGATTAGTCTGAATGATGAAAAGAATTTTGGATTTTCAGTTTCTCCAAAATACAAAAGAAAGTTAATTGAATAATTAAGTTATCATTTTGGTTATATTTTATAGATGGAGTATTCTATTTTGAGACTTTTAAAGCCGATCTGTTTTTCAATTCTTGTTTGCTTTTCTTTCAACGCTTTCGGTCAGTCGCTTGAGGAACTGAGAAAGCAGAAAGAAAAAACAGCATCAGAAATTGAATACATCAACAATTTATTGAAAGAGACAAACAGTAATGCAAAAGCGTCTCTTAACAGGCTTGCTGTGCTGGAAAGACAAATAAAGCTTCAGGATAATCTCATCAACAATATTACGGGAGAAATTGGTTATCTCGATACCTCTATTCAACAGAATTCAAAACGGATCGATTCATTAAGTATTGAACTTGAGACTGTTAAATTAAAGTATGCGGCGATGATCAGGTACGCAAACAGAAATCAGAATAGTAATAATCAATTGCTCTTTCTCCTTTCATCTCAGGATTTCAACCAGGCTTACAAGCGGTTTATTTATTTAAGGCAGTACGCTGATTACCGGCGAAAACAAGCTGAGAGAATCACTGAATTCAAAAGCTCCATCGGTGGTCAGCTGCAGGAATTCAATAAACGGAAAGAACAAAAGCAAAATCTGTTGGTTTCGAAAGTAAGACAGACCCAGATTATTGAACAACAAAAGAAACAGCAAAATGATGTTTATTCTGATCTTCAGCAAAAAGAGAAGGATTTAAAGCGGAAGCTTGAAAATCAAAGGAAAGCTGAGCTTAGGTTACAACAGGAAATTGAGCGGGTAATTTCGGACGAGGCTAAAAAAGTAACTCGTAAAAAATCGAAAGAACCAGGTTTAGCGCTGACACCTGCAGAAAAGGTTTTGTCGGGCGATTTTTCAAATAACCGGGGTAAATTTCCATGGCCTGTTCAACGAGGTTTAATAACTGACCATTTCGGTGATCATCCGCATGCTGTTTTGAAATATGTGGTTGTACGAAATTCCGGAATTGATATTACTACTCAGGCTAATGCAAAAGCCCGGGCGATTTTCAAGGGTGAAGTAACAAAAGTTGTGGCAATTCCAGGTGCTAACTTTGCAGTGATTATCCGGCATGGAAACTACCTTACGGTTTATTCCAACCTGAGCGATGTATTTGTGAAAGCTGGTCAGAATGTGGAAATTAAAGATGAAATTGGAAGTATTTTCACCGATCAGAATGATGATAACAAAACTGTCCTGAAATTTCAATTGTGGCGCGAAAGCACCAAACTTGATCCTGAGGAATGGTTGATCCGGCAGTAAGATTCTTGAAGGTGTGACTGAAAACGCGAAAATTTGACCTTCATCAAATTGGCGATTGTAAATAATTTATCGCCTGAAAGAACCCAAAATAGCAGGGGACCAATTCAAGCACTTTTTGACGAAAAGCCCTCAAATTCAGTTTATTTATCTTTTTAAGTACACGCGTTATGCGTCCCGGCAAAATCAGGCTTATTTTAATATTTGGTCAGATTCGCCACTTTGGTGAGCCCCGAAAGATTGATAATCTTGATTTTCCTTCCCAGAAGGTCAATTAGTTTATCCTGTTTAAACTCCGAAAGAAGCCGAATGATCGATTCAGTCGCAGTCCCTACAGTATTGGCTAATTCTTCTCTTGTCAGTGAAATTTGGAGTGTCTGATCTGAATCCAGATCAAAATTTTCTTTCAGAAGCAATAAAACCTCAGCAAGTCGTTCACGAACTGTTTTCTGCGCAATATCTGTAATGTATTCATTTGCCTCTTTTAATTCTGCGCATACGATACGAAGCATCGCCAGCGAAAATGACGGATTCTTCTCAATCAGATTGAGAAGCGTTTTATAGGGGATATGACACAATATAGCGTCGTCAATAACTTTTGAAGTTGTACAGGCTGACTCCTGACTTAACAGCGAACGGTAAGCAATAATGTCACCTTTTTTGGCAAAACGGATGATCATTTCTTTGCCGTCGATGCCTGTCTTATACACCTTTACAATTCCTTTGATTACGCAGTAAAAACCGGTAAGTCTGCTGCCTTCTTTATAAACAATACTTCCTTTTTTGTAAGACGTACATGTCTTTTCAAAATTCAGGCTTTTAAGTTCTTCTTCGGTCAATGACTTGAAAAAGCGGAAACCTGATAAGTTGACATCGTCTGTTGATTCGTTGTTATTCTTCATTTTTCAAGATAAAATAGTATGAACTTTTTAGCGGCCTAAATATACAATTTAACTGGTAAATTTTAATAGCCTTCATTTTGGAACAAAAGTAGATACTTAAGCGTTCTCTGTGTGTAATTAAAATATTAAAATATGAATAATCAAATATTAAAATCAACTGTTAAAACCAGCGGAGCTGCAGACTTCAGTCGGTTTGAAATATCGTTTTTTGGATTGTTATTGATGCTATTGGGTTTCAGTGTAACATTGAATGCAACGGAATATGTTGTTGATAAGGCTGCCAGCAAAGTAAAGTGGCAAGCTAAAAAGGTGACCGGACAACACAGTGGTTCCATTACGTTTGCCAACGGGTCAATTGTTGGAACGGATAATAAAATTTCTGGCGGATCTTTTGTAATCGATATGAAAACATTGGTTGATGAAGACATTACAGATGCCGGTATGAAAGCAAAACTGATGGGTCATCTGGCTTCGGATGATTTTTTCTCAATAGAAAAATTCCCTGAATCTAAAATGGAAATTAAAAAAGTGACGCCTGTATCTGGTGATGAATTTAAGTTCTTAGCCGATCTTACAATAAAAGGGATAACCAATCCGGTTGAATTTAATGCAAAAGTTACGGCAAGTGGTGATAAACTGAATGCTGAAGGTGTAATAACTGTCAACAGAACACTTTATGGAATTAAGTATGGTTCCGGAAGTTTTTTCAAGGGACTGGGAGACAAAGTAATCTACGATGATTTTACGCTAACATTCAGTGTTGTTGCTCAGAAAAAATAAGTGTTTGTTTCAATTTTTGGTTTATAAGGATGTTCTTCGGGACATCCTTTTTTTGTGGCAGCTCATTGGTTGAATGCCGAAATGACAAATGGTACCTTAAATCGACATCAAAACATAAACTGCCGTGGTCGAAATGAAAACCAGTTTATTAAAAATGAGAACTACCGACATCAAAACATAAACTACCGGGGTCGAAATAAAAACCAGTTTATTAAAAATGAAAACAATCGACATCCAAAGGTAAACTACCGACATAAAAACATGAACTATCGACATCGGAATGAAAACCAGTTTATTAAAAATGAGAACTGGTTTATTAAAAATGAAAACAATCATTTTCAGAAGAGGTACGCTCACTTAAATACTAGGTTCGAATTGAAATCCAAATGAGCGTTCGCTTACAAAAAATGGAGACGGTTGGGCATCTCGATGAATATTTGTATTAAATTTATCAAAAAGTAGCAATATGGCAAAAGTGGCATTGATAACAGGAAGTGCAGTAAGACTTGGACGCGAAATTGCTTTTCATTTGGCAAAAAATGGTTGGGATATCGCACTGCATTACAGAACATCAACCAAAGATGTGGCTGATTTTGAAGCTGAATTAAAAACGGGTTTTCCGGAACAGCGTTTTTTTGCTTTCCAGGCCGATCTCGGAGTTATTGATCAAACTCAGAAGCTTATAAAGCAGGTAATTGAACACTTTGACCAGCTCGACCTGCTCGTCAATTGCGCCTCAATTTTTGAACCCTCTGCCTTTAAGGAGACTACGGCTGATTCACTGATTCGTCATTCGCAAGTAAACCTGGTTTCACCATTTATTTTGATGCGCGATTTTGCAAATAGTGCTGTAAATGGCCTGATAATTAATATTGCAGATACGAGGATCACAACTAATAAGAGTGATTTCCTCTCCTACTCGTTATCGAAAAAGTCACTTTGGGAATTGACAAAAATGGCTGCACTCGAACTGGCTCCCCACTTTCGTGTGAACGCAATTGCCCCCGGGGCAATTCTTGCACCTGCGGGAAAAGATCAGCACTATCTTGAAAAGGTCGCCGATCTGACACCCATGAAAACACCGTCCGGAGTGATTTCAATCCTTAAAAGCATCGATTATATAATTGGAAATGAAGATTTAACTGGTCAACTGATCTTTTGTGATGGTGGTGCACAACTGTTGTGATTTTCGTATATTTAACCCATCAATTGAATCAACCTAATATTTAGGCGATGGCAATCATCCGCATTAAAAATCTGCTTGTCCGGACAATTATTGGGTTTAATCCCGAGGAGCGGGTAAACCGGCAGGATGTAATCATCAATCTTGAAATTGAGGTTGATGTTTCAATGGCCATTAAAACCGACCACCAGGACGGAATCTATAATTATAAGGAAATTACAAAAACGGTAATCGCTTTTGTATCTGACAGCAAATTTCAACTCCTTGAGAGATTGACGCACGAGGTTTTGGAACTGGTGATGCAGGATGAAAGAGTAACGTGGGTGAAAGTTGAAATCGACAAACCGCATGCGCTCCGGTTCTCAGAGTCTGTTTCGGTTGAACTGGAGGCCAGAAGATGAAGAAGCATGAATGCATCATTGGAATAGGTTCGAATATCGAACCGGAACAAAACATTGCTGCCGCACTGTATTTCTTGCGGCAGGAACAGGAATTTGTGTCAGTTTCTTCCCTGATCACAACCTCTCCCATCTGCATTCCTGATCAACCTGATTTTCTGAATGGCGCCGCAAAGATTTTAACGACAATGGAAATAGCTGATTTTAAGAACTATCTTAAAGATATTGAGAATCGGTTAAAACGCGATCGCACAGCTCCAAAATTTGGCCCCCGAACCATTGATCTCGACATCGTTATTTGGGATGGCGAAATCATTGATCCGGATTATTACAGCCGCGATTTTTTAAAAACGGCTGTTGATGAGATTAAGTTGACCTAAATTTTATAATTCAGATTCGAAGGAAGGAATTTCTCCACATATTCGACTGGTACATTTTTACGACGAGCAAAATCGGTAACCTGATCTTTTGCAATACGTTCCAATCCAAAATAGACCGCATCGCGATGGGCAAAATACTGCCCGCAAACTGAGGCTGTCGGGTACATCGAGAAATGTTCTGTTAGATGAATATCTGCCTTTTCGGTGGCTCCAAGCAAATCAAATAAGACTTGCTTTTCGGAATGCTCGGGACATGCCGGATAACCTGCAGCCGGACGAATTCCCTGGTATTTGCAGTTAATCAGATCGAGTGCCGAGAGGTTTTCATCGGGTGCATAGGCCCAAAACTCTTTTCTTAACCTTTCATGAAGTCGTTCTGCAAAAGCTTCAGCCAATCTGTCGGCCAATGATTCCAGGAGAATAGCCGGATAATCATTACCATCTTTTTTGAATTTTTCAACCCACTCCGCAACACCAATTCCGGCCGTTACGGCAAATCCGCCACAATAATCGGCAATTCCTGAACTTTTTGGCGCCACGAAATCACTCAGACAATAATTGGGCAGGCCTGAACTTCTTTTTTGCTGTTGGCGCAAATGGCAGAACTTTCCAACAAGAGTTTGGCGACTTTCGTCCGTATATAGCTCAATATCATCTCCATTTGAGTTGGCTGGCCAAATTCCGAAAATCCCCTTTGCGGTGATCATCTTTTTAGCTATAATTTCGTCGAGAAATTTATTGGCATCATCATAAAGTTTCCGGACTTCAACGCCCTGATTCGGATCGTCGAGAATGGCCGGAAATTTTCCCCTAAACTCCCAGGCGAGGAAGAAAAAGGTCCAGTCAATATCGCGTCTCAGCTCTTCAATCGGGTAATCTTCAAATACTTTAATTCCTTTAAATGCAGGGGTATAAACCATTGATTCATTCCAGCCCGGATTGAATTTATTGGCTCGCGCTTCAGCAAGGGTGAGATATTCCTTGGGTTTTTTGGCGCTGTGCGTTGCACGAAGCTCCTTATACTCACTTTTGATCGATGCAAGATAATCAGCATCTTCAGCCAAAAGATTTGCAACGACCTGAACAGCACGTGACGCATCCTTCACATAGACAACCGTATTGCTGTATTCGGGCGCAATTTTTACTGCAGTATGTATTTTGGAAGTAGTCGCACCACCAATCATTAGTGGAATCTTAAATCCGCGACGTTCCATTTCGTGCGCCACATGGGCCATCTCTTCGAGCGATGGAGTGATCAGACCACTTAGTCCGATGATATCTACGTTTTCTTCAATGGCCTTATTCAGAATTGTTTCTGCCGGAACCATTACACCAAGATCGATCACATCGTAGTTATTGCAGGCCAAAACAACACCAACAATATTCTTTCCGATATCATGTACATCACCCTTGACCGTGGCAAGAAGGATTTTCTTTTTTACGGTCGGAGCTTGTTTCAGATCAAGTTTATCCTGCTCAATATATGGTTGTAAGAAAGCGACCGCTTTTTTCATTACCCGGGCCGACTTAATCACCTGTGGCAGAAACATTTTTCCGCTGCCAAACAAGTCCCCTACCCTGTTCATCCCGTCCATTAAGGGCTCTTCAATCACCCTGATGGCACTGTTGTATTCCGGAAGTACTTCAACAATATCTTCTTCAATAAAATCGGTGATTCCTTTAACTAGTGCATGTTGAATACGTTCAATGACCGGCAACGAACGCCATTCTTCAATTTTCTCTTCTTTCTTTTCGCCCTCTTTCATGTTTTCAGAAAAAGCAAGAATCCTTTCTGTTGCATCGGGTCTGCGATTCAGGATCACGTCTTCGACATATTCGAGTAAATCTTTGGGGATCTCGTCGTAAATCTGCAGCATTCCCGGATTGACGATCCCCATGTCGAGTCCGGCAGCGATTGCATGATAAAGAAACACCGAATGAAATGCCTCGCGCAGTGTATTGTTTCCACGGAAGGAGAAGGATACATTTGATATACCGCCACTTACTTTCGCGTAAGGAAGATTTTCCTTGATCCACCTTGTGGCATTTATAAAGTCGAGTGCGTAATTATTGTGCTCCTCAATTCCGGTTCCAACTGTTAATACGTTGGGATCGAAAATGATATCCTGAGGTGGAAAATGGACTTCATCAACCAGAATATGGTAAGCCCGCTCGCAAATGCTGATGCGTTGTTCGAAAGTTGAAGCCTGTCCTTTTTCATCGAAGGCCATCACAACAGTGGCAGCACCGTATTGTTTTATTTTATGGGCACGTTCTTTGAAGTTCTCCTCCCCTTCTTTCAAACTAATTGAATTGACAATTGCCTTTCCCTGAAGACATTGCAGACCGGCTTCGATAACAGACCATTTCGATGAATCGACCATCACGGGAAGTTTGGCAATGTCGGGTTCAGACATTACGAGGTGAAGAAAACGAACCATCTCTTTTTCAGCATCGAGCATCGCATCGTCCATGTTCACATCGATCACCTGTGCGCCACCTTCGACCATTTCGCGCGCAATTGCAAGTGCTTCTTCATACTTTTCTTCGCGGATCAGCCTTGCAAATTTGATTGAACCGGCTACATTACACCGTTCGCCGATGTTTACAAAGTTGGAGGTTTTGGCAACGGTCAATGATTCCAATCCGCTTAAACGGGTGGCGATATCGGGATGACTGCGTTTGTGAGGTTTAAACTTAGCTGCCATTTTTGCCAGTTCACGAATATGATCAGGCGTCGTTCCGCAACATCCGCCAATGATATTGACCATGCGGTTTTCGAAGAAGCTCTGAACGTGAAGTCCCATTACTTCAGGCGTTTCGTCATATTCGCCAAACTGGTTTGGCAAACCAGCATTAGGATGTGCGCTAATGTAAAACGGCGCTTTACGACTTAATTCCTCAAGGTAGGGGCGCAAATCTTTGGCACCCAGTGAACAATTAAGTCCTATCGTTAATAGATCAATATGCGATAAAGAGTTGAGAAATGCTTCAACGGTTTGTCCTGACAAGGTTCGGCCACTTTTATCCGTAATCGTACCCGAAATCATCACTTCTTTCCTGATCTTCCTGCTCTCCAATACCTCTTCAATGGCCATCATGGCCGCTTTGGCATTCAACGTATCGAAGATCGTCTCAACAAGAAGGATATCAACTCCACCGTCGAGTAATCCTTCGACCTGCTCGCGATACGAATCTTTCATATCGGCAAATGTGATGGCCCGAAATCCGGCATCATTTACATCGGGCGACATCGAACAGGTTTTATTGGTCGGTCCGACTGAACCGGCAACATAACGGGGATGTTCAGGAGTCGAATATTGGACTACAGCTGCGCAGGCAATTTGAGCTGCCGATTTATTCATCTCATAAACATGTGCTTCCATGCCATAATCGGCTTGCGATACACGTGTTGCATTAAAAGTATTAGTTGCCACGATGTCGGCACCGGCTTCGAGAAATGCTTCATGGATATGCTGAATTACAGAAGGTTTTGTAATCGAAAGCAGATCGTTATCTCCTTTGAGCGGTGAAGTCCAGTTGGCAAACCGCTCACCCCGAAAATCCTTTTCTGTCAATTTAACCCGCTGAATCATTGTTCCCATCGCTCCGTCGAGGATGAGAATCCGATGTTTCAGTTCTTGTCGTATCTTGCTTTCGTTAACCATTTTCCTGTTTTAAATGCCTCAAATCAAACAAATTCTAACTCACCTGTTCTAAATCTTAACAAGCGAGCGTATCATTTTGATCTGAATTTAAATTTTATGCAAATATCGACATGAAAAGGGGATTTAACAAATGCAAAACATCGGGAATGAATTGCGAGACTGAAATTGGGAGTGCGGAATTTTATCAAAGGGAATTTTACAATTTCCCCTGGTATAAGTCTTCAATGGGGAAAATCAGATCGTAATCATTCCAATTAAGATTCCCTTCAACGATCTGATAAGTTTTGAACTTATCTTCATCTAAATATTTTCGGATTGATGGATGTAAGGATGATTCCAAAAAATACTTGAAATCGACCAGCCTGTTAAATCCATCGCTAAAGAGTATTCTTATTGCAAAATCACCTATATATTGAGCAGATTTAACCTCAATAATTTCAGCATGATAATCAATATATTCCTCGGTTATTTTCATTTCAATATCTCTCTTGCGATCAATATCCCATTTACAGAGGCTTGCATTAATCCGCGCGTAAGTCCTGCCCCATCACCGCCAAAATAAAGGTTTTTAACCGCCGGGCTTTGGAAAGTCCTGTCCACCTTGATAATATTGGAGTAGAACTTGACCTCTACACCGTAAAGTAATGTTTCGTCACTCGCCAGACCCGGACTTACTTTATCCAGCGAGTGTATCATCTCGATGATATCCAGTAAAATGCGGTGAGGTAATACGAGACTTAAATCACCAGGAACTGCATCTTTAAGGGTTGGAATAATGTTGTTCCGGTAAAGCCGTTCCGGTGTTGTCCTTCGTCCGCGCACCAGGTCGCCAAAGCGCTGGACAAGTATTTTATTGCGCGTCAACATGTTTGCAAGCCTCGCAATGTGATGGCCATATTCGATGGGGGCATTAAACGGTTCGGTGAATTTCTGTGAGACCAATAAGGCGAAATTTGTATTGTCGCTTTTTAAATCTTTATAGCTGTGGCCATTAACGACTGCCAGATTTCCATCATAATATTCCGACGAGACAAAACCGCCGGGGTTGGAGCAAAACGTTCGTACTTTATCGTCGAAAAAGCGGGTATAGTGAACAAGTTTGGCTTCGTAAAAATTATCGTTGATATCCTGCATGATTTCGTTCCGGCATTCAAGACGAACACCTATATCAACTATCCCCGTTTCAGTAGGAATATGTTGTATTTCACACTGATGCATGAGCCAATTGGAGCCTTCGCGGCCAACAGCTACGACTACTTTTGGGGCATAAAACTTCTTATTCGAACATTTTACCCCTTCTACCTGATTTTGACTGATGATGAACTCTTCGACTGGCGAATTAAACCGAACCTCTACCCCACTGTATGTGATATGATCAAAAATTGCATGGTAAAGGTGCTGTGTTTTTTCTGTGCCCAAATGCCGGACCGGGCATGGCACCAGTTTGAGATTCGCTTCGATCGATTTCCTTCTGATTTCGCGCATGGCCGGTGTTTCAGTAGCTCCGTGAATTTTAGAGTCTGCACCAAACTTCAGGTAAATTTCATCGGTATAACTGATCATTTCCATTGTTTGCTCAACGCCTATATAGTCAGGAAGATTGCCACCAACTTCATGTGAAAGGGATAATTTTCCGTCGGAATAGGCGCCTGCTCCTGCCCAACCAGTTGTTATAGAGCAAGGTTTGCAGTTAATACAGGTGCTTCCGTTTGTATGTTTGGGACAATTACGATGTTGTATGTCTCTCCCTTTTTCAAGAATAAGAATTTTGAGGTCTTTACGTTCTTTTACCAGTTCATAGGCCGCGAAAATCCCCGCTGGTCCTGCCCCAACAATTATGACGTCGTATAACATTCAATCAGAAGATTAAAGATGAAAAAATGATCGTCTGCCTTAAAATCAGAAGGATCAGGCAAACCGGGCAAAGGTAAAGATATTTTTTCTACATTTGAATCCTCCAAATTTCCATAAAATAAACTAAATGAAACTTAAGCAAATCTCAGCCGCTTTTTTGTTCCTGCTCCTTTTCCCGTTGTGGTCAATGTCTCAGAATGAAAATACTGACCTCAGCATGATTTACAAGATCAAGCAGGAAGGTTTAAAAAATTCAGGTATTGAAGAACTCGCATTCTGGCTTACTGATTTTGTAGGTCCAAGACTTACCGGCTCCACAGGAAATAACCGCGGAAATGAATGGGCAAAGAAAAAAATGGAAGAGCTTGGATTCCAAAATGTAAGGATTGAAGTTGCCCGGGATTTTACACGTGGTGGCTGGGATAACCTGAAGACATATGCTGCAATTACCGCTCCTTATTACACAAATTTTGCATGTAATCCTGTCGCCTGGACCGGAAGTACAAAAGGAATTGTAAAAGGTGAAGTTGTGCTATTGGATGTAAAATCTGATTCCGATCTGGTAAAATTTAAAGGAAAAGTATCCGGAAAAATAGTTCTTATGCCTTCAACGGCAACTTATGAGATTAGTTACGAGCCACTTGCAAGTCGCTTAACAGATGCTCAGCTTAAAGATCTTTCAACATCATCAACATCTCCAAGACGAAGATCAAACGTTGACTTTGCTGCAATGTCAGCACAGAGAGCCTTGCGTCTCAAAATAGCCGAATTTTTAGCCAATGAAGGAGTAGCTGTGATACTAAATAACGCTGGTTCTTATAATGTTCCGAGGTCAACTGGTGGAAATTACACTTCTGGAGCGAAGGAACCAATTGCTGAACTGAATCTCCCGAATGAAGACTATGGCCGGATGGAACGGCTGATACGTCATAATGTGCCGGTGGAGATGGAAGTGGAAATTCAGAATAAGTTTTTTGACAGCCCTGTTGTTTTTAATGTTATCGGCGAATTACCCGGTACAGATAAACTGCTTAAAAATGAAGTTGTTTTGTTGGGTGCTCACATCGATTCGTGGCATGGCGGAACCGGAGCGGCAGATAATGCATCTGGATGTGTGGTCATGATCGAAGCACTTCGAATTCTCAAAAGCCTCGATGTCGCACCGCGCAGAACAATCCGGGTTGCGCTTTGGGGCGGCGAAGAACAGGGATTGAACGGTTCGCGCGGGTATGTGGAAAAGTACCTTGTTGATCCGAAAACGAAGGAACACAAACCTGATTTTGAAAAGTTTGCAGGATACTTCAATATGGATAACGGATCCGGCAAATACCGTGGAATATATATCCAGGAAAATGAACTTGTCAGGCCGATATTTGAGGAATGGCTTAAGCCTTTTGCAGATATGGGCACTTCAACTGTCACGATAAGGAATACTTCAGGCACTGACCATCTTTCGTTTGACGCGGTTGGATTGCCTGGATTCCAGTTCATACAGGATGAAATAGAATATGGTCGCGGGTATCATACAACAATGGATACTTATGAACGGCTGGTAATGGCTGATCTTAAACAGAATGCGGTGATCACTGCTTCATTTGTTTATAATGCTGCCATGCGTAATGCGAAATTACCGGGAAAACCCGTTATGAAACCAAAACCTGAAATTAATCCAAAGATGCCGTAATCTGAAAATTGAATTGAGAGGCATTGGGTGTAACTTTATATATCGTATCGGCTAATTTAATTTCTTATATCTTTTTTTTGAGATTTTAAACAAATAACCACTTTGTAATGATCTTAAAATCAGTTTTTGCATCTATATTTGTACAAATCTAAAGTTGTATTTTAAAATTGTACAAAATGTGGATTAATAGAGATATTGAGTCTGAATTACTGGATCTTGCATCACAGTATCTTGTGGTAATGATCACTGGTCCTCGTCAGGCAGGAAAGACATCTCTTGCGCGAAAAACTTTTCCCGATAAGCCCTATTTTTCTTTAGAAAATCCAGATGTTCGGGAGCAAATCTCGGTTGATCCACACGCATTTTTTTCAACGAATCCTGATGGAGCAATCATTGATGAGTTTCAACGTTATCCCGATATTCTCTCTTATATCCAGGGTATTGTAGATGAAAAAAGACAAAAGGGACAGTTTATCCTTACTGGCAGCAACAATGTGACAATGCTTAGCCATGTGACGCAAAGTTTGGCTGGTCGCGTAGCTATTTTAAAACTCCTTCCATTTACTATAGGTGAAGTTTCTGGAATAGTGAAAAACTATAGTGCTGATGATTACCTGCTTAACGGATTTTATCCTGGCATTTTTTCCGAAAACTTGAATCCGGTGAAGGCTTATCGGAACTATTACGAAACCTATGTGGAGCGCGATATTCGTCAGATATTGCAAGTAAAAGATCTTGTTTATTTTCAACGGTTTGTGAAATTGTGCGCTGGACGTATTGGACAACTCTTTAATGCCAGTAGTATAGCAACAGAGGTTGGAGTATCGTCGATGACAATACATTCATGGTTATCTGCTTTAGAAGCGACCTTTATCGTTTTTATGGTGCAACCTTGGTCTGCTAATATCAGTAAACGGATGGTGAAAACTCCCAAGCTTTATTTTTACGACGTGGGTTTGGCCTCTTATCTTTTGGGAATTGAGAATGTTACACATGTGGCAACTCATCCGCTGCGCGGAGCATTGTTCGAAAATATGGTAACTTTGGAACTACTTAAAAAACGGTTTAATGCTGGATTAGATAGTAATTTGTATTTCTATAGGGATAATCATGGGAATGAGGTAGATGTCTTGCAGGAATCAGGATACCAGTTAAATCTGTTTGAGATTAAATTTGGTCAAACTTTCACTTCACATTTTTTGAAAGGACTCGACTACTTACGGAAATTGATACCCGATCGGATTTCAAGTTCAAATTTAGTATACGCTGGAGATCAGGAGATGACAATCAACGGACACGATATTTGGAATTACAGGAACGTCAAAGCAAAAGATGTAATTGTGTGAAGTGAAAAATAAATTGGCAACTTTGCATTTTAGTTACATACCCCAATAGAAATTGAACAGAGATGAATAAAATAGCTTTTAGTGAAATTTTGAAAGATAAAAAGGCAGTGTTTTTTGATATGGATGGCGTACTTTATGATTCAATGGGGGCTCATGCCGATGCCTGGAATAACGCTTTTCGTTTTTATGGGATTGATTTTCCGCAGGAGAGAGTTTACGAAAACGAGGGTCGCACAGCGCAATCCACCATTAACCTGGTTTACCGGCAAAATGAAGAAAGGGATGCTACCGAAACAGAGATCAATCAGATCTATTCTAAAAAAACAGAACTTATCGAATTCCTTCCTGACGTTGTCCCTTTTGAAGGAGCAAAAAAACTAATGGAATATCTTAAACAACAAGGTATTGCTATTTGGGTTGTTACGGGTTCGTCGCAGGATAAATTTTTGGATGCTTTACTGAACGATTTCGAGGGATATGTTTCATCTGAACGGGTTATTTCGGGTAATCATGTCAAACATGGCAAACCAAATCCGGAACCATACCTGTTGGCATTGAAGAAATCAGGATTTAATTCCGATGAGGTGATTGTTATCGAGAATGCTCCGTTGGGAATTCAATCTGCCAGGGCTGCGGGGATTTTTACAGTCGCCATCAACACAGGTATTCTGGACGACAGTATTTTATGGGATTCGGGAGCAGATTGGGTTTTCAAAGACTGGAATGAACTCAAAGCGGAAATTTAATTTTCCGATTGTTAGATTGGAGGTATTTTGAGGTTGACGTCCGTATTTTATACTTTAAGGGTCAGAATAAGCCATAACAAACTTATCGCAATACAAATGAAGAAGTTAATCGTTTTAACATCGTTGATAATGACCGTTCTCCTGAACGCAATTTGCCAGGAAAAAGGTTGGAAAGGATCTTCTGTCGATTTTAAACATGGCAAACTAAAGGTTTCTGAAAATAAAAGGTTCCTTGTTTTTGATGATGGAACACCATTCTTCTATTTGGGTGATACGGGATGGGAATTGTTTCACCGGCTAAATAAGCCTGAAACTGAAAAATACCTGGAGAATCGTCGCGATAAAGGTTTTACTGTGATTCAGGCTGTTGCTCTTGCAGAACTTGATGGATTGGATACTCCCAATGCCGAAGGAAATAAACCATTGATTGATAACGATCCGCTAAAACCAAACGAAGCCTATTTTGCGCATGTGGACTGGGCAATTAAAAAAGCTGGCGAAAAAGGTATTTTCATTGGACTCCTTCCAACCTGGGGTGATAAAGTTGATAAACAGTGGGGAAAAGGACCGATGATTTTCAATAAGGAAAACGGTTTTCAATATGGAAAATGGATTGGCAATCGTTATAAAGACTATCCCAATATTATCTGGATCAATGGGGGAGACCGCGACGGCGGAGGTAAGAATAAAGAGATCTTGGATGCGATAGCTCACGGTATAAAATCGGTCGATAAAAATCACTTGATCACGCTTCATCCCTGGGGAGAACGAAGTTCGTCGGAATGGTACCAGGATAGCGATTGGCTCGATTTTAACATGTGTCAGACCGGGCATGGACAACGAAGCTATTCAATTTACAAAAGGATAGTTGTCCGTGATTACGATCTAAAACCCGTTAAACCATGTTTTGACGGCGAACCAAGATATGAAGATCATCCTGTTGGATGGAAACCTGAAATTTTGGGATGGTTTGATGATGCAGATGTGCGCCAGGCAATGTATTGGGACCTCTTTAGTGGCGGTTTTGGTCATACTTATGGTTGTCACCCGATCTGGCAAATGCTGGCTCCGGGGCGCGAAGCTGTTGGTTTTGCACGTCATAACTGGTTCGAAGTGCTCGATTTGCCAGGTGCATGGGATCTGATTCATGCACGCCGCCTCATGGAATCGCGTCCCTTTACTTCCAGAATTCCAGATCAATCGTTGATTGTTCCTGCATATTTTCCTGAAACCGATTATGTTGTTGCAACCCGCGGAGACGGTTACGCGATGATTTATTTTCCAACAGGTTGGGATGCAACCATTCAATTGGATAAAATAGGAGCCAAAACAATCAATGCCTGGTGGTTTGATCCGCACAACGGTGAATCTAAATCAATCGGAAAGTTTCCGGGAACGGGGACAAAAGCGTTCTCAACTCCAACGAAAGGCAGGGGAAACGATTGGATTCTGGTACTGGATGATGCCTCTAAAAATTTCAGCGAACCGGGTCAATAATTTTTAATGTTAATCTATTAGTTTATAGGCTTATGAAATATTTTCGTTGGAAATTTCTGATCTCCGTTTTTACTTTGATCATTGTCTTAAATCAAAAAGCGGTATTAGCCCAGGAAAGCAACTGGACCCATTTCAGGGGGACAAACCTTGATGGCAAATCGGCTGACAATAAGGTCCCGGTGGTTTGGAATGACACGACAAATGTGATCTGGAAAACTGATATCCGGGGGAAAGGGTGGTCTTCACCAGTGGTTTATGGTAACCAGATTTGGGTAACCACCGCAACTGTTGATGGAAAGGAGATGTCCGCAGTTTGCGTTGATTTTAAGTCCGGCAAGGTATTGTTTGATATTCTCCTTTTTAAACAGGATAGTATCTATGGGAAACATTCAATCAACACGTATGCGACACCGACACCCTGTATTGAGCAAGGATTTGTATACCTGAATTTTGGAAGTTCGGGAACAGCATGTGTCAGTACGGCTGACGGGCAGGTTATCTGGAAGCGGTCAGATTTTAAAGTGGAACATGTTCAGGGAACGGGTGCTTCTCCAGTGCTTTACAAGGATTTTTTGATTGTTCATTTTGAAGGAACCGATCAGCAGTTTATTGTAGCACTGAATAAGAGAACCGGCGAAACGGTTTGGAGGACCGACCGACCGAAAGAATGTTATGACCCGCTTCAGCCAATAGGCAAAAAAGCCTATGTCACACCTATCGTTGTAAATGTAGCAGGGTACGATCTGTTAATGTCCAATGGTGCTGCTGTCTGCATCGCCTATGATGTTCAATCAGGGAAAGAGGTTTGGCGGGTGATCCAGGGTGAAGATTCCACGATCGCGATGCCATTTACCGAAGACGGCGTGGTCTACTTTTATACAAGTTTTGTTACTCCGCCTGATGGGGAGAAATATGCTGAATTATTGGCTGTCGATCCCACAGGTTCCGGTGATGTTACAAAATCGAATGTTCTTTGGAGGGTAAAAACTCCCATTTTGCAGTTGCTTACTCCGTTAATCAAGGATGGAGTTATATACACTGTCGATAGCCGGAACAACCTGATCGTCATTGACTCCAAAACAGGAGCCACGTTATTCACGAAAAGGCTGAAAAACAAATACAACGCTTCTCCGGTTTATGCCGGAGGCCGCGTCTATTTTACTTCGGTGAAAGGAGAGACCCTTGTTCTGAAAGCAGGAAGAACGCTCGATATCCTTGCAGAGAATCAATTGCCGGGCGAAATCTACGCAACACCGGCCATCGCAAATAATTCCCTGATTATCCGTAATGAATCAACGCTTTACCGGATTGGAGT
>JANXZJ010000195.1 GCA_025355585.1 Mariniphaga sp. | reverse complement strand
CGATTGCATTTGGTCTCTCACAACTTTGAAAATAGCCAAACACGATTGCATTTGGTCTCTCACAACTTTGAAAATAGCCAACAAGAATTCATTTGGTCTCCTGCAACTTTGAAAATAGCCAAACACGATTGCATTTGGTCTCTCACAACTTTGAAAATAGCCAAACACGATTGCATTTACGCCCTTCAAACTTTTGAAGAAGCCAGTTGCAAATGCGTTTGTACCCTTCAGATTTTTGAAGAAGCCGTTTACAAGTGCATTTTCACTACTGAAACATGTTATTTACAGTTTGCTAAAGGAAACAGGGAGTTATTTTATGGCTCAGGATAATATTCTGAAATCAAATAATAGTTACCACGATCCGCCGGCACCGCCTCCGCCGAAGCTTCCGCCGCCAAAACCACCAAAGCCACCGCCTCCTGATCCTCCGTCGCCACCCGAGAAACCACCCCACGATCCGCTGTGACTTCCTCCGAGCATGTTCCCTAAGAGCATACCGCCGAGAAAACTTTGGGTCGTACCAAGTCCGCGGGAATTACCGTTTCCTCTTTTGAAAATAAAAGCAATGACCAGGATGATCATGATAAGTGCAAATCCGCCAATACCTCCCGATTTACCACCTTTCTTCACTGTTTTGACATACTGGTCTGCAGTGAATTCACCCGAAGTTAATGAAATGAGTACATCGGTACTTCGGTCAAGGCCTGTGAAATAATCGTTTTGCTTAAACGCCGGAAGCAATTCTGCACCGACAAGCGTCTGACGGGCCACAGCATCGGGAACCACCGCTTCGAGTCCGTAGCCAACAGCTACAAACACTTCACCTCTCTCGTTCGCCAATTTGGGCTTAACAAGAATCAGGATTCCGTTGTTTTTTCCCTTCTGGCCAATTCCCCACTTTTCAGAAAGCTTTTGAGCATAATCCGCTTTATCATAGCCGTAAATACTTTTCACCGTAACAATGGCGATTTGCGTCGAAGTTTTCTGGTAAAAGTTCACCAGTTTGTTTTCGAGTGATGCCAGTTGTTCAGACGAAAGGACTCCTGCAAAGTCGTTCACAAGACGTGGTGGTTCCGGACGTGCCGGGAACTCATCCTGTGCATTGGATCTTAAACTGAAAACCATCACCACAAAGAGCATCAAAAGTGCTGATTGTATTTTTATCTTATTGTACTTCATTATTGTCCGTATGAAATTTCGTCGGGGAGCTCATTGACATCATTTTCCTGCCATGGGAAGTATTGTTTCAGATGCTCTCCTGTTTTTTCAATGCCTTCGACAAGCCCAACGGCAAATTCGCCCTTTTTGAAATGATCAATCATCATCTCTTTAATGTCGTTCCAAAATCCTTCAGGAACCACCTTATTGATACCTGCGTCGCCAATAATCGCAAACTTACGGTCGTTGATTGAAAGGTAGATCAGTACACCATTCCGGTCTTTCGTTTCGTGCATCTTTAGCTTTTTAAAAAGCCAGGCAGCCCTGTCGAGCACCTCTCCCCTGCACTTACTTTCGATGTGTACACGGATCTCGCCACTGGTCTGATGTTCTGCATTTTCAATGGCCTTGGTGATTAATATTTCATTTTCTTTTCCAAGAAACTCTTTGGGGCTCATAATGAATTATTTAGAATTGAACTTTTGGTGCTTTATCAGCGCCCTTTTCAGCTTCAAAATAGGCCTTCTTCTCGAAATTACGCATCGATGCAATGAGACTTTGCGGGAACTGACGAATGTAAGTATTGTATCCTCTTGCTATTTCGTTGAATTTCTGTCGCTCAACTGTAATCCTGTTTTCGGTTCCTTCGAGCTGAGCCTGGAGATTCATAAAACCTTCGTTGGCTTTCAGTTCTGGATACTTTTCAACCACCACCATTAAACGTCCCAATGCTGAAGATAATCCGCCCTGGGCTTGTTGGAATTGCTGAAGCGATTCGGGTGTGAGTTTTGTCGGATCGACGGTTACCTGCGTAGCTTTGGCACGCGCCTCAATTACGGCAGTTAAGGTTGATTTCTCAAAGTCAGCATACCCTTTAACGGTACTCACAAGGTTGGGAATCAGGTCGGAGCGACGTTGATAAACATTCTCGACCTGCGACCAGGCTGCTGCAACACCTTCATCCATTGTAACCATTTTATTTCCGGTGGAGATACCCCATTGGAAACCAAAAAATAGCAGCAAAACAATAACGACCACAACAATTATTCCTGTTCTTTTCATCTTAATTCTCTTTTTAAATTTTTAATACAACAATTAGTCGCACAATTGGGTGTGAAATTACTCAACAAAATCAGAATGGGAAAAGTTTTATTGTAAATTATTATATAAGAATGGATTTCGCATAATTAAAGACTGATGGACGGAACATCAAAAGTGATACGGGTTCCTTCGCCTGTCATGCTGTAAACATGAATAATGCCGCCATGCTTTTCGATAAATTCTTTGCAGATCAGTAACCCGAGCCCGGTACCGCTTTCCTGCAATGTCCCTTTTGTCGATTGATGTGTCTTGATATCAAATAAGTTAGCGAGGTTTTCTTCGGGGATTCCTACACCATGATCTGTAATTGTAATCACTGTTTTGGAAATATCCTGATCAAGCGCAGCCTCCAAAATTACCTCACCACCTGGTTTCGAAAATTTGATGGCGTTGGATATCAGGTTTCTGAAGATGGTTTGAATCATATTGCGATCGGCAGTTATGATGTTGGTGTCCGGAATGTTGTTTTTGATTTGAACCTGTTTCCTTTCGGACAATGACCCGATTTGAACAAGCACTTCTGTTACTGCCTTGTTTAACCCGAAAGGAGCAGGTGCAAAGATGATCTCTCCGGTTTGAGTTTTTGCCCAGTCGAGCAGGTTATCGAGCAATGCAAACCCTTGATTTGATGTACTGTTTATTACACTTAACGATTTTCTCAGGTCTTCGGTTTCCAGATTTTCAAGATCGTCTTTGATCATTTGCGAAAGTGAGATCAGGACCGTAAATGGATTTTTAAGGTCGTGGCCGATGATCGAAAAGAGACGATCCTTGGTGGCATTCATCTCTTTGAGCTTTTCGTTCCGGAATGCAATCTGTTCATTTTTCTCATTCAACTGTTCATTGATCAGCCTTGCATACTGCAGTTTCTCCTCAATATATTCGTTTTCTTTCAATTCGAGGGTTAGTCGCATTTCACTTTGGTTTTTCTCCTCTGCGATTTTTGTGTGGCGTTGTACCATTCTGCTGACAAGATTGGGAATATGGAGCAGCAACAAACCAAAGAAGAGGAGATAAATCGATTTATAGATCTGTCCGCTCGGGTTGGTTGAGATTACCTGGTTCAATATTACAGGATCAAGGTTTGGGTACTGCAGAAAATAGATCAGGTTGAAAGAGAACAAAGTGAATACGATTGTGTAGATTATCAGCTTCTTGTCGTAGCGCAATACGGATAAAAACATCATGATGGGATAGAGGAGAATTGTGGCGGTGGTTGCCACAGCAAACGGAGAGATAAAAACTGACAACGAATAGATGTGGACGGAGACCAGTCCAATATCGAGCGAAACGGATAAGTATCTCACCCAGTGAAACACCTTTCCATGACGGAAAAGATAGATTAGAAAGAGATTGTAAATCCCAAATAATGAGGCAATGATTGCACTGACAACCGCTTCCTTATAGTCTCCTTTTATCGTCACAATAATGATAAGCGAAAAAACAAGCGCAACTAAAATCCACCTGAATTTAAGCGCTACTTTTTCACCATGGTTGGCTTCGTCGTCGTAAAGATTCAATAAAGTCATTAACCTATAATAATTGGCATTACGTGTTCAAAAATACTAAAAGATT
>JANXZJ010000025.1 GCA_025355585.1 Mariniphaga sp. | reverse complement strand
GTCTGAATCAAAACTGGCGGCAAGTTTTTCAAAGCAAACAGTTTGAACCCTGCAAAGAGCACAGATAAATAAGCCAAAGAACTTTATTCGGGCCAAATTCATTTTGTCCCCGAATATTTGCGATAATGTTGTGAATAAAATGCTATTTTTACTCTCAACCCTGGTGTTCATGTGTCCTGGAGTCATACGTAGTGGTTTTCTCCTAAGATACTAAATACCAGGACCTTATATTAATATTTTGATAAAAATTACCACCAGGTTATCAACATATATAATTGAACATCAAACTATTGTGTGTTTTTGTCATGTACTAAGAATTTTCTGAATAACCATAAGCCGGGACTGGTTAACACATTGTGTAAAAACTTATTTTTTGATTGCCCGAATTTAGAATGGTGAAAACCGATGATATGTATTTGAAAGTAATTATATTTGTACATCATCAAGTATGATCTGCCTTTCAACTATTTATTCAATCTTAATTCTTCAATTATGGAAAATTTTTTACCTATCGTCATTGGCGTCTTAGTTCTTTTTTTCTTTGCAGGAATTCGTATTGTAAGACCAACCAGCCGGGCGCTTGTAGAGCGTCTTGGTAAATACCATCGCTTTGCGGGATATGGCTTTAACTGGATCATTCCGGGAATTGACAAGATGTATACAATCAACATTACTGAGCAGATGATCAATGCGGAGCCGCAGGAAATCATTACAAACGACAACCTGAATGCGAAGGTTGACGCCCAGGTTTACTTTAAAATCAAATCGGATGAGGAGAGTGTGAAAAACTCGCAGTACAATGTGAATAGTATCGAATATCAGATCGTTAACCTTGCGCGTACCACATTGAGGAATATCATTGGCACGATGACGCTTAAATCGGCCAACAGCGAACGAGGCAAGATCAACAAAGAACTTCACGGTACCCTTCTTGAAGAAACAATGAACTGGGGAATTGAAATCGTACGTACCGAACTTAAGGAAATTGATCCCCCAAAAGATGTGCAGGAAACGATGAACAAGATCGTAAAAGCGGAGAATGAGAAAATAGCGGCCATCGATTTTGCAACTGCCACGGAGACAAAAGCAGATGGTGAGAAGCGAGCAGAAATCCGTCGTGCCGAAGGTATCAAGCAGGGTGCTATTCTTCGTGCGGAAGGTGAAGCGCAGGCTATTCAACTCGTGAATGAAGCTGCAGAAAAGTATTTTGTTGGAAATGCCCAGTTGCTTCGCAGAATTCAGGCAATGGAAACTTCACTTAAGGACAATTCAAAAATTGTAGTACCAACCGGTTCTGACCTTGTAAATGTGATGGGTGAAATGGGTGGTGTATTACCCATAAAAAGAAAAGACAACCTCGATTCCTCTCCCGACAGAATGAAAAGTTAGGAACAAGCTGTTTAATCCGAAAACAGAATTCATATCAATTGGGGTGCCGGTTGCTTTTAGAAGCTGCCAGCATCCCAATTAGTTTACAACCTTGTTCTTAATGAATCTGATTGATTCGTTCAGGCATTACTGACGAACCCTAATTGAAATATTTCGATAGTTTTTTCAAGGCGGCAGGACGGGTAAATACGACCACTTTATCGCCTGCAATAATTTGTGAACGGCCCGAAGCAATATAACCCTGATCATTCCTGATAAATCCTCCGATGGTCGCTTCTTTAGGAAAGTCGAGGTTGCTTATAATCGATTTGGTGACTTTAGAACCTTCGCGGGCAACGAACTCTAGCGCCTCGGCATCTGTGGCTGTCAGGCATTTGACATGCGAAACATCTGCATTCATCGTATACCGGTAAATATAGGAGGCAGCCAATAATTTTTTGTTGATTACTCCGCCAATTCCAATTTTCTCTGCAAAATCAATGTAATCAATATTCTCAACTTCAGCGATCGTCCTTTTGACACCCATCTTTTTCGCAAGCTGACACGAAAGTATATTTGTTTCCGAATTGCCCGTTACGGCTATAAAGGCATCCATTTGTTCAATCCCTTCCGATCGTAATAACTCAAGGTCGCGGCCATCGCCATGAATCACGAGCGCATTACTCACCTTGCTTGTCACCTTAATCGCACGCTCCTTATTTTGCTCAATTATTTTAATATTGAAACCATCTCCAAGACGTAAAGCAGTTTTCATCGCAATCCGGCTTCCTCCTAGTATCATTACATTTTTGATCACGAACTTCTCCTTACCCGCTTTTTGCAGAATTGACTCAACTGTTGTAGGTTTTGCCACAAAAAAGACCAGGTCATCCACTTTTATGATGTCATCGCCATGAGGTACAAGGGTTTCTGAATCACGTGCAATCGCCACAATTACAAAATCACCCATGCCGTTGTGCAGATCTTTGAGGGGAATCCCAAGAATGGCAGCATGTTCCCTGATCTTTACCGCGAAAAGTACCAACTTTCCTCCCGAGAATTCGAAAATCTGCCGCATGCTGGTTTGTTTGATATTGGTAACGATTTCTTTTGCAGCAAGATGTTCCGGGTATATCAACTCATCGATTCCAAGAGACTTGAAATAATCGCGGTTTTGCGGAAACAGGAACTCCTGATTGTCAATACGTGCAATTGTTTTTTTTGCTCCAAGATGCTTGGCCAACTGGCAGGCTACAATATTCCGGTCTTCGTAGGGTGTGACTCCGATAAAAAGATCACAGTTAACCACACCTGCCTGTTTCAGATCGGAAATTGAGATCGCACCGCCCGAAATGGTCAATACATCAAGTGCTGCAGAGATGTCATCCAGCTTGTCCTGTGCTTCATCAAAAAGGATAATATCATGCTCATCTTTCGATAACATCTTTGCCAAATGTGTACCCACTTCACCGGCACCTGCAATTACAATTTTCATAATAACCTACCTGTTTTATATGCAAAGTAAAGGATTATTAATGATTAAAATATCTGCAGGCAAGAATGTTTTTTCCTGTGTCATCTGTTTGGCTGATTTCAATTTTAACTGCGCCTCCTGCTGTTGTATCCAAAATACGGGGATCATTTAAGGCGAGCGATGAAGTGTTGATGTCATTGGAAGTATTCCGGCATTCGACAATCAGAGTTTTCGGGCGATATTTTCGAACCAAAGCTGCTTCAATCAACGATTTTTCCGATAAGATAATCAGATCTGTTTGCGGAAAACATTTCCAATCGATGTCATTAAGCTTTCGATCGTTAAAAACACATATAGATAGCCCGTTAAAGTTCAGGAAGTTCTCCCTGAGTGAAAATTTATTTTTAGTTTGAATTGAAGTATCAGACAAAAAGATAATGGATGATTTTTTGATACCGCGAAACCCTTCATAAGGTTTTATGTAATATTTCAGTTTTTCAGGTGTATTGTTCTTATCTGTAAGCCAAATAGTTTCACTTCCGGTAGTAAATGCAACCAATGTTTTGCCGGAAAGGTTAAAAACGACTATTTCTTTCCGTGAAATTTTTTGATACGCCGATAAATTGCCAAATATCAAGAGGATTATGAATAAAACCAAAGTAACTGATAAAACTTTCGGACTTTTGTGCATGATAAAAAGCGTAACCGAAATGGAGATCAGAACAATAATAAGCAAAGAAAGATCCGATGGATATAAACCATCGAGTATTGAATAAGGCAATCGCTCGACAAAATGGACCGAGAAAAGCATCCCCTGACCAGCCCAGTCAAGAATTCGTGTCATGATTACTCCAAGGAAAGGTACAATCGGGGCTACTATAAAAACGATGCAGGTAAGATACAATATCAAAGTAACAAGCGGAATAACCATCAGATTGGCCAGCAGAAACCAGGTGGGAAACTGATGGAAATAATGGAGTAGAAAAGGAAGTGTTCCGATTTGAGCAGCAACCGAGACGGTAAGCAACCCCCAAATTTGATCAGGTATCCAGTATTTGAAATAGAGCAATCCATACACCCAGGGATGGAAAAAGACGATAGAAAATACAGCTATATAGGAGAGTTGAAAACCAACATCGTATACAAGTGAAGGATTGATGCAGAGCAAAACAAATGCAGAGGCAGCCAGCGTGTTGTAAATATTCGGATGGCGGCTCATTCCCGTCCCAATCACGATAAATGTGAACATAGCCGCTGCTCGGAGTACCGAGGCAGACATCCCGGTGATAAGCGCATACCCCCAAACGGCAGCGAGAATAGTAAAAGTATAGAGATATATTCCACCTTTTTTCCGCTTTAAAAATCGCAGCATCACATCAAGCACCACAAAAATGATGGCAACATTCATTCCTGAGACGGCCAGCACATGAATCACACCTGTTTTTGCAAAACTTTGGGTCGTTTCGGGCTCCAGTTCCTCCCGGGCACCTAACGAGATGGACGAAACCAAATGAAATACCTCGCCTTTTAGACCGCAATTTTCTATTATGTGGAGTAACCTGTCGCGGATAATCAGTGCCGTTTCAATGATATCCCGATTCTTTTCAGCTTTCAAAGGATAATAAAAGCTATCTTTCAAATAGATGCGATGCCCAATTCCATTGCGGACCGCATAGGCATGATAGTCAAACTCAAAGGGATTACCTGTCTTTTGAAGTAATTCGGGTTGTCCGCGAAACCAGATGACATCACCCGGTTCCAACCTGGAAATCCGCTCTGATTTTTCGAAATAAGCAAGTACCAATATTTTCGGTTTGATTAAGCGAATCACTGCCCTGTATGATTTCTCTTTTTCGAGTGGAAATTCATGGACAACGGCAAAGTATTCACCTTTTGGCAATGGTTGCGGATTGTATTTCAGGTCATTTACGATAAAAAGTCCCAGGAAAAACAAAGCTGGAAAGGAGAAGATGCCAAATAAAGACTCCAGTTTAAATGTCGTGTTTATAAAGAAGAGTAGTAGTATTAAGAAGAAGAGCGATGTGCCAAGGTATAACCATCTCTGTTCAGGCGGAAACGAGTCGCCTAAAACGATTCCTGCAACAAATGGAACCAGAAGCCTGAGAAAAGGTGCGCTGTGAAGCTTGTCGCTGAATTGGCTCATTCAATGGATCAAAAGTCCATTAAAGTTACAAAATACAGATTTATTGTTGGGCTATTTCGGACATGTTTTTAAGTCAGATTAAAAAAAAATGTCCAAGTG
>JANXZJ010000123.1 GCA_025355585.1 Mariniphaga sp. | reverse complement strand
GATTGCTCAGACAGGAACTGGTAAAACACTTGCCTATTTGCTTCCTATTTTAAGGCAACTCACATATTCGAATCAAAAGGATCCGAGAATTCTGATTCTGGTACCAACACGTGAATTAGTAATTCAGGTGGTGGAGGAGATAAATAAACTAACTACCTATATGACTGTCCGTGTGGTGGGTGTTTACGGAGGTACAAATATTAATAATCAGAAACAACTTTTATTCGATGGTCTTGATATTCTGGTCGCCACTCCCGGACGACTGGTCGATCTTTCAATGACCGGCGTTCTAAGATTGAAATCGATTCAGAAGCTTGTTATTGATGAGGTAGACGAGATGCTCAACCTCGGTTTCCGGCCACAGCTGATCAGTTTGATGGAGATAATTCCGGGGAAAAGACAAAACCTCATGTTTTCTGCCACCCTTACTGAAGAGGTTGGGCGATTGATAACTGATTTCTTTTCGAATACAACCAAGATTGAAGTTGCAGAACATGGCGCTCCGATCGAGAAAATCACTCAAATGGTTTATCATGTTCCGAATTATAACACAAAAGTTAATCTTCTCGAACTATTACTTATTGAAAATAAAAATTTTAGCAGAGCCTTGGTTTTTGTAAGCAAGAAAAAAACGGCAGACAGGTTGTTCGAGACCATTGACACAAAATTTCCCGGACAGATTGGTGTTCTCCATTCAAATAAATCACAAAATTTCAGGATCAATGCCTTAAAACATTTCGAGGAGGGTATTTACCGTGTGCTTGTAACAACAGACCTTATTGCACGTGGCCTCGATATCAGCGATGTCACTCATGTGATTAATTTTGAGATGGCAGAGACTGCCGGTGATTATATTAACCGCATGGGTCGTACAGGACGCGCAGAAAAAGAAGGTGTTGCCATTTCATTTGTTACGGAGAAGGAAAAAGTTCTTCAGATTGAAGCTGAAACTTTGATGAACAGACAAATTCCAGTCGAGCCGTTGCCAGGCAATCTTATCGTCTCGAATGTTTTTACAGAAGAAGAGAGTCCTACTAATCTTTTTGACAAAAATTATCATAAAGCTTCCACAATCAAGGATTCCCAGGGGGCTTTTCACGAGAAGAAGGAGAAAAACAAAAAGATCAATCTGGGTGGTCCCGGTACAAGGAATCCAAAATTTGGCAAGCAAAAGAAACAGCCGGTGGCGATCGTTAAACCGCCGAAGTTTAAATTTTAATAATTAAGCATTGATCAAAGTTTTTATGACGACTGAACAGAAAAACAATCCGTTACATGGCATAACGCTTGAGGTGATTCTCAATCATCTGGTGGATCGTTTTGGATGGGATATACTTGGTCAACGAATTCGTATTAACTGTTTTATCAGCAATCCAAGCATTCAGTCGAGCCTGAAGTTTTTACGCAAAACTCCCTGGGCCAGGGCTAAAGTCGAACAGCTTTATCTTGACACTTTGAAGAAAAGTGAGAAAGAGTGAGGTTGAGAAAATGTGACTTAGCGTGAGAAAAGAAGCGAAAAGGAGAAAAGAATGAAAAGTTGAAACTGTCAATCCGATATCCCCCTATTCCATTAATTTCACCTCTTCTCCGAAATCGAATTGCAAATCTTCATGCAGAGTAGCAAGCGTTTTTTTAATTCGCTGAATTTGTCGGATATATATATTCTTGAGCGTAATGTTGTTGCGAAAAGAAACTTCTTTTTTGAATTTTTTACAGAAATAAATTAGTAATTCTACCTCAGTCCGTTTCTGTCCGGAATATCGTATTTTCTGATTGGTGAAAGTCAGTGTTTTACGCACTCCCTTTTTCGTCATATATGGAGTTGTTTTTGTCAATTCACCGAAATGCCGGTCAATCTCTGTTTTTACACTCCTGATATATTCGGGTTCATCATCAACTTCGAAGAGAAGGTAGGAGAGAAGCTCTTTATTCTCCTTTTTGTATCTTGCCAGTCTGATGCATAAATCGGGAAGATCGCCGTGGGGAACATTTTTCAAAGCTCTTCTCAACTCCGAAAGGGATGCAGTAGTCATCGGATAGTACGGGTTTTTCTGAGTGGAACAAGCAAATATTCGAGTCCGTTCAGCTTAATTTCATAAATGGTCTGCAATTGAATTCCCAGCTTGCCATCCGGAAAACCTTTCTGCTCGAACCACTCAAGGTAAGAAACAGGCAGATCGCACAAAAGCGATCCTTTAAATTTTCCAAAAGGCATCTGTGTTTGCACAAGCTGAATCAGTAGATTTGGATCGGGACTCATAAAGAGCATATAAATTTAGAAAATGCAGTATAATTACCTGAGATTTTTGAATATAACTAAGTCATTGATTGATCGAAAAAGCGAACATCAATTTTCAATAATGCGCTTAACTCAACCATACATCTGAACTTCTGGCAGCGTTATGTATTTCTCCCTTAAATATGTATCCCATTTCTTCAACTGATAGTTTTACCTTTAAATTATCTATTTCGCTTCCCGAAACTCTCACCTGATCATTTGACATGTCTACAATCACATCATCAATTCCGGAAATGTTATTTATACCTTTCTCAACATGTGACTTGCAGTTTTTGCAGGTCATTCCTTCTACTATAAAAGTTTTAATTGTCATATCATGTTTATTTAATACCCTGTTTTTCCGTTCTATTTTCCCCCAACTTCGGAAAATAGTCCATTAAATTATAGCCGCCCATTTATATGCCTATACGTTCTTTGTGGATAAAAACATGAAGAAAACCAGCAAAGAAAGAACCGATCATCAGAAAGATAGCCATTTCATTGTATAATTCCCAGAATGTTTTAAAATACCCGACAATCAGACGCATCATTTGGATTAATTCTAAATAATATTCAAATATAGCGCTATTATCATACGTGGTTAATATTTTCACAAAAAATAACAATTGAAACATTTTCACTTTTACAAATGTTAATAGCTTTAAAACCTTTGATAATACCTGATATGAAACAATCATGCTTGCAAAAGGATATTTATTTATTTGAAAATAAGCCTTATAGAAATTGTTCTATTTCCTCCGGTTTCTTTCGGATCAGTATTAAGTTGCTTTTCCTGTTTACGGTTTTTTTAACTTCTGCTTTTTTGTTGATGGGGCAGGAGCAGGCCGACACTGTGAAATATTGGAAAGTGAATGGCAAAAGTTCGCTCAATTTTTCACAGGTGTCGTTGACCAATTGGTCTGAAGGCGGTGATGGATCGGTGTCCGGCGCATTTCTGTTCGGAATTACAGCTAATAGATTGAAGGGTAAACATTCATGGGACAATAATTTTGCTTTTGAATACGGAATGACAAAGAATAACAGCGAATCGCTTCGCAAAAGTGTCGACCAGATTTATCTTTCGTCGAAATATGGTTACGAAATCGGTAAACCCTGGTATCTTTCTTCTCTTTTTGATTTTAAAACTCAGTCAGCCAAGGGATATAATTATCCTAATATTAACAATTACATTTCACGATTTTTCGCACCGGCATATATGAACTTTGCACTTGGCTTTGATTTAAAACCAAATGCTGATTTTTCGTTGATGCTATCACCTGTAAGTACAAAATTTACTTTTGTACTCGACGACTATCTTGCCTCCACTGGGTCTTTCGGCGTTGAACCGGGTAATCGCTTCAGGGCTGAGTTCGGTGCATATATGAAAATGACTTACGTTAAAAAGGCACTCGTCAAAAATGTTGATTTTCAGACCCGGCTCGATTTGTTCAGTAATTACCTGAAAAAACCGCAAAATATTGATGTTAACTGGGATGTGAAATTCGACATGAAAGTAAATGAGTGGCTTTCAGCTAACCTCGGGACAACACTTAAATATGACGATGATATCAAATATAAAGACGGAAACGGCCTTGAACATGGTGCCAGAATTCAGTTTAAGCAGTTTTTGGGAGTAGGACTTTCAGTGAAATTCTGATTAAAAACGAATATTTTAATTACATAAACTTAGCAAAATGCCAGATTTATCTACAAGCTATTTAGGACTTCAGCTTAAAAATCCGATTATTGTGGGAAGTAGCGGACTTACCGATTCTGTCGAAAAGATTAAAAATCTCGAAGATATGGGGGCAGCGGCTGTTGTACTTAAATCGCTTTTCGAGGAGGAGATCATCATGGAAATGGAGGAGACGATTCATACCATGACGAACAGAAACTTTGTTTTTCCTGAGACAATGGATTATATGGAAACAATTGTCAAAGAGGATCTTTTATTGAATTACCTTGAACTCATCGCTGACGCAAAAAAAGCTGTTGGAATTCCAATAATAGCCAGTATCAATTGTGTGAGTTCACAGAAATGGACCTATTTTGCCAGGGAGATCGAAAAAGCCGGAGCCGACGCACTTGAGTTAAACCTGTTTTTTTTGCCATCAGATAGCCAACGTGGTGAGAAGGAAATAATGGAAGCTACTTTCGATATTATCTCGAAAGTAAAAGGAATTGTCCGGATTCCTGTTGCGTTGAAAATCAGTGCATTTCAGTCGAATCTAGTTCGCTATGTGGAACATATCGATCAATCAGGAGTTGAAGGAATCGTTCTTTTTAACCGTTCATGGTTGCCCGATATCGACATTAATCATCTCGTCATGTCGTCAGGATTTGTTCTTAGCTCGCCCTCCGATTTGGGGAATACGCTTCGTTGGGTGTCTATACTTGCAGGTCGTGTTAATTGCGATATTGCTGCATCGACCGGGGTTCATGATGGTGCAGGTCTTATCAAGCAATTGTTAGCCGGAGCCAAGGTTTGCCAGGTCGTTTCAACGTTATATATCAACGAAACATCGCATATTTTTAAGATGACTGAAGAACTCTCGAAATGGATGGAAGCGCACGAGTTTGAATCAATAAATGAGTTCCGGGATCGCTTAGGTCAGTCAAACAGCGGAAATCCGGCAGCCTGGGAACGCGTGCAATTTATGAAACACTTCCGCAATTTTATTTAGCATTTGCCAAAACCATTGCGATTGATTTATTTTTACAGAAGAGACAATTATACTACTGAGCAACAAATTGGTAGGTAATTGTTCCTTTTTGTTTCTCAGGTGCTGAAGCGTCATTGTTGAACCAGGTTTTTTCAGCCGCCTGTTTTGCATAAGCCAGAATGGCAAGATCTGTAATCTTAGGATTTGCACGGGGATTTGCACTCAGAACATGTCCGTCGCGTGCGACAATAATATCAACGATCACCTCGCCACCACCTTCGGCCAGATAAACAGGAATTGGCAGTCTCGAATGATAGCGGTTTTCCAAAAAATAATGAATATTTGATTTTCCTTTGAAATTCGATTGTTTGACTTCTTCCCGTGTTTTCCCTTCAGTATTGTCTTCAGGCATCCGGATATCTCCAATTTTTGGAATTTTTTTCGCAAGTGTTTTATTCACATCGCTCACGAGTTGTTTAGCGTCCTCAATTTCCTTGTCGTAAGCCTTATCGAAAAATGGATCATTTGAACGCGAAGATGCTTTCGCTGCATCTTTTGAAGCGTCATTTACCCCACGATTTGATAGCATTTGGTTTGAACCCTGCTGCATCTGATCAGCAGTCTCCGGTTGTTGCTCTTTCTGAGGCTCCGGAAGTTTGATCTCCTCTGCCGGGAATTCCAACAGAATGTTCTCTTCAACAGTTTTTTTGCCATACTCCAGATTTGAAGTAAGCAGTACAATCAGCACAATAATATGAAAAATCAGGGTGGTGATTACCCCATAGATATTTTGCCTGTATATTTCGTTAACCTTTCCCATTTGCTGTCGGCAAAAATAAACATTTTAAATTGCTGCTTTTGCCTCTTTTTTCATAAACTTTGAAAGCGGTTTTCCATTCCGGCTAAAGTGAACTACTTTTGAACTTTGAACTGAAATTGAAAACGTGAGAGTTTGCATTGCTGAAAAACCAAGTGTGGCAAAGGAAATTGCCGGTATTATCGGTGCCAGAAACCGTATGGATGGCTACTATGAAGGAAATGGATATCAGGTTACCTGGACATTTGGCCACCTTTGTACGCTTAAGGAGCCACACGACTATACCGATAAATGGAAGTCCTGGAATATGGGAATGCTGCCGATGTTACCTGAACGGTTTGGCATCAAACTGATCAATGATAATGGCGTTAAAAAACAGTTTGGAATCATTGAGAAGCTTGTAAATAATGCCGATGAGGTAATTAATTGCGGTGATGCCGGCCAGGAAGGGGAGCTTATTCAGCGGTGGGTGCTCTCTAAAGCCGGGAACACCAAACCATTAAAACGGTTATGGATATCGTCGCTTACTGAGGAAGCTATCAAGGAAGGTTTCGACCATTTGCGCGACGGCCATGAATTTGATAATCTTTACGCAGCCGGAAGTGCTCGTGCCATTGGCGATTGGCTGCTTGGAATGAATGCCACGAGGCTCTACACGTTAAAATATGGTCAAAATAAACAGGTACTTTCAATTGGAAGGGTCCAAACGCCAACGCTTTCAATCATTGTGACACGCCAACTCGAAATCGATAATTTTAAACCTGAACCATACTGGGAACTGAAAACAAAATATCGCGAGGTTATATTCGGAGCGTCTTCTGGTCGGTTTGCTACACAGGAAGAGGCTGCTGTAAAGCTGTCGGAGATTGTCGGTCATGAGTTTTTCATCGTCTCGTACGAGCGGAAGACCGGAAACGAAGCTCCGTTGCGGCTTTTTGATCTTACTTCCTTACAGGTCGATTGCAACCGGAAATATGGATTCACCGCTGAAGAGACGCTTCGTCTGATTCAAAGTTTATATGAGAAGAAACTCACCACTTATCCCCGTGTTGACACCACCTATCTTTCGGAAGATATCTATCCAAAAGTGCCGGATATTTTGGCGAAATTGACTCCTTATCAGGAATACACAGCACCACTGCTTGCTTCAAAGATTAAAAAGACATCCAAAATATTTGATGATAAAAAGATTACAGATCACCATGCGATTATTCCTACCGGCGTTCTTTCCAACTCACTGAATCCTGATGAGCGAAAAGTGTATGATATGGTTGCCCGACGCTTTATCAGTGCATTTTACCCCGATTGCAAAGTGGCCAATATTACTGTCTTGGGAGATGTAAATAAAGTCGAGTTTAAAGTGACTGGTAAACAGATTCTTGAACCCGGTTGGCGAATCGTTTACAAGGATGATGCCGGTAAACCTTCAGCTGATGAAAATATTCTCCCTTTATTCGAAAAAGGGGAACATGGACCTCATGAACCTGAATTGGGTGAAAAGATGACCCAGCCTCCGAAGCACTATACAGAGGCAACACTACTTAGGGCGATGGAAACGGCCGGCAAAAGCGTTGACAATGAAGAGCTTCGTGATCTGCTTAAACAGAATGGCATAGGCCGGCCTTCCACAAGAGCCAATATTATTGAAACGCTTTTCAGACGAAAGTATATTCGTCGCGATAAGAAAAAAATTGTTGCCAACCCTACTGGGATTGAATTGATCCAGACTATTGAAAATGAATTGCTCAAATCAGCAGAACTGACCGGGATATGGGAAAAAAAGCTTCGGGAGATAGAAGCAGGAAAATATGAAATTTCAGCTTTTATGGTCGAACTGAAGGAAATGGTCACCGAAATTGTGAATCAGGTGAAATTATCCAATAGAAAGGCGATTACGATTGCTGTGCTGGAAGATAAGGCACCCGAATCAGTTGTCAAAAAGACGGGAAAGGAGAATATTACCAAAAATTCTTCAGAAGTTAATGAGAAAATTATCTGTCCGAAATGCAAAAAAGGGGAGGTGATTCAAGGAAAACAGACCTGGGGCTGCACAGCTTACCGCGATGGGTGTGATTTCAGGCTTCCCTTTGATTTTTCAGGCAAAAAACTGAGCGACACAAATATCAAAGCCTTGTGTAGGAAGAGAAGAAGCGGCGAAATCAAAATTACCGATCCTGATGGCAAAGCAATGGTCGGTTATGTAATTTTGAATAGTGATTTGAACCTTTCGTTTGAGGCAAAAGCTCCCGAAGAACTGATTTGCCCACGCTGTAAAAAAGGCTTGATCATAAAGGGCAGAACTGCCTGGGGATGTTCTGAATACCGAAGCGGGTGCCAGCTTCGGATTCCTTTCGTATTTATGGGGAAAGCATTATCCGACAGTCAACTGGAGCAATTAATTCTAAAGCGCAAAACAAGTAAAATAGCAGGATTCGCCAATGCAGATGGATCAAAGCTGGAAGGTAAGCTTTTGCTTGATTACGAGTTTAAGATTGTTTTGGAATAAGATTGCGCATATTCTGGTTAATCAACAAATATATCCTTTCTCATTTTTGGAATTACTCCAAGGGTGGTTGCTTCACTATAAAGTGTCTCAACGGCTTTTCGTCCATTGACCCCAAGGTCTTTTGTAAATTCATTGACATATAGTTTGATATGGCTCTGCATCACAATATCGTCCATCGCCTGGGCGTGGTGTTTTACAAAAGGATGCGATGCTTTTGGATTTTCAAAGGCAAATTCGACACTTCTTTTCATGACGCGATCTACTTTACGCAGAATCTCTGCCGGATATTTTCTGTTAACAACAATTCCGCCCAATGGAATGGCCATCCCTGTTTTAGATTCCCAAAATTCGCCCAGATCAATCACTTTCTTCAGCCCTTTTTGCTGGTATGTAAACCGATTCTCATGAATAATCAGTCCGGCATCCATCTCGCCGGATAAAACAACGTCCTCAATATCAGAAAAAAGGTATTCTTTTTTATTTTTATGTTCTGGGTATGCAATATTAAGTAAAAGATTCGCAGTGGTATGTTTCCCTGGAATAGCAATCTTCAGGTTTTTGATTTCATCCGGATAAACCTTGTGTTTGCTGATGAGCAATGGGCCGTTTTGAAATCCAAGAGCGCTGCCAGAGTTTAGAATCAGATATGAATCAGCAATATATGCATAAGCATGGTAGCTAATTTTTGTAATATCGATCTCTCCTGCAAATGCATGTCTGTTCAACTCCTCAACATCCGACATTATAAGTTCAAATTCAATTCCTTCGGTATCAATCCTACCATGAACCATGGCATCAAAAATGTAAGTATCATTGGGGCAGGTAGAAAATCCAAGAGTCAGATGCATAAGACGGTAATTAATTTATATTTAGATATTTGAGTGTTTTTTGATTAAGAGAGCTGCTTAATGCATGCAAATCTGCGCAGAAATCTGAAAATTTCGTTGGTGAGGTTATCCGTAGCTGTGGGGATATCCCATCTCTCGGTATCGCGAATATCAACGTAATTGGAAATTGCCCTGATTTCCAGAAAAGGAATTTTTTCCAAAAGACAAACATAGAACACCGCAGCGCCTTCCATTGATTCAATATCAGGATCAAAGGCATGTTTTATTCTGGAAATACTTTTTAATGAACCATGGCTAATATTGCTCGTAACGCCGTGTACAGCTGGTAATTCTAGATTTTCGTACCAATGTGGATTAATCAACCTTCCGCTATGAAAAGGAAAATCGTCCGGATCAACAAACCCTGCCTCAAAAACTGTCTTCGTGCGATCAGCATCTTCTATTCCAAGATCACTGAATTGTTCGCTCTTAACATTGACAACAGTACCGATAGAGATCTCGTCCCTGAAACTACCAGCTATTCCGGCATTAATAACCAAATCGTAATTATACAGGTTAAGTGCCTTTGTAAGAAAATAAGTAGTAAAGGTAGTACCCAGTCCGGTAATTATAAGATCGATATCAAGATTATGCCAGCTGTAATGAAAAACCGGACCGTTATTATTTGGCCACTCTTTAAGGTTTTCGAAAAACTGATATAGTTCAAAGCATGTTGCGCCTACAAAAAGGATTCTCATCAGCAATGAAATGAATAAATGATTTAATGCAAAAATATAATAACGATTCGTTAAACAATCAATTTGTTTACATACATTCATACTCCATTTTTCGAAAAAGGTTAAAAAAAGTTGTTCTTTTGTACGCTTAAATTGTAAAATATTTTTAAAAACGGAGGAATTTTAAGTTTCCTTAAAGTTTTGAAATTATTCTGTGTTTTAGGTTTCGTTTTCAATTTAACTTTGAGTTTAGAAATACGCATCGTTGTGTTGAGGTTTTACGAAAACTCCCGATGTAAACTTTTGAAGGTTGCGGATTGTTAAGGTTTTTATGAGTCAAATATTTAGTGTATGAAGTTTTCCCTGAACAGTAGAGATAACGGAGGTTATAGTAAAGTAGAAGTTTATCACGAAGAGAATATTCTGAAAATGGCCGGACACTATAAAGCCATTTTGGAATTACTTGGTGAGGATACCGAGCGTGAGGGTTTACTGAAATCGCCCGTCCGAATATCTAAGGCAATGCAGTTTTTAACGCAGGGATATAATATGGATCCCGAGAAGATTTTGAAATCTGCCATGTTTAAAGAAGATTACCGCCAAATGGTTATTGTGAAAGATATCGAGATCTACTCTCTTTGTGAACATCACCTGCTTCCTTTTTTCGGGAAGGCGTATGTTGCCTATATTCCTAATGGCTATATCACTGGTTTAAGTAAAATTGCCCGCGTTGTTGAGGCTTTTTCCAGACGGTTGCAGGTTCAGGAGCGGCTTACGATGCAAATTAAGGAGTGTATTCAAAATACATTGAATCCGCTTGGCGTTGCCGTTGTTATAGAGGCAAAACATATGTGTATGAGTATGAGGGGGATCGAAAAGCAAAACTCCGTTACTACCACTTCCGATTTTACGGGTGCATTTCAGAAAGAGGCAACCCGTCAGGAATTTATAAGACTGATTAGCTCCGATTTATCGTAACTGCAGTTCTGTTCTTAGGCATAACTTTCTGCAACGCTTTATTTTGGATGGGACATTTTATATATTTGCAGTCGAAATTTTACAAAATAAAATTATGAAGGCATATGTATTCCCAGGGCAGGGTGCCCAGTTTGTAGGCATGGGCAAAGACCTGTACGACAATTCACCGATGGCACATGAGTTATTCGAAAAAGCGAACCAAATCCTCGGTTTCCGCATAACCGATCTGATGTTTAGCGGTACTGACGAAGATCTGAGACAGACAAAAGTGACTCAGCCAGCTATATTTCTCCATTCAGTACTTCTTGCAAAAACACTGGGCGATAATTTTAAACCAGAAATGGTTGCCGGACATTCACTTGGCGAATTTTCTGCATTGGTTGCCAATGGAGCCTTGTCTTTCGAAGATGGTCTTTCTCTTGTTTCGAAGCGTGCATTGGCTATGCAAAAAGCCTGCGAAGCTGAACCTTCAACCATGGCTGCGATTGTAGGTCTTGAAGACGAGATCGTGGAAAATATTTGCAACGAGATTGCCGAGGTAGTTGTTCCGGCAAATTATAATTGTCCTGGTCAGCTTGTGATTTCAGGTTCTGTTCAGGGAATAGATCTGGCTTGCGAAAAATTGACAGAAGCTGGTGCCAAACGTGCAATAAAATTGAGTGTCGGCGGTGCGTTCCATTCTCCGCTGATGGAACCTGCCCGTGCTGAACTGGCAGAAGCCATTAACTCCACGCATTTCAGTATTCCTGTTTGTCCTGTTTACCAGAATGTAACCGCAGGACCCGTATCTGATCCTGAAGTAATTAAGAAAAATCTGATTGCTCAGCTAACTGCACCAGTTCGTTGGACACAGACTGTGAAGAATATGATTGCTGATGGTTGTACCTCATTTACTGAAGTTGGCCCCGGACAAGTGTTGCAGGGTCTTGTGAAAAAGGTTGACCGCGCTGTCGTCACTTCCGGAATAAATACTTTTCAGGGATAAGTTGAAGTTTAAAAACCACCCTTCGAGCAGTTGTAAACCCTCGAAGGGTGGTTTTTAAATAAGTTCACAATCTAAACATCCTTATTCATAAGTCCCATCTTCGTGAATAAATAGAACAGCAACGACAATACAACCCCAATGATCGCTGCGAAAGCCATTCCTTTCAATTGAACCGAACCAATGTTGATACTGGCACCGCTTACTCCAACAACAAAGGTGATTGCTCCGAGTACCATATTGCTGTTTTTACTGAAATCGACTTTCTGCTCAACAAACATCCTGAAACCCTGAACCGCAATGACACCATAGAGCAGCATTGTGATCCCTCCCATAACGGGTGAAGGGATTGTGGAGATGGCTGCCGAAACTTTGCCAATACACGAGAAGGCTATAGCCAGAATAGCTGCCCCGCGAATAATCCAAACAGAGTAGACACGTGTAATGGCCATAACTCCAATATTTTCGCCATAAGTTGTATTCGGAGGTGAACCGGCAAATCCTGATAATACATTACTTAAGCCATCACCAAGTAACGAACGATGCAGACCGGGATTTTTCATCAGATCGGTCTCGGTAATTTTACCGGTTACGATCAAGTGGCTGATATGTTCTGCCAAAACGACAATGCAAGCGGGCGCTATTATGATTATGGCGTTGAAATCAAATACTGGCGCCTGAAACTTTGGTATTGCAAACCATGCAGCATTTCCTATTGTTGCTGTGTCGACCATTCCCATTGCAAGGGCAAAGAAATAACCAGCGACGACAGCCACCAAAATGGGAATCACCTGCATAAATCCCCTGAACATCACTGAACCAATAATGCCGATGCATAAAGTGAACATCGATACGAGTACAACGTTTGGAGAAACAACAAATGGAGCGACTATCTGACCAACTGCAGTTGGCCATGGAGCAAGACCTGCCTGTTGTGCAGCAACCGGAGCAAGTTCCAATCCGATAATAGCTACAACCGCACCCATAACAGCAGGTGGCATCACTACATCAATCCATTTGATTCCCCAATATTTAACGACGAAGGAGATCAGAATAAAAAATAATCCGAAAAAGATAAAACCAGACTGGGCATGGCTGAATCCGCTATAGGAACTAATTATCAACAGAGAGGGGGCAATAAATGCAAAGCTGGAACCCAAATAGGCGGGAATGCCTCCTTTGGTAACCCATGAATACAACAAAGTGCCAAGGCCATTCATTAATAAAGCGATAGCCGGATCGATTCCTAACAATATAGGCACCAGAATAGTAGCACCAAACATAGCTGTCAGGTGTTGAAAACTAAGGGGCAAACTCTCTAATAAAGGAAGCTTTTCCTTGATTCCGATAATTCGTCTTGTCATTTGCAAATCAATTTAGTAAGTGAAATTTAGTAAGTTTGAAAGAGTTCAATAAAACCGTGTGAAATTAGCAATTGTTTTTAAATAGGTTTAACTTGTCAATGCAAATATTTGTAATTTAGGAAGAAGATAATACTGTATTCTGTCAGGACAAAACCAATACAACCATGATAGCGAGACTTTTTATAGGTGTTCCAATAGCGTCTGAAATAATTGAACAAAACGTAAAAGGCTGGAGAAACGATCCGCTTCTAAATCGTAATCTAATAAACTGGGTAAAACCTGAGAATTGGCATATTACGTTGTTTTTCCTTGGTAATCAACAGGTATCCGTGGTCTCGTTACTTCAACAGTTCATAAATGAATCCTTTTGCTCAGTTATTGCTTCATATACAAGTATGATTGGGGTAGGTGTGTTTTCGAATAGAAATAATCCAAAGGTCATATGGATTGGTCTGGAAAGCATTCAGTGTCTGATGCTTGCTTACTGTAAACTGGCAGAATTACTTAAGCAGAATGAAATTATTTCCGGTAATAAACTGCTGAAATCGCATTTGACTGTTGCCCGGATAAAACGGATTGAAGACAGTGCTTCTTTCGAATCCTTTTTAACTCAAAACCAGCAATTTCCCTTTGGATCAGTCGCAATTAACAAGGTTGTGTTGTACGAAAGTATCTCAACCTTCAACGGTCCGGTTTATAAACCATTGTTTGCGAAAGAATTGGCCATTAAATAGCAGAAAACTACATTATCTTAATTTAAGATTTGAACTTCTTTGAAATTAATAGATATATAACGTCGTTTGATTATTTTTGTGACCTGAGTTAATACAACTAACACATATTAACCTGTATTATTTTAAACATACAGATTTCACAACCAAATAAATTTACGAATGAATTCAAATGAAAATTCGCGCCGATCGTTTTTGAAAAATGCCCTCCTGCTTTCGGCAGCAACTGCACTTCCCACTATCTGGACCAAAGCTTCAGGTAAAACGTCATCTTCATCAGGATCTGTAAATGCTGGTGAACGGGTAAATTTGGCATGTATTGGAATAGGAAACCAGGGTGGGTCGGATGTTATGTCCTTATTTAATACTGGCTTAGCTAATATTGTGGCATTTTGCGATGTCGATATGGGCGCACCGCACACGCTGAAGGTACTCGAAAAATTCCCGGATGTACCTCGCTTCCAGGATTTCAGAACGATGTTCGACAAAATGGGGAGTCAGATTGAAGCGGTTTCCGTTGGTGTGCCTGACCATTCACATTTCCCAATCGTAATGATGGCAATGGGTTTGGGTATACATGTTTACGTTGAGAAGCCAATGGCCCGCACTTTCAACGAGATTGAATTGATGATGAAGACTGCTAAAAAATACCCAAAGGTCGTTACCCAGATGGGAAACCAAGGGCATTCCGAAGCAAACTATTTCCAGTTTAAGGCATGGACCGAAGCTGGTATTATTAAAGACGTTACAGCCATTACTGCCCATATGAACTCGGCGCGCAGGTGGCATGGTTGGGATACCAACATTAAAAGTTTTCCACCAGCCGAACCAATTCCGGGCACACTCGATTGGGATATCTGGTTAGGTGTAGTTCAGCAGCACGACTACAATAAGGATTTTGTGAATGGCCAATGGCGCTGTTGGTACGATTTCGGTTTGGGCGCTTTGGGTGATTGGGGCGCTCATATCATCGACACCGCCCACCAGTTTCTGAATCTTGGATTGCCTTATGAAGTGAGTATGCTGAAAGCGGAAGGGCACAATCCATTCTTCTATCCTATGTCTTCTACAATATTATTCCGCTTTCCTGAACGTGGTAATATGCCTCCGCTCGACATTACATGGTACGACGGGGTCAACAATATTCCCCAGGTGCCGGAAGGCTATGGTACGACGGAATTGGATCCAAACATTCCGCCTACAAGCGTTGGCAAGATTCAACCTGCTAAATTAAATCCAGGCAAGATTATTTATAGCAAGGAACTTACGTTTAAAGGTGGTTCTCATGGAAGTACATTGTCGATTATTCCTGCCGAAAAAGCGAAAGAGATGGCGTCAAAACTTCCCGAGGTTCCTAAGAGTCCTTCGAACCATTATGCCAACTTCCTGAAAGCATGTAAGGGTGAAGAGAAAACCCGCTCGCCATTCGAGATTGCCGGTCCATTGAGCCAGATCTTCTCGCTGGGTGTAATGGCACAAAAGCTGAATACGAAACTTTTGTTCGACAGAGATACCAGGAACATCACCAACAACAAATTGGCAAATGATCTTTTGGTTGGGCTTCCTCCCCGGAAAGGTTGGGAACAATACTACAAATTGTAAGTTGGGTATAAAAATATAGATTATCAGAGAAAGGGATCTCCTAAGTTGGGATCCCTTTCCTTGGTTTTTGCCTGCTATGAAATTCAGAATGAGCTGAAAAAACTTAATTTTACATCTTTGTCAATCTCTAAATAATTAGAATATGAAGAATATACGTAATCTTTTTGTCGTAATTATTTTGCTGGTTATGGCTTCAAATGTTTCAGCCCAGAAAACCTACTGCAATCCCATCAACCTTGATTACGGTTATTGTCCGATTCCTAATTTTACAGAATCCGGCAAGCACCGGGCTACTGCCGATCCGGTAATAGTTACCTATAAAGGCGATTATTACCTTTTTTCGACCAACCAGTGGGGGTATTGGTGGAGTCCCGACCTGAATAACTGGACCTTTGTGTCCAAAACATTTCTGAAGCCTTACCATAAGGTGTATGATGATCTTTGTGCGCCGGCAGTGTGGGTTCAGAACGACACGATGCTGGTCTTCGGATCAACCTATTCAACCAATTTCCCGATCTGGATGAGTACCAATCCAAAAGCGAACGAATGGAAGGAAGCTGTTGATTCTTTCGCGATCGGTGGATGGGACCCCGACTTCTTTTTGGATGATAAAGGGAAGTTGTACCAGTATAACGGCAGCAGCAACTCCTATCCGCTTTACGGTATTGAAATCAACCGCAAAACATTTGCACCAATCGGTGCACGAAAAGAGCTATTGCTTTTGAATGATGAAAAATATGGCTGGCAACGTTTCGGCGAATATTCGGACAATACATTTTTAAATCCGTTTATAGAAGGCGCCTGGATGACCAAACACAATGGGAAATACTACCTGCAATACGGAGCACCGGGAACGGAGATCAGTGGTTATGCCGACGGTGTAGCTGTGTCGGACAAACCTCTTGACGGATTTGTTCACCAGCCAATGCCTTTCTCCTATAAACCGGGTGGTTTTGCCCGTGGAGCTGGACATGGGGCAACGTTTACCGATAAATGGGATAACTACTGGCATATAAGCACGATATCGATCTCTGTAAAAAATAGCTTTGAACGAAGGCTGGGTCTGTGGCCTGCCGGTTTCGATAAAGATGATGTAATGTATTGCAATACAGCATTTGGCGATTATCCTCATTTTCTGCCCGATGGCAAAGCCGATCATCTTAAAAGCGAGTTTACGGGGTGGATGCTGCTTAACTACAACAAGCCGGTAACCGTCTCTTCTTCATTTGGCGGCTATCAGGCCAATTATGCAGTTGATGAAAGTATTAAAACATACTGGTGTGCTGCAACGGATAAGGCCGGTGAGTGGATTTCATCCGATTTAGGTGCCGTCTCTACCGTTAGGGCAATTCAACTCAATTATGCCGATCAGGATGCTACTTTCCTTGGAAAACAAACGAATATCTTTCATCAGTATAAACTGTGGTCATCCCTTGACGGGAAAAAATGGAGCCTGATAATCGATAAAAGTAAAAACACAACCGATGTCCCGCATGACTATGTCGAACTTCAGAAACCCGTGGAAACAAGGTTTATCAAATTAGAGAACATTCATGTACCTACCGGGAAATTTGCCATCAGCGGATTGCGTGTTTTTGGAACCGGACATGGTGCCAAACCCGATTCGGTGAAAAATTTTATTGTGCTTCGGACTGAAAAGGACAAACGGAGTGCCTGGATTAAATGGACACCCGTTGACAATGCCTATGGATATAATATTTACATCGGAACAGCTCCTGATAAATTGTACAACTGCATCATGGTTTATGGCGCCAACGAATACTGGTTCAAAGCGATGGACAAGGATTTGCCCTACTATTTCACAATTGAGGCCATCAACGAGAATGGAACCTCACAATCGCTAAAAGTCATTAAATCAGAATAAATACTGAAATCATGAGAGTAATAAGCATTTTCATTACGCTTTTCACCGTAATCCTTTGTTCATCCTCCTATGCCCAAAAGGCAGGAGATCCCATCATGAATAAATTCATCACCAACCTGATGAGTAAGATGACTTTGGAAGAGAAAATCGGTCAGATGAACTTACCGGGTGCCGGTGATATTACGACAGGACAAGCGGCCAGTTCAGATATCGGGAAAAAGATCAGGGAAGGAAAAGTGGGCGGACTTTTTAATATTAAGTCAGTCAGTAAGATCCGGAATGTTCAAAAGGTTGCTGTAGAAGAGAGCCGGCTGAAAATTCCATTGATCTTTGGAATGGATGTGATTCACGGTTACCAGACGGTCTTCCCGATTCCTTTGGGATTGTCGTGCAGCTGGGATATGAAACTGATTGAGCAATCGGCCCGGATAGCTGCGCAGGAAGCAAGCGCCGATGGTATCTGCTGGACTTTTTCACCAATGGTCGATATCTCACGCGATCCGCGCTGGGGACGCATGTCTGAAGGTTCAGGCGAAGATCCTTACCTGGGGTCACAGATTGCCAAAGCGATGGTGAAAGGTTACCAGGGCGATGACCTTCGGAAAAACAATACAATAATGTCGTGTGTCAAACACTTCGCGTTGTACGGGGCCATTGAAGCCGGACGCGATTATAACACGACTGACATGAGCCGGATTCGGATGTATAATGAATATTTCCCGCCTTACAAAGCGGCTGTTGATGCGGGTGCCGGAAGCGTAATGTCTTCTTTTAATGAACTCGACGGAATTCCTGCTACAGCCAATAAATGGCTGATGACAGATGTATTGCGCAGACAATGGGGCTTTAACGGTTTTGTTGTTACTGACTATACTGCCATTATGGAACTGATCGACCATGGATTGGGTGATTTACAGGAAGTTTCGGCTCAGTCGCTTCGTGCAGGGATTGATATGGATATGGTCGCTGATGGTTTTCTTACCACGCTCAAAAAATCATTGGCCGTAGGTAAAGTTACCAACGCACAAATTGACCTTGCCTGTCGGAGAATTCTTGAAGCTAAATACAAACTTGGACTTTTTGAAGATCCATACCGTTATTGTGATGACAATCGCGCCAAAGCGGAGATTTTCACATCTGAAAACCGTTTAGTCGCCAGGGCAACAGCGGCTCAATCGGTTGTGCTTCTTAAAAACGACAACCAGGTACTTCCGCTTCAGAACAAGGGAACCATTGCTTTGATTGGTCCATTGGCTGATAACAAGGAGAATATGACCGGAACCTGGAGTGTCGCTGCTGATTTTACTAAGTCGGTTTCCCTGCTCACGGGATTGAAAGAAGCAATTGGTATTGATGCCCGTATTTTGGTGGCAAGGGGAACTAATATTGTAAATGATTCAATCTTAGATTCGAGAATCAGCATTTTTGGCAAACCTACTTATCGTGACAGTCGTTCGCAGGCAGATATGATTGAAGAAGCTGTTGGGGTTGCAGAAGAGTCGGATGTGATTGTTGCCGCATTGGGCGAAGCCGCTGAAATGACAGGGGAGGCTTCAAGCAGATCGGATATTAACCTGCCCGAAAATCAGAAAGAGTTGCTGAAAGCGTTACTTGCGACCGGCAAGCCTGTTGTATTGGTGCTTTTTACGGGTCGTCCGCTCTCTCTGACCTGGGAAAATGCAAATGTTCAGGCGATCCTGAATGTCTGGTTTTCGGGAACCGAGGCTGGTAACGCCATTGCCGATGTATTGTTGGGTAAAGTCAATCCTTCGGGAAAACTGACCGCCACCTTTCCTCAGAATGTGGGACAAATCCCTCTTTATTATAACCATAAAAACACAGGAAGACCTTTACCCGAAGGCAAATGGTTCCAGAAGTTCAGGTCGAATTACCTTGATGTTTCCAATGAGCCATTGTATCCTTTTGGATATGGATTAAGCTATACGAAGTTTGAATATGGTGATTTAAAACTAAGTAACACCCTGGCAAAAGGCAACCAATCGATTACCGCAAGTATAACACTGAAGAATTCGGGGAAGTATGAAGGTTCGGAAGTTGTTCAGCTTTATATCCGTGACCTTGTGGGAAGCGTAACACGCCCCGTGAAGGAACTGAAAGGTTTTCAAAAGATTGCCTTAAAGGGAGGTGAATCAAAGCTGGTTACTTTCACCATCACCCCCGAGGAATTAAAGTTCTATAACGCCGATCTGAAATATGACTGGGAACCTGGTGAATTTGCAATTATGGTTGGCTGCAATTCAAAAGATGTAAAAACGGTGAAGGTGAATTGGGCGAAGTAGAATTAGAAATTGCATTTGCAATAACGATTTCAAGTGAGAAATCATTCAAATCTTCTTGAAATAATTGCTGAAAAATATCGTTACCGTTCGTTTATCTACTATCTTTGCAAATCGGGATAATATTAATAGTCATGCGAAAAAAGGTAAAAGAGATGATTGATATTATAGAAGCGGATGGCTGGTTTTTTTCTCGTCAGAAAGGAAGCCATAAACAGTACAAGCATTCAATTAAAAAGGGGATTGTTACAATTCCCGACCATGGCAAAAATGAGGATTTAGAGCATTTTTTAGTAAGTTCAATTTTAAAACAGGCAGGACTCAAATAATGTCATAGAAAAACATTCGATTATGGACAAAGTTATCGTAGATATTTATTTTACAGGCAATAACTATTGTGCTTATGCTCCTATTTTATTAGGTTGTGTCAGTACTGCCGCAACGCTTGCGGAAATGAAAAAGAATATAAAAGAGGCCATTGAATTTCACGTTGAATCAAGTCTTGAAAATAACGATCCTATTCCTGAAGTGTTTAAAGGTGAATATGAGTTGGAATTCAAACTGTCGGTTGAAGCTTTGCTGAATGCATACAGTGATATATTTACCAAAGCAGCGTTGTCGCGTATTACAGGAATAAATGAACGACAGTTATGGCACTATGCGTCCGGAATGCGTACACCACGCCCGGCCCAACGTAAACGGATCGAAGATGGATTACATCGCTTGGGAACAGAGCTCTTAGCTATAGAAGTTTAAGCGATTCAAAGTCGGTTACTTTCACAATTACCCCCAGGGAATTGAAGTTCTATAACGCCGATCTGAAATATGACTGGGAACCCGGTGAATTTGCAATTATGGTTGGTGGCAATTCAAAAGATGTAAAAACGGTGAAGGTGAATTGGGTGAAGTAAGGTGCTTTTATTTACATTGTTTTTGATGTGCAGATCGTTGCAAACGATTGACAACGAACCCCTGGTTTGTAACCTGTTCTTCATTTGTGTATAAAGCGCAGGTTACAAACGGGTGATTCGCGATTGATATAGCTAAGGTAAACGGTTCAGTCAGTCCTGTTTTCTATAACATCTGTTTTGCACTATCCACAGTTATTTCCAGCACCCTTGTGAGAAACGAAAACTTCTGTTTCATTAAATCATATTCGTCACCAGCGCTAATATATTTGGCTGTACCTTTAACAACAAACCCTGTTCCCGGATAATCTTTATACCCTAAAACTTCTCTCGTACCCAGCGTTAATATTATATTACTGTTTACATTAACATTTTTCTCGGTTTTTCTAAAACCATAAGCAGGAATCAGAATTCGCTCATCTTCTGTAACTACAAGAAATGAATTCCATGTGTTAACAACGTGAGTCTCGACACCCCAGGATGTGATTGATACAACACCTTCATGTTTTACTACTTCTAAGAATTTCTCAGATAATTTTTTATTTTCCATCATTTTCGATTTTTTTAAAACTTAATACAATGTGTTAGTTGCACTTATTTAGGTTGCCAGTAACACCGCTGAGGAGAAACAATAGCACCTTCTGTTTTTAGTGTATTCATTGCTTTATCAACCTCTTTGCGGTCCAGGCTGGTTAATTCAACAATCTTCCCTGCATTTAAGGGAACACCCGCTTTTTTCATCGCTTCTAATACTTGTTCTTTAATTTCCATAGTACTTAATTTATACGAATACGAAATAATTCTATTATGGCAAAAATATCTCTTGCCGGCCTCAAAAAAATTAAGCTGGTTTAAGAAATGGTATTTACAATTTCTTTTTTCGAAGTTCGCTTACATATTCAGGGGTAAGGCCTAAATAGGAAGCTATCATATATTGTGGAACACGTTGCACAAATTCGGGGAATGAACCACAAAAATGGGTATAGAACTCTTCTTTTGTAAGTTCATACATATATTTGGCGCGGAGTTGAGAAGCTGCCAATGCTCGTTGCATAACGATCCTGAAATAGCGTTCCATTTGAGGAAGCTCTTTGAGCATCATTTCAAATGAGCTTGTATCGATTGATAATATTTCTGACTTTTCAACAGTTTGTATAAAATACCCGGAAGGCTTGTTATCAATAAAACTAAAAAAGTCTGAAATCCACCAGTTTTCAAGGGCAAACTGGGTAATCTGCTCGCTCATTTTGTCGTTTACGAAAAACATTCTTAAGCAACCTTTCTCAACAAAATAAATTGATCGACATACCTGACCTTCTTTCAGTAAGAAATCTTTCTTTTTAAGATTTACAGGTTTAATATACTTATTTAGAATGTCAATAGTATCATCATCAAGTTCTATGTATCTGCGTATATGATTAATAAGATTCGTGTACATGCTATGGTTTTATTCTTTTGGAAAATAGGTTCCGACCAATTTTCGCAGCTCAGACAGCCAAACTTTACGCTGTTCTATGTTGCTATCTTTCATTACGCTGTAATTAATTCTTTTAAAATTGGAAATGCCACAGAAATGAAACACCCTGTTTTTCCAAATTGTTTCGAGAGGGTCTTTGTATATTTTTTCTTCTATCTCTTCTGATGTATTGGATGTATTTAAAACCAATGCTGTATGGGCCTTCAATAAACCTTTAGGAATAAGGTTATCGTTTGCGCCGTCAATAAAAGTGTAGGCAACATCAGGTAAAAATACCCTGTCGAGCCATCCTTTAACAATTGCAGGTGGTTGTCCCCACCAATTTGGATGAATAATTATAATTCCATCACTATATGCTAATTCAGAACAATATTGTTCAATATCATCATCTTTAGAATTATTCAAAGAATTTTGAACCGGATTGAACGCTTCTTTATATAAATCATGAAAAAATACAGAATGCCCGTTTTGTGTAATTTGCGCCCGACAAGTTTCGGCTAAAGCATGATTAAAACTGTCACTGTTCGGATGACCTAGTATAATTAACACATTCATTTAAAACAATTATAAATCAAAACTTTAATTAAAGCCAGGCAAATATTGGAATGAGAACCTGCATCTCAATAATTCTTTTGAAATCTTTAATTTTAAATTGGATGATGCACACCAACGCACCTCCAATCAATTAACCAGTCAAAGTTAAAAAAAATTGTCTTGCATTTCGCAGACTTATTTATCAGTCCTATCCGCCGGGTAGCTTCAACGCTGCTGCTTCGGATGTTTATAATACTCCGGTAATTCCTAAAATATCATAGAGCAGAAAGTGGCGGCCATAGGACTGCAAAAGAATTCCCTCCCCAAAGAATCGGCTCATCGAACAAATCATATGCGGTGATCGAACGAACAGCGAACCTGCCATAGTAGAAGATCGTTGGCAAAACAAAACTAAAACGCAGGATAAACGTAGAATAAACGTATGATAAACGTAGTATCACAATACGAAGAGTGAACGAACACTAAAGGAAGAGTATAGGATCACTGGCGAATAAATAAAGAACACAAGATGGCAACAGTAACAAGGAACATCGTAACAACAGGACTAACGGGTAAAGTCGGAAACCTGGTTTTCAGGATAAGGGGTGATAAAACAACGGTTTATGTGATGTCGCCCCGAAAAGCCCCTTTAAATAAAAAGCAAACAGAGGCCCAATTAGAATTTAGAGTGGCAGTAATGCGGGCCAAAGCGGCATTAAGCATCGATGCCGAACGTGCGCATTTTAAAGAACTCGCAAAGAAAGAGGGAAAAGAGAGCGCTTACAGCGCTGCAGTGTCCTATTTTTTTAAACAACTGCATAAGTAGCTATGCATAAAGGAGTGGATCAGGCGATTTGGCGAACGCCGGATACGAAGGCCTAAGAAAGCCAAAGCGATGTACCTTTTTTTTGATTTTAACAGTGTGAATAAGGTTAAATGAAAACCTTGTTGGTCTTGCCAGTAGAAATTTTCTGGTTTTAACCGAAGATACATCGTGGGCACTGCATCTATGATCGTACGTCTCGACATCAAAAACGAAATACGATAAAACAACTAAATCGGTTTTCAGTTGTTCTACTTCTGTTCACTAAATTATTATAATATGTACGTAGGATTTTTACACATACACGATACCTTAAGATGGTTACTTTTGATTGGTCTGATCATTACACTTAGCAATTACCTGGCCGGATGGCTTGGCAACAAACCATGGAAAAGGTCAGATAACCTGCTTGGAATTGCTGTCACCCTGCTGATGGATTTGCAGTTAATAACAGGCCTCACATTGTACTTTTTCCTGAGCCCAATTACCCAATTGGCGCTTTCTGACTTTGGCGCCGCGATGAAAGATCCCAATCTCCGTTTTTATGCTGTCGAACATTTCTCGATGATGATCATTGCTGTCGGGTTGGTTCATATCGGAAGATTAAAATCGAAAAGTGCCAAAACAGACGAAGGCAAATTTAAAGCCGCTTCCATCTTTTACCTGATTGCCTTGATGGTGATTTTTGCCGCTATTCCATGGGGCAGGCTTGCGAATTAAATAAATGAAGGTATGGTGTTTCTGAAGGACTGAAAATGACCTTCATATAAAAGGATCAATTGTGTACCAGCGAGTGAATTATAAGCATAATTCACTCGCTGGTATTTTTTTATGCAAAATATGACTGTTTCAAATGTAAAGCGTATAAATATCTTTAAATTCGCATCGCCCAAAATCTTCAAAATAACTTTAACGAATTCAGAAAAATGCACCAGTTTAATTTGAAATTTATTGTTTTAGCTATTTGCTGCCTGATGTTTAAGATGGAAGCAGCCGCACAGGATGAAGCCCGTCTGATGCGTTTTCCCGACATTAATAATAACCTGGTCGTCTTTGTCTATGCGGGTGATATCTGGTCGGTTGAGGCTACCGGCGGAGAAGCCCGTCGCCTGACTTCCCATGCAGGAATGGAATTATTTCCAAAGATTTCGCCCGATGGGAAATGGATCGCTTTCTCGGGAGAGTACTCCGGAAGCCGGCAGGTATTCGTGATGCCTTCGAACGGAGGAACACCAAGGCAACTTACGTTTTACAATTCAGTGGGTTTAATGCCTCCACGCGGAGGTTGGGATGATGTACCGCTCGACTGGACTTCGGACAGTAAAAACATCCTGATCCGCGCCAACCGCACACCATTTGGTGACAGGAATGGTAAGTACTTCCTTGTTAGTCTGGAGGGTGGATTGGAAAAACCACTTCCGATTGTAAATGGCGGATTTGGTGTTTTATCACCGGACAATAAAAAGGTATGCTTTACACCCGTTGACCGCGAATTCCGTACCTGGAAACGTTACAAAGGTGGCCGCGCTTCCGATTTATGGATTTACGACCTTGATAAAAATACTTCGGAGCAGATCACCGATTTCAAGGGAACCGACCAGTTGCCAACATGGTTTGGCGACAATATCTTTTATGCTTCCGACCGCGACCTGAAACTGAATATATATGAATACAATACCACCACCAAAGCGCTGAAACAACTCACCACACATGCCGATTTTGATTGCATGTGGCCTTCTGGCGAAAACGGACAATTGGTTTACGAAAACGGTGGATTCCTGTACAAGTTGAACCTGCAAACCGGAAAGGAAGAAAAAGTAAACGTCAGCATCCATTTCGATAACCCGAACATTGTGCCATCCTATAAAAATGTAAAGGATTACGTGCAGAGTTTCGCGGTTTCACCAACAGCCAAACGGGCACTGATCTCTGCCCGGGGTGACATCTACTCTATACCTGCTGAAAACGGTCCGACCTATAACCTGACAAACACCCAGGGCGTTCGTGAGATCTATCCGCAATGGTCTCCCGATGGTAAATACATTTCATATTATTCGGATGCTTCGGGCGAATACGAAATTTACCTGCTCGAAAACAAAAAAGGCGCTGCTCCACGTCAGCTTACGAGTGGTTCATCAGCATGGAAATACGATTCGGAATGGTCGCCAAACAATAAATACCTGCTCTATTTCGACCGCACACTTCAGCTTAAACTGGTTGATGTTGAGAACGGTAGAACGACTGTTGTAACCCATGCCGACAGGTCGGAAATACGATCTTATTCATTCTCTCCTGATTCGAAATGGATTACATACGACAAGGAAGGTGCAAACGGGTTGGGCGCTGTCTGGGTTTACAACCTCGAAACAGCACAGAATACGCAGCTCACCGATGATTCATTTAATGACGGATCACCCGCTTTTTCAACCGATGGCAAGTACATCTATTTCGTTTCCGATCGTGATTTCAACCTCGATTTCTCAAGTTTCGAATTCAACTATGTGTACAACAAGTCGACCCGGATTTATGCCGTTGCTTTAAGAGCCGATAGTCCGAAACTCTTCACTGATAAAAACGACCTTGAACCGGTAAAGGAACCCGAAGAGCCAAATGCAGAGCCGAAAAAGGATAATAAAGCGAAGCCTGAAGCAAAACCTGCCACGAAAGAGGTGGTCAAAGTTCAGATTGAGTTTGAAGGTATCAATTCCAGAATAACCGCTTTCCCTTTAAAATCGGGTAGTTATCGTAACCTGGTGGCTGTTGAAGGGGGTATTCTTTATCTCAGCGAAGACTCATTGCGCAAATACAGCATCGACGACAAGAAGGATGAGGGTCTGATGGATAAAGTAAATCAGGCAATCGTAAGCGCAGATGGTAAAATGATGATTTACCGCTCAGGGAAAGACTTTGGAATTGCCAAACTGACACCCGGACAAAAGTCGGGAGCCGGTAAACTGAACCTGGAAGATATGGTGATGAAAATTGATCCGAAGAAAGAATGGGCACAAATATATGCTGATGGCTGGCGCATTTTCCGCGACTATTTTTACGTGAGCAATCTACATGGAGTCGATTGGAAAGGGATCAAAGAGCGATACAGTCCGCTGGTTCAGTATGTCAGTCACCGTGCTGATCTTGACTATATTCTGGGTGAAATTATTTCGGAAACCAATACAGGTCATTGCTATGATGACTGGGGCGATTTTGAAAAGGTAAAGCGTGTGGATACCGGATTACTCGGAGCAGAGTTACAGGCTGACCGGTCTTCAGGAAAGTATCAGATTTCGAAAATCTATGCCGGAGAAAACTGGAATAGTGCCCGCCGTTCGCCGCTTACCGAACAGGGTGTGAATGTGAAGGAAGGTGATTACCTGATCGCTATTGACGGAAAAGATTTGAATACAGGTATGAATCCATATGAATTGCTCGAAAATACGGTTGGAAAAATGGTGGAAATAACGGTCAATTCAAAACCGGAAGCTATTGGTGCTAAAATATATACAATCAGGCCAATTGCGAGTGAACTGGAATTGTTTTACCTGAATTGGGTGAACGAACGCCGCGCATTGGTAGACAAACTATCCGGAGGAAAAATCGGATACATTCATGTGCCAAATACATCGACTGATGGTAACCGCGAGTTGTACCGTGGGATGTATGCCTACAACGAGAAGGAGGCGCTGATTATTGATGACCGGTACAATGGTGGTGGTTTTATTCCGGATGTGATGACCGACCTGCTCGATCGTAAAACGCTCAGCTACTGGCAGCGCAATGGTTTATCGTCTATGAAAACGCCGGGAGTAGCCCATAACGGACCGAAAGTGATGCTGACCAATGGTTATTCATCGTCGGGTGGTGATGCTTTCCCGTATTACTTCCGAAAGAAAGGTCTCGGAACACTGATAGGAACCCGCACATGGGGCGGATTGGTTGGTATGTCGGGCAATGCCGGACTGGTTGATGGCGGATATATTTCGGTTCCGCAATTCGGTATTTATGACGAAAATGAACAGTGGATCATCGAAGGTGTGGGCGTTTCGCCCGATATTGAAGTTGTTGACCGTCCGGAGCAATTAGCCAAAGGGATTGATCCTTGTATTGAAAAAGCGGTAGAGGTATTACTGAAACAACTTCGGGAAAATCCGGTTAAGAAAGTGAATCCGCCTTCACCTCCCGACCGTTCAAAATGGAATGAACAGATGAAGTAAGCTCTGTCGGATCTTAAAAGTATTCAATAAAAAACCAGGTAACGAAATGGACGTTACCTGGTTTTTTAAGTATTGATGGTTTGAAATATTAATATGATTGTTAATCAATTGATAAATAACATAGAATTAAAATGTTGTCGGAGGTGGAATTCCAAGTTGTTTACAGATGTTTTTACACAACCGGTTATCTATTTCTTTGTGCCTTGGAACTGCTGATTGTATGTCGCTTATGGTATTAATCCAAACAGAATGATTTCCATCTTCCCGCAACAATTTACAAGAATTTTGAATTAAATATCTTTCGAAATCTAATCGTTTCATATAGCAAAAGTGACTTTTCACTTTATTGCTTTTCTCTTTGCATATTCAAGTTTCTATTGATCTTTTTGCACCTGTAAAAATAATTTTAATGCATCTTTCAAATTCTTTTCCAGTTCTTCAATCGTTTTGCCTTGTGATAATGCCGCGGGATATTCAACAATTTGTCCAACAAAATAGCCATTTTCACCCTTTTCAACCATCATTGTTAGTTCCATCTTATTCATCGCACTAGCTTTTAAGTACAAAACAAAGATATATTATTTTTTGATCTCATCTTTGGTGATTACCCGTGGATCGATATCAAGCGTTTTTACACCTTCCCGGGAATTGTCTGTCCAGGGAAAGCTGGCCCAACACATCATCCATGGCCACTGCGGTTGGGCGGTAAGAATTTGAGGGATAGGCATTACCCCGACTTCTCCCAGTGCAATCAATTGATCGTGATGTGCTTGTTTGTTGTCATTTTAATATTTTGGCAGCATCCATGGTTTCCGGTATTGTGGTACAATGAGCCGGTTGGCTGCTTCGCTGTTCGTGAATTTGTTTTTTGCATCATCCCAGATCAGTACTGGTTCGTTCACACGTCCTGCAATATTGGCAATATGAACATGCATTGCTGCGGCACGTCCTATTTCAGGCGGGCACACCGGTGCCTGTCGCGACTTGATGCAATCGAGAAAGTTGCGCACATGTTCGTTATGAGATTCTTTCCCTTCGGTGAATTTATACTCTTCGGCTTTGAATTTTTTTGTCTTGTTGTCGTATTCAGGATAGACCGTCAGCTTTGAGCGATCGGTAACAATGGTGGCATTATCTCCGACGAAAGCTATTCCGTATGTCATATCCCAGGGACCCCGCTGTAATCCGGCTGTAAGGTCGTAGTTAATCACAAAGTCGTTTTTCGGATAACAGATGGACATTGTATCGAAAGTCTCACGGGCTCTTTTTTCAGGGAAAGTATTGGCTGCATAGGTGAGCACTTTTTCGGGAGCTGTAGTGATGTCTTTGGCCCAAAGGCCCATATCGACAAGATGAACGCCCCAGTCGGAAGCGAGTCCACCGCCATAATCCCAGAAATGCCGCCATGATCCGTGGAACCTGTTTTGGTTGAATGGACGTTCGGGAGCAGGCCCAAGCCACATCTCATAATCTATGCCATTGGGAACAGCACTGTCCGGAACAATCTGCGGGCCAACTCCATATTCAAAATTTGCCCATATATTTATCTTTCTGAGGGTTCCAATTTTTCCGGTTTTAATCAACTCCATCGCTTTTTTAAAGATAAATCCCGAACGTTGTTGCTGTCCAACCTGAACAATCTGTTTGTGCTGTTTGGCTGCCCGTACCATAATATTGCACTCTTCGATGGTGTTTGCCATGGGTTTTTCGACGTAAACATCCTTTCCTGCTTCAAGACAAGCGACCGTAATCAGGCAGTGCCAATGGTCTGGAGTCCCGATAAAAACAGCATCGATATCCTTCTGCTCCAGCATCTTTCTGAAATCTTTGTAAAGCTTTGGCGTCTGATTAAACTTTGTGCGAACTTCTGCGGCTCTTTCGTTCAAAACAGTTTCATCAACATCGCAAAGTGCGACACAATTGACTTCCCTGAAGCTCAGACTTTGGCTTAAATCGCCAAAACCCATGCTGTGACAACCCACAAGCGCCACATTTATTTTATCGCTTGGGGCAGGTTTCGATTCCCAAACATGGGCAGGAATAATACTGACAAGACCAATTCCGGCTGATGTGAATGCGGTTTGCCTGATAAATTCTCTTCGGTTCGATTCCATAACAAGTTTTTTAGAAGTTGATAATTATCCCATTCTCTTTAAGCAGGTTCCAGGCTTTTACAAAATTCAGTTCATCATTTACCTCTATCTTATTCTTGCGAAGTAACTTTTTAACCGACTTCTGTGTGAGTTTGTCGATTTTTGAAAGGAGTGAATTTTTATTGATCCTGATCAGGTCGTACCCCTTTTTGCGATTGTATAGATAGTAATTATAAGCATCCTGATACGACATGTTTTTGAGAACACCGGAATTGTCATTGTAAGGAGGACAAACCTGCAAAACGACTTTGCGATAAACCAAAAGTGCAATATCGCCATCGCTTAATACTTCAAAATAGCGGTTGCCTGGCATAAAACCGTCGTAATACTGCTGGCGAAAAACTCGTTTAACCCCATTCCCGTCTATAAATGAAAAACCTTTCAGACTGATTTTATCGATTACTATTTGAGCTGAAATTGCAGTATTATAATAAATTACCTCATCGCGGTAAGAGCTGTAACGCAATCCGAGACTATCAATCGTTGAGCCATCCTGAAATTCAATCTCTCCGGTGGCGAACTTGTCATTCAGAAAAGGTGATCCCGAATAGGAAGCATATGGGATTTGACGTGTTCCTTTAATTTTTTCGGCGGTCCATTTTTTCGGCAATTTTTCCTGCGCCTTCAGCGAAGTGGTTGTCAGCAAACCGAAAATGAAAACGATATATAGTATCCTGTTGGCCATATTAGTTTACTTCAAAAATTTGTTCTTTGTAAAAAGTCGATCCGTCCCTGGTCTTTCCGTGTACAATCAGTTTGAAACGGCCTTTGATATCTGATGTCCGGAAATCAAGTTCCATTTTTGGCGCTGGTTTCAACGACGGCTTCCAAAGAAGTACCTGACGAAGATCGGGGTCGCTCAACTTTTGTTCCGAAGGAGTATTTAATGTTGCCCTGGGCTGAATGACTTCGAGGTTGAGTTTTATCAGATCATTCGATTCCGGAACGCGCGTATAATCAGCTTTTGAGGTATAAATGGCAACCACACCCGGGAAAATCAGGTCTCCATAGAATCGTTCGTTCTGGCAAATCTCAATTTTATCAATGTCTTTTGTTCCCATATCTTTAATGACATTCAGATCGCGTATGGGGATGCCATCGAGCAAAAGCAACGGTTGCTCGTTAAAATAGAATTGCTGAGCAGTATTTAAAACCTGCAAAGTGGGATTTCTGTTATAGTTACGGAATTTGACTCCCGGTAAAAGTTCCTTCGAAATTTCGTTAAAGTTAGGTAAGTCAATGAATAGCTGCGGATCAATCGTCTTTGTCGGAATTCCATAGTAAGGATAGGCGTCTCTTTTAACTACAGGAGCAGGTTGTATCGTAATCTCTTGTTGGTTAAATATTTTGCGAAAAGTAATGGCAGAAGTTGCTTTCTCAATGTACTTTACAAATTCAGGTGTAAAAATCCGGCGTTCAAAATCCGGCATTTCATTTTTAAAATTGTTGTGATCGCTGAGCGTGATTTTCAGTGAACTGGATTTATCTTTCGCGAAACACTGAATCACTACCGGAATTTTGCCAAAATACTTCCCAATCTGGAAATTAAAAAGTCCATCTTCCGGGGTAATAAAATATTGAAATCCAGGGATTGAATCGGGAATTGACAGATAAACTATTGCGTTTTTAAATGGTTTGCCGGTTTTTAGATCTGTAACAATTCCTTCGATGTTAATCCCTTCTCTTACATTGGACTGGGCAGCTCCCGGTTCCGATTTCTGTAAAAATTGCGTTGTGGTAAAATCCTGAGTAGTTCCGGCAATGCTGACCGATACATCTCCATCTACCTGGTAGATTAACTCATTTGTTAGCTGTAGCAGGGCATGTCCATTTTCCCGTAACTTGTATTGTTTTTCAACACCGGTGATTTCCAGGTTCTGTGCAAATGTTTCTTTCAACGGTATGACCCCGGCCGACTGCATATCGGAATTCGACGCAGGGAGTCCGGTAAATCTGTTTGCAATATATAATTCTTTGCTGGTTAGTGCGTTGTCTGTCCTTGTGGAGGTGCGCAACAGGTAAAAACCGGAACTCAGAGAGTCGGGAAGATAGACAAATCCATCTGCCTGATGATTACTGATTTCCAGGATTGCGCCCGTAATTTTAGTCCCTTTGCGGTTAATCAGATCGACATTTACAATGCCTGATTGTTCGCTGGCAGCTGCAAATACCTTGAGCAAGAGGGTTTCTCCACTTACGTAAAGATCGCGGTCGGTGAAGAGGTTGAGGCTCTCTTTTTCCTGCGCATTAACCGAAAAAACAGCAAAAAGCAGTAACAATAGGACTAATTTTCTTTTCACCTTAAAATCTTTTTTTAATTGTCTGAATTACTTTTTTCATCATGTGAATTTTGCGCATAACTGCATTTTATTCCCACCAATCAGGCGGAAATCCCACAGTTTCTCCATTATCAGGAATATAAGGATATTTGAATATTTGTCGAAATACAACTGAATTGTTTGCGTTTGGCCCGGACAGATAGATATAAAATCGTTCTTGTTTGTAGGAATTCAAATCGAAAAATCCGAATACAGTTTTGGAAGGGTCTGAAACACAGGTTATATTTCCGTAGATCTGCGTCTGAATTGGATCAAACAAACTTCCGGTCGCTGCAAATTGATTGTTCAGTTTTTCATGAAATTCATACGACCCCTTTGATGTTCCGTATTCGTCTACATAAACGATCCATCCGTTCGCAATAGAGTCGGGTTTGAGCTGGTCCCTTGTGTCGTAGGGTAAAAATACGACCGGATGTTTTTCAATTTTGCTGTTTTGACTAAATTGCTTCTGTCCGGCAATGTTGAACAGACCGTAATCATAATACGACATCCACCCGAAGTGAGAAGGCGGAGGTGGTCCGGCTATGGCTGGTGGATTATAGAACCATTCGAGAATTCTTCGTGTCGAAAACCGGTAGTTTGAGATTTCAGCGGTTGAAGGAGCATCTATGTAAATTTCGCTCCCGACAATAGTGTAGGGTACCGGTACTCCATATCCATCGGTTCTGTACTCTTTTTTCTCGACATGACCCGTGTAAAAGCTAGTAATTGATGGAATTGGAGGCATTGTCACAATTTCCGATTCGTAAGATTCGTTGTTAAGTTTAATCAGTAGCTTGTAGTTCTTACCGGCTGTGGGAATTGAATTGAAAAAGAAATTTCCGGTGTTACTTTCTGTCGCTTTGATCACTTTACCCCCGATTTCCAAAAGAGATACCTCGGCTCCCGGCACTGCTTCAGCGGGCAGCTTGTCGTAAAAACTTGTAGTCCTGGTCAGACGAACTAAATTTTGCGCAAGATCATTGGTTATCATGGCTTCAACAACTAACTGACCTTTAATAACATCTATTTTAGGTGTATAATACTCCTCGCACGATGCAAAGAGAATTAACGAAAACAACATGTATATGAGTTCTTTACGCATTAATTTTAAAATAAGGACATTTTAATAATCATCTTTCCCACCAGTCAGGTGGCCAACCAACAGAACGGCCCTGATCAGGAATATTCGGATAACGGAATAGTTGTCTAAGTGTCATTCCTGCACCAGGTCCAGCCATATCATAGTAATAGCGATATTGCTGATGTGAATTCATGTCGAAATATCCATAAACAATTTTTGTCGGATCTGTTATGCATTTGATATTTCCATAAATTTGAGTCTGGATAGGATCGAAGAGACTACCATCGGCCGCAAATTGACTGTTCAGTCTTTCGTGATATTCGAATGATCCCTTGGTTGTACCATACTGGTCAATAATCAGAATCCATCCATTAGAGATCAATGTGTCTGAATGCAGGTAGTAATCAGTGTTATAGGCCAACATTAAAAGCGGGTGCATTTCGATTTTTCCAATCTGGCTGAATTTTTTGGGACCAGCTAGGTTGAACTCATTGCTTTCGTAATTCGATTGCCATCCATACATAGGAGGCGGTGGAGGACCATTCTTGGCAGCTGGCGAATAAATCCATTCCAATATTGATCGTACATTAAAACGGTAATAAGAAATTGTATTCGTTATTGGAGCATCGATGTATATCTCTCTACCTTTAATTTCAGATGCAACGGGGATTCCGGAACCATCAGTAGCGTAAATCTTCTTTACCACCTGTTCTGAATAAAGATTGGTAATCGTTGGGAGCGGAGGCATTGTAACTACCTCCGATTCATAAATGTCTTTGTTCAGAGAAATACGCAGTTTATAATTTCTGCCGGCCACCGGTACTATATTGAAGTAGAAATAGCCCCATACATTTTCAACGCCCTTTATAACATTGCCATTGATTTCGACAAGCTCCACATTCGCGCCGGTTACAACTGCAGCAGGTTGTTCGTCGTAAAAATTGCGGGTATTGGTTAAATGTACAAAATTCAGAGACGGATCATTGGTTATCATTGCTTCAACAATCAATTGATGATCAACAGGATCAATTGACGGCGTATAATACTCTTCGCAAGAGGAGAGGAGTATTAACAGGAATGAAAAGTATATGATCGCTTTGCTCATCAGAATTTAAAATTATAGGTGATTGAAGGAACGGGCACACCAATAATTGACAATTTGTAAATTGAATACTGCGTTTTGTCGGTGCTTTGAAGTGATGCTTCTTTCCTGTAAAAGACCGAGTAAGGATTTTTTCGCCCATAAAGGTTGTAGATTGAGAAGGTCCAGCTTCCTTTCCACATTCTTTTAACGCGTAAATTCTCATCCAGTGTAATGCTCATATCCATACGGTGATAGGGTGGCATCCGGTATTTATTCCTGTCGGAATAGACGACCACCTGATTTGCGCCATAGTAGTATTTCTGTTCCGGCAAAGTAATTGGCCTGCCGGATGAAAAGACAAAATTTCCGGAAAATCGCCATCTCCGGCTTATCTTGTAATTCATAACAGCTGAAAGATCATGCGGTTTATCATAGACCGACGGGTAATACTTGCCCCCGTTGATGCTCTCCGAACTAAACTGACTTTCCCCTTTCCGAAAAGTCCTTGAATAAGTATAACTGATCCAACCGTTTAAGCGTCCGTCGTTCTTCTTGGCGAATAGTTCTAAACCATAAGAATAGCCGTCTGACATTAGCAGATCTGTTTCTATATGGTTATTCATAACGAGTTGGGCACCGTTTTTATATTCGATAAGGTTTTGCAATTTTTTGTAATACAATTCGGCCGAGGTTTCAAACTTTCCTTTCCGGATATTTTTGAAAAAACCAAGAGCGATCTGATCGTTAATTAAGGGGGCGATATACGGATCGGCTGATTTCCAGTAATCCGCCGGTGAGATGACCGCCGTGTTGGAAATCTGATTGACAAACTGATGAATCCGCTGATAACTCAGCCTCAATGAACCTCCGGTCTCAAGGTTATATTTCACAGAAACCCGGGGTTCCAGGCCCTGGTAAGTTTTAATAACGTCTCCGGCTTTGTAAATCGTTGAATCAATGATCGAACTTTGGCTTTTAGGGACATCTGGCGAATAATTATAAACAACACCCGGTCCGTAGTTGATAAATTTGGTGCCCCGTAATCCAAGATTAAAGGAAAGCCTATCCGAAAGGTCGAAGTCGTCGTCGACAAACATTGCAAGTTCGGTAGATTGTTCTTTCCGAAGTGATTCTGAAAGAACATTGGAAGGAGCTTGCGAAGGTACAATTTCACCAGGATTAATCCAGTATCCGATTGCCTGGAACCCGGTATTAATTCGTTGTCTGTCTGTTGGATAAAATGATAATGCATATTTAAAGCTGCCGTATTGAATATTCGATTTCAATATATAGTCATCCTCTGGCCGCACAGGATCCTTCTGATCCATTTTCATATCATATTTACTGTAAGCGAGGCTTAAATTTGAAATTACTTTTTTCGAAAGATTCAATTTCCAGTTCAGCGATCCAAGTGAATTTGCATAATTGTACAGCGAGCTTGAATTGAGATTGAAAACATCGGAACTAATGTAACCCGTTAGTTTTAAATGATTTTTAGGGCCAAGTTCAAAATTTACAGTTCCGTTTACATCATAAAAATGAGCCACACTGTTCATGAAGGTCGGATTCTTCGTTTGCTGCAGCATCCAGTCGGAGTAAGTGCTTCTGCCACCGAACAAAAAGGTGCTTTTTTTCTTTTTTGTGAATGGTCCCTCGATAGTTAATCTGCTGTTAATAAGTCCTATGCCGCCGTTTATGCTTAAGTTTTCTTTTCCTTCTTTGAGCTGGACATCCATCACGGAGGAAATTCGCTCACCATAAGCGGCTGGTATTCCTCCTTTAAAAAGCGTAACATCTTTTACTGCATCAGGATTGATCATCGAAAAGAATCCGAACAAGTGTGTCGTGTTGAAAACCGGAGAACCATCCAATAGAACCAGGTTCTGATCTGTATTTCCACCGCGAACATTAAACCCTGATGACATCTCTCCAACACTTTGAACTCCAGGCATCATGACCATGCTTTTGATCAGGTCGGCTTCACCCATCAGCACCGGTAGCTCTTTTAGCGTCACAGAAGTCATTTTTATCATGCTCATCTGAGCCTTTGAGGCTTTTGCCTCCTCTCCGACAATGGTTACTTCTTCAATAAGATGGCTCTCTTCAAAAAGTTCAAAATCAGCACTTCCATTCTGAATGAGCCGTATTTTCTGTGTCTGATTTTGGTAACCGACAAATGAGATTTGAAGGTGAATATCACCGGTCGCCATGTCCATCGTAAATTTTCCATTGGGATCGGTGGAGATCCCGAGTCCGCTTTCGAGATTGTAAACCACGGCGCCAGCCAGTGTCTCTCCGTTTTTGCCGTCAAGCACTCTGCCTCGAAGCTTGGCACGTTGGTAACGTCCCTGGTTAAGTGGGTCGCCAATGACAAGGATCTGGGAATCGTCAATTTCTACCCCAGTCCGGTTATCTGATCCCTGTGGGAATATAAATATGGAATTATTTTGAAAGAACTTAAAAGTCAGTTGTTTGCCGGCCAAAATCTGGTTCATAACCTGTACGAGCGGTACATCGGTAAAAGTCTTTGTTACCTCTTTAGATTTAATCCATTCATCCTTATAAAAACAGCGGATTCCATAGTTTTTTTCGAGGAAATTGAATGCATCCTGAATCGGAGTATTTGCAAAACCTGCGGTAATTTTCATCTCCTGAATGTCTTGCGATCGACATATCAGAACTGAAAGAAGAATTGTAACTGTCAGAATGAGTAATTTATACAAATGCGTAATTTGAAGATACTTCACAGTTGGTCTTAGTCTTGATAATGGAAAATTGGGTAATTGTCTTTGTGTAAAAGTAATTGTTTTATTGCAAAGCATACTGAAACTTATGAAATAGTTTCAGTATGCTTTGCAATTTTTCTGTTTGATATCTGGTCTTTTTATTTATTTGTGTTTCAAAAGTTAACAGGGATTTCATTCTCTTTTATCAGGTTCCAGGCCAAAACAAAACTTGCTTCATCGGTGATCATTACTCCATTTTTACGGAGGACTTTTCTAACCAGTTTTTGGTTTGGTTTATCGAATTTCGAAAGCAAAGAATTTCGGTTTAATTTTAGGATCGCATAACCCTTGTCGGGAGCAAATATATAATAGCTGTATGATTGTTTATAAGCCAACCCCAATTTGCTGTATGAGGGATCACAAGTCTCCAAATCAACTTTTCGGTAAGCAAGAAGTGAAATCCTGCCATCACTCAGTACCTCAAAATAACGCTCCCCGGTTAAAAAGCCGTCATAATTCTGTCGTCGAAAAATTCTTTTTGTGCCGTTTATGTCATTTAATGAGAATGCTTTAAGACTAATTTTGTCGACAACAATCTGAGCAGAAAGATAGTCATTAAAGTAAATTATCTCATCCCGGTAAGAACTATAACGTAGTCCGATATTTTTAACTTTTGTTCCGTCTAGAAATTCAATCTCACCCTTTAAAAACTTCGTGTTCAAAAATGGTGATCCCGAATAGGAGGGATAAGAAATAAATCCTTTCCCTTTGATTATTTGGGCATTCATGTCTTTGGGCGATTCTTCTTGTGCCGTAAGTGATGTAGCTGCAAATAATACAAAAAGAGTTATAATAGAGAATGTCCTGTTGATCATATTAGTTAACATCAAAAGTTTGTTCTTTATAAATTATAGATCCGTCCCTGGTTTTTCCTTTTATAATCAGCTTAAAACTGCCTCTGATATCTGATGTTTCAAAATCAAATTTGATCGTATTGTCAGGTTTTAAGGATGGTTTCCAGAGTAAAACCTTCCGAAGATCCATCTCGTTTAATGGTTGTTCTTTCGGGATGTTTAACGATACATCTGGCTGAATACCATCTGATTTAAGTTTGATTACGTCGTCTGATTCTGCTATACGTGTAAAATCGGCTTTTGTGGTATAGATGGCAACTACACCATGGAAGTTCAGGTATCCGTAATACCTTTCGTCACGGCAAATTTCGATCCTGTCGATCTCTTTTGAACCTAAATCTTTAATGATGTTTAAATCGCGGATGGGAATGCCGTCGAGTAAAACCAAGGGCTGATCGATAAAATAGTTGTGCTGCGCCGGATTGAAAACCTGTAAGGATGATTTTCGGTTATAGGTTCTGAATTTAACACCAGGTAAAAGTTCGCGTGAGATTTCTGTAAAATTTGGCAGTTCGATAAATAGTTGCGGATCGACGACCTCGGTTGGCAGTCCGTAAAAAGGATAATCATCTGGTTTTGCTGTAGGCGTGGTAACTACTGCAAGTTCCTGACGGTTAAATATTTTACGAAAATTTGTCGCTTCAGTATTGTCCTCGGTATATTTCCGGAGTTCCGGCGTAACAGACCATTTTTCGAAGGCTGGTACAACACTCGTCAGGCTGTCGCGGTTATTAAAAACAACTTTAAGAAACCGCTTTTCTTCGCGGTCAAACCCTTGAATCACAATTTGTAATTTTCCGAAGTAATTATCAAGTTGAAATTTAAAATGGCCATCATTTCCTGTAATGTAATATTTGAACCTCGGAATCGTGTCGGGAATTGATAGGAAGACGGTGCCATTTTTAAATGGCTTCCCGGTAATAACATCACTTACAATTCCATCGAGAACAACTCCTTCTTTTTCAATGATCCGGTTCGTTCCTGGTGTCACACTCTTAAAAAATGTCCTGGAGTTATAACCCGGGGCTGTTTCAGCAACACTGACAAAAAGGTTTTCGTCAAGTTGAGAAAGAAATTCAGAGGGCAGATGAAGGGACAAACTTACCTTTTCTCTTGTCGAATAGTTCTTGTTAAGTCCTTCGATTTGAAATGAAGTATCCCGTTTTTCAACCAGGTAGTTTGTTTCTTTTGATTGTAATGCGACATTCGATTCTGGTAAACCGGTGAACCTGTTACAAATATACAACTCCTTGACTGTAACAGAGGAATTTATTTTTGTTGAAGTGCAAAGCAAGTAACATCCCGTACTCAGGGAATCCGGAAGGTCGATAAATCCATCCGCTTGATGATCAATTATCTTCTTGCTCATTCCCGTAATTATTTTCCCTTTTGTGTTTATCAGATCTATATTGACGATCCCTGACTGTTCCCCTTCTGGTACAAATACTTTGAGCAATAGGGTTTCACCACTGGTATAAATATCGCGATCAGTAAAAAGGCTGAAATGCGCTTTATCCTGAGCTTTGCCCGATGAGGCGACAAAGAGTAGTAATAGGATGATTATTCTTCTTTTCACGTTAAAATGCCTGTTTTTTATTGACTGCTTGACAAATGTTTATTTGTTGAACCGGCAAATCCGGGTGCTGTGCATCAGTATAGTTTTTCCCACCAAATTGGTGGTGGAAGAGGTGGCGGAATCTCATCCGGCGGACCTTTTACCGGTTGTGTTTCCATGATTCCATTGCTGTCTGGTAAATCCGGATAACTAAGAACTTGCTTGATTGGAAAATCATCAGGAGGAGTCGACAACTTAAAGAAATAGCGATATTGTGCGTATGAATTCAGATCAAAATACCCGTATACAACCTTTGAAGGATTGGTTTTGCATATTATATTTCCGAAGATCTGATTCTGAATTGGATCGAACAGACTTCCAACTGCCGAGAACTGGCTGTTCAATTTTTCGCGATATTCATAGGATTCTTTTGAAGTGCCATATTGTTCAATATCCAGGATACAGCCTTTGGCATACAATGTGTCGTGTTTGGAAAACAATGTATCCCTATAGAGATAATCATATACGTTGTAGGATATTGTCAAAAGGGGATGCTTTTCAATTTTGTCTGCCTGTATGAAATTTTTGGGCCCTGCAATGTTGAACTTTTCCTTTTCAAAAAACACATACCAACCATAGTATGACGGAATAATGGAAAAGGTTTTGGGATTTAAATCGCAGTGCCATTCCCACACCGTTTTTATATCAAACCGGTAATAGGAAAGTGAATTTGTAACAGGTACATCAACATAAAATTCTCTTCCCGGTTTATCGACTGCCTGAGGAGTACCCTCCACGTTTTTAACATAGACCTTTTTGACGACATGTTCTGAATGGAAATTAGAAATTGTCGGAAGCGACGGCATCGTAACTTCTGCAGACTCATAAACTTCACTAAGTATTCCAATCCGCAAAAAATAATTTTTACCGCTTTCCGGAACGGAGTTAAAGACATAAAATCCCGGACTGCTTTCGGCAGCACGAAATTTAGGACCATTTTTTTCAACCAGGTCTACAATTGCACCCGATACCTCCAAAAGTGGTACATTATCGTTATAATTCCGGGTTTGCGTCAGATGGACAAAATTTTTAGTCAGTTGATTGGTAATTAGTGCTTCAACAACCAGCTGGCCATCTGTTTTTTCAATAGATGGCGTGTATTGTTCCTCGCATGAAACAAAGAGAATCAGAATCAATATCAGGCAGTTCAGTTCTTTTCTCATTAGAATTTAAAATTGTAGGTGATAGATGGAACAGGAACTCCAATGATGGATAATTTGTAGATGTCGTAACGGCTTTCGCCTGTAGCCGAAGAAGTTGGGCCTTTTTTGTAAAAAACGGAGTAAGGATTTTTACGGCCGTAAACGTTATAGATTGAGAAAGTCCAGCTCCCTTTCCACATCCGTTTTATCCGCAGATTTTCATCCAGTGTAATGCTCACATCCATACGGTGATAAGAAGGCATCCGGTATTTATTCCTGTCGGAGAAGACAACCACCTGATGGTCATCATAAATGTACTTTTGTTCCGGCAGTGTTATTGGTCTGCCCGATGAAAAGACAAAATTCCCTGAAAAGCGCCATCTTCGGCTGATTTTATAATTCATCACTGCCGAAAGATCGTGTGGTTTGTCATAGACCGACGGGTAGTAATTACCTCCATTGATATTCTCCGAACTAAACTCACTTTCTCCTTTTCGAAATGTCCTCGAGTAGGTATAACTGATCCATCCGTTTAAACGTCCCTCATTCTTTTTTGCAAAAAACTCAATTCCATATGAATAGCCGTTGGCCATCAGTAACTCCGTTTCAATATGATTATTCATCAGGAGTTGGGCGCCGTTCTTGTATTCCAAAAGGTTTTGTAATTTTTTGTAATACATTTCAACTGACGTTTCAAATTTTCCGTTCCCTGAATTTTTGAAAAAGCCTAAAGCAACCTGGTCGTTGACTAATGGTGCAATATATGTATCAGCTGATTTCCAATAATCTGCCGGTGAGATGACGGCCGTATTTGAAATCTGGCTGACAAACTGGTGAATTCGCTGGTAACTCAATCGGTAAGATCCTCCGTTCTTCAGGTTGTATTTAATTGAAAACCGGGGTTCAAGACCCTGGTAGGATTTTATGACAGATCCTGAAGCGTACGTAGTTGAGTCAATTATTGTACTTTGAGATTTTGGAACCCCGGGTTCGTAATTGTAAACAAGACCAGTTCCGTATTTGATAAACTGTGTGTAACGTAAACCAACACTTAATGAGACCTTTTCGGAAAGATCGAAGTTGTCATCAGCAAACAATGCCAGCTCAGCTGATTGTTCCTTCTGCAATGATTTGGCAATTACATTTGAAGCTGTTTGGGTTGGCAGAATTTCACCTGGATTTATAGAATATCCGATGGCTTGAAAACCTGTATTAATGCGGTGTTTGTCAGTGGGATAAAAAGACAATGCATATTTAAGACTGCCATATTGAATATTTGATTTCAACGTATAGTCGTCCTCCGGCAAAATAGGATCTTTCTGGTCCATTTTGAAATCATATTTGCTGTATGACAAGCTTAAGTTTGAGATCAGTTTACTCGAAAGATTTAACTTCCAGTTCAGTGATCCAAGGGTATTTGTATAGTTGTATAGCGAGCTTGAATTGAGATTAAAAACATCGGAACTCATATAACCCGTTAATTTTAAATGATTGTTAGGACCAAATTCAAAATTAGCGGTTCCGTTTACATCATAAAAATGAGCCACACTATTCATGAATGTAGGATTCTTTGTTTGCTGAAGTAACCAGTCGGAATAAGTGCTCCGGCCGCCAATCATAAACGAGCTTTTTTTCTTTTTTGCGAATGGACCCTCGATTGTAAGGCGACTGTTAATTAGTCCAAGACCTCCGTTAATACTTAGATTTTCTGTTTTCCCTTCTTTGAGTTTCACCTCCATCACCGATGAGATGCGTTCACCATATGACGCGGGAATTCCTCCTTTATAAAGAGTTACATCATTTACCGCGTCGGGATTAATCATCGAAAAGAATCCGAAGAGGTGTGTCGAATTGAAAACCGGAGCCCCGTCGACCAGAATAAGATTTTGATCAGTATTTCCGCCTCGTACATTAAATCCGGATGACATCTCTCCAACACTTTGAACACCAGGCATCATTACAAGGCTTTTAATTAAATCGGCTTCTCCCATCAGCACGGGAAGTTCTTTTAGCGTGACAGCAGACATTCTTATCATGCTCATTTGTGCTTTCGATGAATTGGACTCCTCACCGACAACAGTGATTTCAGCAAGGTTATGACTTTTTTCGAAAAGTTCGAAATCAGCATTCCCATTTTGGATGAGCCGTATTTTTTGAGTTTGATTTTCAAAGCTCAGGAATGATATCCGCAAGTGGAGGTCCCCGGTTGGCAATTCCATCGAATATCTTCCTTTGGAATCGGTTGCCACTCCGGTTTTGGTTTCCTGATTATAGATAATTGCGCCTTGAAGAGGTTCTCCTGTTTTCCCTTCTAACACCCGGCCTTGCAGCTTTGCACGCTGATAGCGTCCCAGGTTAAGCCGATCACCAATCACAAGAATTTGTGCATCTTCAATTTGCGATTCTGCTAAGTTGTTTGCACCCAATGGATATATTACAACTGATTTATTCTGGAAAAATTTAAAAGCCATTTTCTTTCCATTAAGGATCTGATTCATAACTTGTACCAGGGGTGTATTGTTAAAGGTATTCGTAACCTCGATGGATTTTGTCCATTCCTCTTTATAAAAAAAACGGACGCCATATTTTTTCTCGATCGTTTTGAAAAACTCCACGACAGGAGTCTTAGAGAAAATTTCAGTTATTTTAATTTCTTGAATATCTTGCGATTGACATAGTTGGGCAGTAAGAAGAATTGTAACAATCAGAATGAGTGATTTATACAAATGAATTATTTGAAGATTCTTCACAGTTGGTCTTAGTCTTGATAATGGAAAATCGGGTTGTTGTCGTTGGGTAAAAGTAATTATTTTTTATTTTAAAGTCTGTGGAAACTTATGAATATTTTTCTTACCCCAAATTCAAAGGAATCGGGAACGTTTGTTCTATTTTTCATTTTTTTAATCAGCACTTTGATGGAATTTTGTGTTTTAGTGGCAAAAATAAACATTTAAAAAACTCAGACTTTGAATATTGAAATACGACAATTAATCATTCCTATCACTTAGTGTGTGCTATTTACCGATGGCTTGCAAAATAATGATGCCCATTTTCCAGTGCAAGGGTCGGTGTTCATTTGATCTGATAGATGAGTTAAGCAATCCACCGTTGTCTGCTACAAGCCCTTCCATGCCACAATCAAGGCAACTGAATTTGTGATCCCCATTTTTTGTGTTACAATTTGGGAGCTATCGTCCGTATTCCAAATCAGCTGTAAATCCTCAGGAGGAAGATTTGCTCCAACAACGATGAAACTAGTAGCCGGAAGCGTCCATTGCCAGGTGTGATCACCAGAATAGGCAACACGCTGCGAACCGAAACAAATAATCATTGTTCCGCTAATATTCACCACTTTCGACAGCGAGCTTCACAAGTCCGGCGGAATTATGAACCCCCGTTTTCTGAATCATATTGTCGAGGTGCTTTTTAACCGTGGCTATACTGATAAATAACAGGCGAGCTATTCCGGCGTTGGTTTTTTCGCTTACAATCAAACGCAGAATCTCCTTTTCCCGTTCCGAAAGGGTGCTCAATAGTTTTTCTTTTTGCTTCCGGATCTCTTTTAAGGCCATAATCAATTGCTGATCGGGATTGGTAATTTCGACCGCATTCACCAATACCTGTTTTAGGGTGCCATCACTGAAAGTCTCCTGCACCACTTTCGAACAGTAGAACAATCTGTAATTTTCATACCCCCTCGGTTTCACGCGAAGGATGGGTGTAACAAATGATTCCGATCCGGGACTATAAACTGATTTCAAACTGACAAGCATCTTTTCCATATCCACCGGGTGGATAATCTCCCTGAATAAATCAAACCCCAGGCAGTATACCTCTTTCTGCGTATAGCCAACAAAGTCGAGTCCGCGCTGATTGATGCAGACATTATGGAACGAGCTGATATCTCCAGGACGATCGAGTTTATTAACATAGATAATCCCCGGTAAAAACAAAATAATTTTTTGAAAAAATCAGCATCATGTTCACACAAATCCCCTGAAAAATCTCTCTTACCTTATTGATTTACTGATAGGTTAATATGATTGGTCTTATGAGGTAGAATTCATGCTACTTAGGTTTTTTTCCTTCATCTGGTGGATTCTATTTTTCATGTAGAAATTAGAATCCATTTGAAACGTCGTAGAATCAGGAAAAACTTAAGAGGAACGATCTGGCTCCATCTTAAGTTTTTCTGATTTCTGCAACACCAACGAATTAATATTTAATAGACGGTTGCATGATAAATTGCTTTTATTTTATAATTACTATCTGTTCACCAGTACCTTGCGCGTCTCTTTGAACGTGCCATTGATAAATTCCAAATAATAGATACCACCTGGCGCTGGCCGCAGATCAATTACTTTTTCGTAAATGCCATCAACTGTTCGGGCGTCATTAACCTCAAGAAGTTTTTTTCCTAAATGGTCGAAAACCCTGATGGTGAATGTACCCTCGACAGGGGATGTTATTTTTGCAGTAAAGACCCCTTTATTAGGAACAGGATAGACACTAAACTCTGCCTGAGGTGCAATGATGGCAAATGCTTGTGATACAGTCCCACTTGCGCAGGAATTCGATCCAAATACGGTTATATAACCAGATGCTGCATTTATGCTGAAGTCAACGGTAATACTATTGGTATTGGCTCCTGAAACAATGTTGGCTCCCGGAGGTAGTGACCATGTATAGCTTGTGGCATTGGTGATTGGACTGACTGAATAAATGGCCCCAGTTGTTCCCCTTTCAAGTTGGCTCTCACCTGTTATGATACCAGCTTGTTCCGGTGCCCGTGTCACTGTAATGGCAAGACTTGATGTTGTCCCAATGTTACAAGCGTTCGTTCCGTGCACGGAGATATCTCCAGAAATTGCATTCGCAGCAAAGTTCACTTTAATGCTTGGTGTACCATCGCCACTGGCAATCGTTGCACCGGCAGGTAGCGTCCATACGTACGATACAGCATTGGAAATCACTGATGTTGAATAGTCGACACCTTGGATTCCTGCACAGATGGCCGTTGTTCCCGTGATGTTTCCGGCTGCGCCCGCTAATGGACTGACGATGATATTTTTTACTGCAGCAGATGATGCGGTACAACCGTTAGCATTGTCGTAATTTACACTCAATGTTTGAGCTCCAGAAGTATTCCATGTTACAGTAACTGAATTGGTTGAGACTCCTGCTGTAATTGTACCACCTGCTGAAATAGCCCAGACATAATTGCTCATGGCTGCATCAGTGGTATAGATTACTCCTGTGATTCCAACACATGTAACAGCTGATCCTGTGATCGTTGGTGCCGGTAAAGGATTCACTTTTACAATAACACTGTTGGTATTGATACATCCTGTCGCAGTGATGGTTTCTACAACTGAATAAGTGGTATTTACCAGCGGTGTGACAGTCGGATTGGCTTCGGTTGAAGTAAATCCTGCAGGTGATGATGTCCAGCTATACGTGCTTCCTGTAACTGATGCTGCTCCGATTGTAGTGCCTGCATTCAAACAGATTGCTCGGTTTGCTCCGGCTACTGCATCCGGTAAAGGATTCACCGTTACAACAACACTGTTTGTATTTGTGCATCCTGTAGCCGTGATGGTCTCAATAACTGTATAAGTTGTAGTTACCAGCGGCGTGACAGTTGGATTGGCCTCTGTGGAAGTAAATCCTGCAGGAGCTGAAGTCCAGCTGTAAGTGCTTCCTGTTACGGATGCTGCACCGATTGTAGTACTTGCATTCAGACAGATTGCGCTTGCTGCTCCGGCTAATGCACCTGGTAAAGGATTCAACGTTACAACAACATTGTGCGAATTAGTACATCCTGTTGCTGTGATCGTCTCTACGATTGTATAAGTGGTAGTTACCAGCGGTGTGACAGTCGGATTGGCTTCCGTTGAAGTAAATCCGGCAGGGGACGAAGTCCATCTGTAAGTGCTTCCTGTTACAGATGCTGCGCCGATGACGGTGCTTTCATTCATACAGATTGCCCTGTCGGCTCCGGCAACTGCTCCTGGTAAAGGATTGATCACTACTATTGAAGCCGACGTGGTTTGTGCACATCCGTTTTCATTTGTGACCTTCACTGTATAAGAACCACTTTCGGTAACTACAAGCTCTGAAGTAGTTTGACCTGTAATTTCAATGCCACCTTTGTACCAGGCATAGGCAGGTGTTACTGCATCGGTTCCGGCTGTCAAGGTAGTCGTTGCACAAGCGGTTAATGTTCCGCTGATCGTTGCCATTGGCAATGAATTGATCACTACTGTTGACGCCGATGAGGTTTGTACACATCCGTTTTCATTTGTGACCTTCACAGTATAAGAACCACTTTCGGTAACAACAAGCGCTGAGGTGGTTTGACCGCCGATTTCAACATCACCTTTGTACCAAACATAGGCAGGTGTTGCTGCATTTGTTCCGGCTGTCAAGGTAGTCGTTGCACAAGCGGTTAATGTTCCGCTGATCGTTGCTGTTGGCAATGGATTGATTACTAATGTTGAAGCCGATGAGGTTTGAACACATCCGTTTTCATTTGTGACCTTCACTGTATAAGAACCACTTTCGGTAACAGCAAGCGCTGAGGTGGTTTGACCACTGATTTCAATGCCACCTTTGTACCAGGCATAGACAGGTGTTACTGCATTTGTTCCTGCTGTCAGGGTAGTCGTTACACAAGCGGTTAATGTTCCGCTGATTGTTGCTGTTGGCAATGGATTTACCGTCACATTATACGTACACCAATCAGCAGCAGTACAACCATTCGCATCCGTATAGTTAATTTTAACGGTCTGCGGTCCTACAGTATGCCAGGTAATAGTGATGTGTTCGTCGAACGATGTTCCATAAGCGGTGTTTGAACCACCCGATGAAACCTGCCACAAATAATTAGACATTCCCGGTTGGGTAGTATAAATCACTCCAGTACTTCCAACGCATACAGATGCTGGACCTGTTACGACGGTCGGTGTTGGCAATGAATGTACCAAAACAGATTTTTCGGTTGCACTGACTGCTCTGCATCCATTCCCATTGGTATAATTAACCCTTAGTGATTGAGCTCCTGTTGTTGTCCATTTTACAAAGACAAAGCTTCCGCCATTCAGGGTAATTTCGCCTCCGGTTATGTTCCAGGTGTATCCGGTCATTCCGCTTTCCGTGCTGTAAGTTAAACCACCTGTATTATAACAGGTTTCTGCTGGTCCTGTAATGGTTGGAATAACAATCGGTTGAACCGAAATGGTAAAGGTCTGTGATGGACCCGAACAAGCAGAACCACCATTGGTATTGGTATAATAAGGAGTTACCGTGATAGTAGCCGTTTGAACGGAAGCGGTCAGATTGGTTGCCGTGAAGGCAGCAATGTTTCCAGTTCCGCTTGCAGCAAGTCCAATAGAGGTATTGGTATTCGTCCACTCGTAAATAACGGTTCCTCCGGAAGTATTGTTGACAAAATTAACCGCTGTGGTTGTTGAACCTGCGCATAACAACTGGTCGGTTGGATCGGTCACTACCGGGGTCGGATTGACGGTTACAGTAACATTGAACGGCGTTCCTGCACAACCATTAACTGATGGAGTAACTACATAAACCACGTTGATCGGTTCGTTCGTACTGTTGACCAATGTCTCTGCGATGGCAGCTGTTGCTCCACTGCTGGTTGCCGGTGTAATACCGGTAACTTCAGCCCTTGACCATGCAAAGGTTGCTGTTGAGCTGCTGCTGAGAGCTGTATAAGTGGTTTCAGTGTTGTTGCACCTTTGTGCTGCTGTTGCCGAACTGGTGATTACTGCCGTCGGATTGACCCTGGCAGTAACATTGAACGGAGTACCTGCACAACCATTCACTGAAGGAGTCACAACATAAACCACATCGATTGGTTCGTTCGTACTGTTGACCAATGTCTCTGCGATGGCAGCTGTTGCTCCACTGCTGGTTGCCGGTGTAATACCGGTAACTTCAGCCCTTGACCATGCAAAGGTTGCTGTTGAGCTGCT
>JANXZJ010000116.1 GCA_025355585.1 Mariniphaga sp. | reverse complement strand
GTTACAAACCATTTCGTATTGCTGCTATCAACAACAACTGCCTGAAAGCACTTTATATCAACTCCCGTATCGAGGGTGATTTTGTTCTGACCGGTCGTGTCTTTGGAGAGGTCCGGTCTGTTGGACGTATTTTCATTCGGTTTCCTGACGGCCTGAGAATGGATAGCTCCAAGGCTGATCAGCGCAGCAAAGAGGAGGGAAGCTGCAGCAAGGTAAAGGCGACGAAAAATGTGATTGCTCATCTTTCAGGATGTTTTAAAAGGTTTATCAGATCTATATCATTATCCTTATTTTAGGTAGAGTAAAAATATAAAATAGGAATGAATATCATTTAGATTTATTCCTATTTTAGTTGCACAATTTATATTTCCTGGTAAAAAATATTAATGGACAGTTGAGAACCAGTTTTTATTAAAATTTGTACATTTCACCGTTGGTATTTAGATCTGCAAAAAAACATTTAATTAGTTGTTAAGGTAATGGCGACCGAAGGAACTGCATCAAATTTCCCCGTGCTATTAATCGATCAAAATACAAAGACAGCTATCGTAATAAAACTAAACTACTAAAAAACTACCGCATATGAATCGCAGGGATGTCATCAAAGGGTTAACCATTCTACCTTTTACAGGCAGTGTTCTTTCCGCTGAATCGATATTTGCCGCCCCACATGGTCCGCTTACTGCCGGACCAAACATTTATGAATCAATCGGCGTTGATCCCGTGATCAACTGCATGGGTACTTATACAATTATCGGCGGATCACTGGAACGTCCCGAGGTCGTGGCTGCGATGCACGCCGCATCCGGATTTTTCGTTCAGTACGATGAACTTGCCTTCGGGGTCGGTCGCCGTTTAGCCGCGCTCACAGGAGCCGAGTGGGGGATGGTTTCGGCTGGTTGCGCTGCCGGGATGAAGCATGTAACTGCGGCCTGCGTCACAGGCGGTAATCCGGAGAAACTGATCCGTATTCCGGACCTGGCCGGTTTTGATAAGACAGAGGTGGTTATCCCTCGAAGTTCCCGAAATGTATACGATCATGCGATCCGAAATATCGGGGTGAATATCATCACTGTAGATACAATGAAAGAATTTGAGAATGCATTGAATTCCCGTACCGCAATGATCTACCTGATGGCCGGTTCCGAGACTTCACCGGGACAAACATTTGCACTGGAAACCATTGCCGGAATTGCCGGACCCAAAGGGATCCCCATCCTTGTGGATGCTGCGGCTGAAGACCTTACCATTCCAAATATTCATCTGCAGCAAGGTGCAACTGTTGTAGCTTATAGCGGGGGAAAGGCACTGTGCGGACCTCAGTGTGCCGGACTTTTACTGGGTAAGAAAGATGTTCTGATGTCTGCATGGCAGTCTGGTGCGCCTCACCATGGCCCGGGCAGGGATAATAAAGTCGGCAAGGAAGAGATGATGGGCATGCTGGCCGCTGTTGAATCGTGGGTAACCCGCGATCATGTTGAAAAAATGAAAACATGGCACACCTGGCTTGAAAACGTTTCCAAACAGGTATTATCCATTAATGGTTTAAAAACCAGGTTTATTGAGACTGAAGGGCTGAACAACCGCAGTCCGTTACTGAACATCTCATGGAATCCGGAACAATTTAATATCAGCGGGCCGGAAGTTGCCGAGCAATTGGCAGCAACCAAACCGAGGATAGCGGTCCACAGCAGTTTGACCGACGAATCGGGAAATACCTCCATTGCCATTTGCGCAGGTCAGATGCAGCCAGGCAACGATAAAGTAGTGGCAGACCGTATTGTTGAGGTGCTGTCGCAGAAACACACAAAATCAAAGGAGATGGCTGCTCCATCTGTTAACGTTGCAGGTCGGTGGGACGTCGAAATTGAGTTCTATAGCAGTAAAAGCCAGCACTCCTTTTTTATTGAGCAGGATGGTAACTGGCTGCAAGGTTCACACAAAGGAGATTTTTCAACGCGTGAAATGGCGGGAACTGTTGAGGGTGATCAGGTAAAACTGAGCAGTTCCGACCGGCATATCGCCGATAACATCCCCTTTATTTTTTCGGGCACGGTATCCGGTGATGCGATATCGGGTCAGATCTATATGGGTGAGTATATAAATGCCCGGTTCAAAGCCACGCGGCACAACCAAAAGGCGATTCGCCGTGCCTTAAAATTCCCAACCGGGCGACCTTTTGCCACCTAAACTGAACCAACTGTCAAAAAAATAAACACCAACGAACAATCCGGTGGCAAATGTGTTATTTTTATCAACGTTTACAAGCTAAACAGAACAGCTTTGGTTTTAGGATCCAGAATATAAAGTAGAATATCAACCTATATTTATTGGTACAGTGGGATGAAGAATGGTTTTTTTATTTGAATAAGGATGAAAAGACGTGATTTCATAAAAGTTTCTTCGGCAGCAGGCATCGTTTCCTTGATTGGTCCAGGATACAATGCATTTGGAAACATTGCCTCATCGGGAGGTACCGGTTTCGACCTTCATCCTTTTATAAAAGAACATCCTGAAGCAGTTTTTATAAATCTTACCTCCATTAAAGAGAAGAGCGATACCCGGCAGATCCATGATGCGGCGTCAAAACTTGCCAAAGAGATGTTTGTCAGAACATCTAATGGTAAGGGTTATCCGGATTCGACAAAAATAACCTGCAAACCTAACTGGACCTGCAGCGGTCCCGTTGACACTACGGATCCGCTGGCAAATGTTGGCATTACTACCGATCTGAATTTCATCGAAGGATTTCTAAAGGCCGTCAAGGAAAAGGGGCCATCGGAATTTTATTTAAGGGAATGTGCGTGTCCATTTTTATGGAAAGATATGGGCTATACACAGATGGCCGAAAGGAATCATTTTGACCTGAGAGACCTAAGTTCAAATGACTTCTGGGACTTAGCCAAAGAGGATGTTATTTTTAAAAAAGTTGATGGCGTTGTCTTTAAAGAGGTAGGCTTTATGGCACCGATGACTGCACCAGACACCTTTCTGATCAATATCGCCAAATTCAAAGCCCACATGATGGGAATTACTGCTTCCATTAAGAACCTGCAGGGAATTACCGCAAAGAAATTTCACCAGTATTGTGGCGGAAATTACAGCATTTTCAAAAGCTATGATAGCCGCTATCATCCATTCTTCCAGCCTGACTACCTTGAAAGGATAGACGAATTTCATAAGAAGCATGTTGCAGCAGGTATCCCGCGCTGGAACACGCGTATGGAGAGACCTCCTTACGGTGGCGGACTTTTTATGGAACAATGGGTTCACCGGATGATTGATTCCTATAGCGTTACACCAACCGGAATTAACATTGTTGAGGCAATATACGGTCACGACGGGGATGGTTTTTCGGGCGGACCTCACGACGGCAAGCCGATGGATTTTATGAGCAACAAAATAATTTTCGGGAAGGATGCTTTCAGGGTTGATATCATTACGCACTGGCTGGCTGGTCACGAACCGGGAAATTTTGGTTTATTCCACATTGGCATTGAACGGGGTGTTTCAAATGTTCTGAACCCGATGGACATTCCGGTTTATCTGTGGAAAAACGGGCAGGCAAAGCTGATAAAACTTAACTCGCTGGAGAGAACACCGCTTCTAACCTGTTATCTCCGCAAAAATACCGACGGACAAAACGAAGATAAATACCATCTTTGCGACGAACCGTTCGACTATACGTCCTGGAAATCAGGCAGGATTGCCCAAAGTAAGGTTCCTTCAATCCGGGCACTTGGTACTGATTCGAACGACAAGGTTGTGATGGAGGTTAATGTTCCCGAAAAGGGTGATGTTTACGTGGATATCCTGAATCGTCACGGCGAAGTTGTTTGGCGGCTTGAGGCAAACGATCTTGAACCCGGTAAGCACCAGGTTGTTTGGGATGGATTCTCACAACCGGGACTTTACAACATGTATGTGAAAGGAATGGGTTGGGATGCTGAACGGCAGATGGTGATCTATACCTGACCGGAATCTGATTTCATTCAATTACTGGCAAGAAACAAAAGGTCGGCAGAATCGAAGTGATATGCGTTGGTCATTTATTTAAACGACCGTTCTATTCACTGATTCTGCCGACCTGATTTCCATTAGGAAATTACGAAATATCAGACATTCTTATATGTAGGCGATACAATCCATCTCAACCAATGAATCGCCGGGCACGCCACCTTTGGCAACAGCAATTGTACTCCTGACAGGAGGATTCTTGCCGAAACGGCCTTTGTAAACTTCATTCATCCCTTTGTAATCAGCGATGTCATTCAGGTATACGGTTACCTTCAATACCTTTTCCATCGAAGATCCTGCCTTTATCAGTTCTTTCTCAAGTCCTTTGAGTACAATATCCGTATGGGCTGCAATCTCAAAAGGTGCGACATGGGCTCCGATCCCTGAAAGAAATACAAGGTTCCCATGCGTGGTATGAGACTGAAACAAGGGTACATCATCACCTGCGGGAACATTTGAAGTTGCTTTTTCTTCAATGATACTGCTCTTTGCGTTGGCCACAAGTCCGAATCCGGCTACACCTACGATTGAAGCCAACAAATTTTTCAATACAGTTCTTCTTTGTGTTTTCATATCAGTTAATTTAAAAATGTAAAATATAGAAAGTTTTTAATACTCTGGTAAAAGATGCATAGCTACTTGCCGTAAAGTGTAACCGGATCTGCGATTCCATTCAGGTCATAGACAATTTTTCCGGCTCTTATTGTCATTTCACATTCCAGCTTTTTATTCGTTTCAAGTTTATACCCGGTATAATCGAACAATCCGAATTTACCTTCCCTGATCCTCAATATTGCAATGTCAGCCCCGGTCCCTACAGAAAGATTTCCCAGTTCTTTCCGGTTGATAACCTGGGCTGGTAACCAGGTGCTTGCTTTGATGACGCTTTGCAGATCCATTCCCATTGCCATAAATTTCGACATGGTTGTCAGCATATCTTTCATAGCCCCGTTCATACTGCCAATATGGAGATCGGTACTGATGGCCTGGGGATAAAAACCACTTTTGATGGCCGGTATGCCTTGTGAATAAGCGAAACTGATGCCTCCATAACCAACATCGAAAACGATGCCACGCTTCTGTGCTTCCCATACAAATGGCTTGACTTTGCCTGTTTGAGGATCGACAATACATTCCCTGCCACTTGCTAATTGTGCATAACAATGTGTGAAAATATCTCCGGGACGCAAATGTTTCATAAACAATTCTTCCAGTGAAAGTGGGGGATTGCTTCCGCCAAAATCGATCATCACAGGAATGTTTGCCTGTTTCCCTGCCTCCTCGGCACGGTCAGTGGGTGACCAGTCGGGACCATCGTAATGAGCCAGTTTAATGCCTACAATATCACCGGCATTTTTTTTGGCGAAGTCAGCAGTCAATTTGGAATCCATATCTTTGAGATTCTGCTCGAAAGGACCTCCACGCATCCCTTCACCAACAATATTCAGAAAAGCCAGCACCCGGGTTTGTGATAAATCGATCGTCTGCCGTTTGAATGCAGGAAATGTGCGCCATCCGGCACAACCCGCATCGACGATGGTCGTTACACCAACGCGAAAAGTAAATCCGTCGGGAGTAACAGCGGCCGGACCATTCATATATTGCTGGTCGGGATTGGTCCCCTGGAAAACGTGAACATGAATATCAATCAGACCCGGCGTGACATATAATCCACTGGCATCGACCACCTGCTTTCCTTCCTTCGGATCGATATTTTTGGCAATCAATGAGACTTTACCGTCGTTGACCGCAATATCCATTATGCCATCGATATTGTTTTTTGGATCAATCAGATGGCCTCCCTTAATGACGATGCTGTAGGTTTGAGCCATGGCAAAACCTGTCATCATGACCAGCATCAAAAGAACAAATAGTGATTTACTTCTCATGGGTTAATTTTAAATATAAAGAACTCATGCCTTGTGAAAGGCATTCCTGACAAATCAATAAAAGTAAGCTGTCGGTCAGCCGGATGCTTTACCAAATTCTTCTTTTAACCGCTTTGCGACCATCTTTTCCTGACCCGGCTCCAAATTCCATGAAGTGATGGTAATGCTGTTATCTTTTCCGCCCATCACTTCAATTGAAGGTTCCCCTTTACGCAATCTTTCCTGAAACTCCTCCTTGGTTACCTTTACTCTATTGATATCCCACGCAATGTTCAGCGTAGGGGTCCGGTTAGCGACAGGAGGGACAGAAACGGTGGTGGTAACGCCATTTATTTTTCGGGCTGCACTTTCCATTATAGCAATACGGTCTTCCCAGATCTTCCATTGTTTAGAATGATCGAGGTTGATAAACTTTTCGAGAGCGACATACATCCCAAGGATTTCCTCCTTGTTTACTTTCATACCCCGGCCGATATTACCTCCGCGCGGAGGAGAATTTAACCTGGCGGCGGCAATTAAATCTTTTTTACCCATCAGTATTCCTGCACTTTGCGGACCTCGAATTCCTTTCCCGCCCGAAACACAAACAAGGTCAAATCCCATGTCATTGAATTTCCACATGTTTTCAACCGGAGTTGCATCGGCAGCCATATCAATCATCGTGGGGATATTGTGTTTCTTACCCAATGCAACCCATTCCGTGTCCGGGATTTTCCCGTTGGGTCCTGCGTAATTGAGGAACCACATCATGGCTGTATTTTGGTTCACTGCCTTTTCCAGCTCAGCCGAAGTTTCAATTTCAATAATTTTAACTCCCGTATTGGTGACGGCATGAACATATCCCTGGTTATGCGCCTTTTGAACAATCACTTCGGATTTCATTCCTTCAAGATCAGGCAACTTAGCCACTTTTTTGAGGTCTGTACCGGTTAACACTCCGGCAGTGCCCAACACAAGTGCCGACCAGCACCCTGCCGTGACAGTAGCAGCTTCTGCATGGCACATCGCGGCAATTTTTTCGCCGACTTTGTCCTGCACCTCATCGATCATCGCAAATTCGTGGGCTGTTGATCTGATCGCATCCACCACCTCTTCGTGCATAAGGCAGCCCGACATAAAAGTATAGGTGCCAGCAGCATTGATAAAGGTGCGGATGCCAAGTTCCTTAAATAAATTTCTTTTTGGCGTGGGTGGTGTCGCTGGCGAAGCGAGCAATGACCCGAGAGGTAATACAGTTCCGGCGGCCACTCCTGCAACCGGTAAAACGGCTAAACTTCGAATTGCGTCTCTGCGTCTCATGTCAGTTTTTTTATGGTAATTGATATGAATCCAGTTTGTTATTTCACATTCATTTTCCGTTCACGACCAGGGAAATCCACCAAAAAACTTTCGATATTTCCTTTATCCTGAATCGTAACATACATTGTACGCCCGTCCTTTCCTCCAAATGCAACATTGGTGGGCCTTTTCCCATGAAGAACAATTTCCTGAAGCACTTTACCTGTAGGAGAAACTTTCACAACCGTACCTTTCCCAAATCGGGTGATGTATAAATTCCCTTGTGTATCACAACGCATTCCGTCCATTCCGAAACCACGAAATTCAATCAGCAAATGCTTCTTCCCTAAATCTCCGTTCGGTAATAAATCATAAGCCCATACTTTCGGTACCGCATTGACATAAAGCGTTTTTTCATCCGGGCTTATCTCGATCCCATTTGTTGGTCCCCGCAGATTATCGAGCAGAGTGACCTTCCCATTCGTGTCTATTCGCCAGATTTGACCATGGCCATCCAAAAAGTCGGGATCACTCGCATAGATACGGTCTTTACTGTCAATCGCGATATCATTTGGCTGGTGCATACGCGATTCATGCGCAAAAACACTTAATTCTTTTGTGGACATCTCCACCTTTAGAACATTGTGATTCGTGTAATCGGCGATAAACATATTGCCGTGACTATCAAAACGGATACCATTTCCGATGCTGCCACCTGGTAATTCGATAAAGACACTGGCGACACCTTCGGGCGTAACTTTGCCAATAGTACCCTGATGGTTAAAGTTTACGGCATATATATTTCCTGATTTGTCTATGGCGGGCCCTTCCACACCAGAGGTGAAGCTATTCACGGGCGTGAATACAGAAGACTTAAAAAACTCATTTGAGTCGGATTTCTGGGCCACGGCTACCAGTGAACATCCGGCAAGAAGCAGGAGAAGTGATAGATGAAGAGCTGACATGGGAATTGTGAAGTTTAAGTGCCAGTAAAAATAAAAAAAGTTTAGGCGATTTAAAAATAAAAATGGAAGTAATTGTAATGATTGATTTTTGCATCTATATCAGGAACAAATTATTTTCTTACTTCAATCTAAGCACCGGTTTACCCCAAATAAAAAAGGAGCCCAATGAGCTCCTTTTCTTATCTGAAAATTTATTTCGCCTAACTTTTCAAATTACTTTACCTTGTTAACAATTGCGCTGAATGCAGCTGGATTGTTCATCGCCAAATCGGCCAGAACCTTGCGGTTAATATCGATTTTGGCAACCTTACACTTACCCATAAATTGTGAGTAAGACAGACCTTCTATGCGAACAGCAGCGTTGATACGCTGAATCCATAATGCACGGAACAACCTTTTTTTGCTTTTTCTGTCACGGTACGCATACCCTAATCCTTTTTCGTATGTGTTTTTGGCAACCGTCCAGACATTTTTACGTGATCCAAAGTATCCCCTGGTAAGAAGCAGAAGCTTTTTCCTTCGGGCTTTCGATGCGACATGATTTACTGATCTTGGCATTTCTTTTTGTTTTAGAACAATGGCGTTCCTGTTTAAAGGAATCTTTATGAGCTCATTATTCGGTTAAACCTAATTCTATTTTTTTATTAAAAGCAAAACATTACCTCATTGCAAGGAGCCTCTTGACGTGATGCGTGTCAACTTTGGCTACCAAACCCCAATAAGTGAGGTTACGTTTGCGTTTGGTGCTTTTCTTGGTCAAAATATGACTTTTATAAGCATGTTTCCTTTTAATTAACCCTGATCCGGTCAGCTTGAAACGTTTCTTAGCCCCGGCATTCGATTTCATTTTAGGCATTCCTGTCTAAGTATTAAATTATTTTTTCTTTTTAGGCGAAATAAATATTGTCATTCTCTTTCCTTCAAGTTTCGGAAGCTGTTCAACTTTTCCGACTTCTTCCAACGCATTGGCGAAACGGAGCAGCAAAATTTCTCCTTGCTCGTTATATAAGATCGACCGTCCTTTAAAAAACACGTAGGCTTTAACTTTAGCGCCTTCCTGAAGAAACCGCTCTGCATGTTTTAACTTAAAGTTGTAGTCATGGTCATCCGTATTTGGACCAAAACGAATCTCCTTCACAATAATTTTGGAAGCTTTGGCTTTTAATTCCTTCTGCTTCTTCTTTTGTTCGTAAAGAAATTTCTGAAAATCGGTAATTCTGCAAACAGGCGGCTCGGCATTTGGTGAAATTTCAACCAGATCAAGCTCCAATTCGTCAGCTTTGCGAAGTGCATCCTGAATCCTGAAAACCCCTGGGGTTTCGATATTTTCTCCCACTAACCGGACTTCAGGAACACGAATCTGATGATTAATCCGAAAGGGTGATTTCTCTTCTTCTCTTGGGCCTCTTGGGCCGTTGCCTCTAATAACTGCTATGGCTTTATCCTCCTATTTTTTAGTTAATTAACCACTATTTATATGCTTCCGCCAACTGTTCGCTGACCTCCTTACCGATGAATTCAGCAAACGAATCTACCGACATTGATCCCTTGTCTCCTTCTCCCTGACGTCGCACTGAAACCGTGTTGCTTTCGCATTCTTTTTCACCAACAATCAGTAAGTATGGAATGTGTTTCATCTCATTGTCCCTGATTTTTCTACCGATTTTTTCATTGCGGTCGTCAATTCCGGCGCGAATATCGGAATTATTTAATTGATTTGAAACTTTTTGCGCATATTCGTTGTACTTTTCGCTGATTGGTAAAATTACAACCTGGTCAGGTGTCAGCCATAAAGGGAATATACCTGCAGTATGTTCGATGAGTACAGCAACAAAACGTTCCATCGATCCGAATGGTGCCCGGTGAATCATTACAGGACGGTGACGTTTATCATCGGCTCCAATATATTCAAGTCCAAATCGTTCCGGAAGATTGTAATCCACCTGGATTGTTCCGAGCTGCCAGCTGCGACCCAAAGCATCCTTGATCATAAAATCAAGTTTTGGTCCGTAAAAAGCGGCTTCGCCCAATTCAGTTTTGGTTTTCAGCCCTTTCTCAGTACAAGCCTCAATAATTGCAGACTCAGCTTTTTCCCAGTTTTCGTCCGAACCAATGTATTTCTCTTTGTTCTTCGGATCACGTAACGAAATCTGAGCCGAATAATTTTTAAAATCGAGTGCTTTAAATATGATGAAGATGATGTCGATTACTTTCAGAAACTCCTCTTTCAGCTGATCGGGACGACAGAAAATATGTGCATCATCCTGCGTAAAGCTCCTGACGCGTGTGAGTCCGTGCAGCTCACCACTTTGTTCGTAACGGTAAACTGTTCCGAATTCGGCCATGCGAACTGGTAAATCTTTGTATGAACGTGGTTTAAACTTGAAAATCTCGCAGTGATGAGGGCAGTTCATCGGTTTCAGCATATACTCTTCGCCTTCATTGGGCGTACGAATCGGCTGAAACGAATCCTTTCCGTATTTCTGAAAGTGTCCCGAAGTTTTATAAAGTCCAACATCACCAATATGGGGAGTGATCACTTGTTCGTAGCCAAATTTCTTCTGTACTTTTTTCAAAAACTTCTCAAGCTGTTCACGCAAAATGGCTCCTTTAGGTAACCAAAGTGGCAATCCCAGACCCACAGCAGGTGAAAAAGTGAACAGTTCCATCTCTTTCCCGATCTTGCGATGATCTCTTTTCTTCGCTTCTTCAAGCAAAACAAGGTACTCTTCGAGCAATTTTTGTTTAGGGAATGTAATCCCGTAAACCCTCGTGAGCATTTTGTTTTTCTCGTTCCCGCGCCAGTAAGCACCGGCTATATTTGTCAACTTAACTGCCTTGATAAATCCCATGTTCGGCAAATGCGGCCCACGGCATAAATCGGTAAAATTACCTTGTTTATAAATAGTGATCGTACCGTCCTGAAGATCAGTAATCAGTTCAAGTTTATATTGATCTCCTTTTTCGGTAAATAATTTTAAAGCGTCGGCTTTCGAAATTTCAGTTCTGAAGATCTCTTCTTTGGTTCGTGCCAGTTCGAGTATTTTTTGCTCAAAAATGACCAGATCCTTGTCGCTCAATACTTTTCCTTTCGGAAGATCGATGTCGTAGTAAAACCCGTTGTCTACTGTGGGTCCTATTCCAAACTTTGTCCCGGGATAAAAAAACTCAATGGCTTCTGCCATCAGGTGAGCTGACGAATGCCAGAAAGTTTCGCGCCCCTCACGATCATCCCACAAAAGAAGTTTGATAGAAGCATCATTATCAATAGCCCGGGTAAGATCCCGTGTTTCACCATCGACAGATATTGCGAGTACCTCCTTGGCCAGACGACTGCTGATCGATTCAGCAATTTCGAGACCCGTAATCCCTTTATTAAATTCCTTTACAGAGTTATCAGGAAGTGTAATTTTTATCATTCTTTCTTTTTTTGAAGGGGCAAAATTAGTCATTCTTGCCTGTTCTTCAAAAATATCGTCAAGTTTAATGAATGTATTTTTGAAGACTTGCCATTAAATTACCCAGCTCTCCCCATTTTTTAATATTTTTGACGTTGAAAAACAGGTTATACACTCCTATTATGCGCAGAATTTCTTTAGTATTATTTTTGATTTCAGTCTGTTATATTACATTACAGGCGCAACAAATCACGCTGGATGATCTATTTGTATCAAGAAGCTTTCAGCAATC
>JANXZJ010000015.1 GCA_025355585.1 Mariniphaga sp. | reverse complement strand
GCAAAATTCCGTTTTTCAAAGGAATGCACCGGTTTCTTCCCGCCCTTGTTCTGCTTGGCGGAGGAAAAGTGAAGGAAGTACCTGTCCGACACTTTAAACGACTTGCAGGGAAATCGAACTTTCATCTCTGGAACCGGTTGTTGGGTCCCGCCACTGACCTGATCGCATTCAGCTGGATGCGAAAACGGACGATTCGTTACGAAATAACAGACAGAGGATGAACCTATCATCTCTTTGTATATTTGCTGTCGGCTTTACGGCTCAGCTGCTTTTTGCTGCCCGTATGATTGTGCAGTGGGTGAAATCCGAAAAGGCCGGCAAGTCACTTTCTCCGGTTATATTCTGGCAATTAAGTATTTTAGGATCGCTGATCTTCCTTCTTTACGGAATCTTAAGGCACGATTTCGCGATTGTTTTGGGGCAGGTTCTGGTTTATTTTATTTATGTCAGGAACCTCCATCTGAAGGAACAATGGCGCCCGATCCCTCTCATCTTTAGGTTTATTGTTATAATCGCCCCAATTATCACATTGGGATATTTGCTCTCCGATATGCACGGAAATCTAACCTCTCTTTTGAAGAATGACGAGATCTCATTACCGTTGAAGATATGGGGAAGTGTTGGTCAGGTGATTTTCACGCTTCGGTTTTACGTTCAGTGGATCGACTCCGAATCGAAAAATGAATCGGTATTGACACAACGGTTTTGGTTTGTCAGTGGGGTAGGATCGTTCATGATTGTTATTTATGCAGTTCTTCGGTTTGATCCTGTCTTGTTATTTGGACAGTTATCTGGTCTGTTGATCTATCTCAGAAACCTTAAGTTGGGGAAAACACGTGTTGGAAAATAGATAAGTTGGATGGATTTGCTATTTTTGATCGGACCAAAAACGTCTGACAGCAAATTCTGATTCATGAACAATCGTAACCTCCGGCTTTTCCTGCTCCTTCTGATTGCATTCATTGCTTTTGTAGCGAATAACGGTGCGATTGAAGCAAATATCATGGAGGCGCGTAATCTCACAACCGCAAGGGAGATCCTTCAGAAAAACAACTGGCTTGAACCGACGATGAACGGAGAGTTACGTCTTGAAAAACCTCCGCTTCCCAGCTGGATTGCAGCAGCAACAATGCACTTTTCTGGCGATGAGAATCTCTCGTTGCTACGGTTGCCTGCTGCGCTTGCAGCTTTGCTGCTGATTTTTTTTCTCTTTAAACTTACCACTGAATTAACCGAAGATCAATTACTTCCTTTTCTGGTAGCCGGAACCGCAGGTACTTCTTTTTATATCTTCTTTATGGCACGCGATATCAGCTGGGATATCTTTTGTCACAGCTTTATGATTGGGGCAATATGGCTGATTCATAAAGGACTTAAAAGTGACAGAAACGGTTGGGGCGAGTTGGTTGGAGCTGGATTGCTCATGGGACTTTCGTTTATGAGCAAAGGTCCTATCTCCTTTTATGCGCTTCTATTGCCCTATCTGATCGCCCGGTCATTCTCGTATCGATGGAAAGGTGTTGCCGAAAAGAAGTGGGGAATTACCCTGATGGTGCTGACAACCCTCGTGGTTAGTCTTTGGTGGCCGATCATGATCTGGTTTTCGCATCCCGATTTCTCGGCACAGATTGCACAACAGGAATCGGCGGCCTGGCTGAACCGGAGTACGCGTCCATTTTATCATTACTGGAGTTTTCCTGTACAATCTGGCATCTGGGCAATCATTGCGACAATCGCACTTTATTTTCCCTATGCAGGGCCAAGGATTGAACGGTTTGGAAACTATGCCTTTCTCGCCTTATGGGTTGTTGTTTCGGTGATATTACTTTCATTATTTCCTGAGAAAAAAGAGCGTTATCTCCTTCCTGTACTTCTTCCGCTTTCATTACTCACCGCTTTTTATTTTCGCTACCTGATACACGCTTTCGAGTCATCATCGTTTGCCAAAACTGATCTTGTTATTTTTCGGTTGAATTCCATCCTAATGGCGTTGATCAGTTTTGCAATTCCTATAACTGTGGTTTTCGGGGTTAAAGGGGAAGCGATACCCGGAATTGGTTTATTGATATTGATTTTCACCTTTTTCTGGGGATTAACAATGTTTCTTGTTCGTGCATTTCTGAAAAAAAATCCGCTTTGGCTCTGGATGGGAATGGTTGGGATGGTACTTTCTGTCTGTCTGACACTTCTTCCGCTGGCATCAAAACTTGCGATGACCAATCCAAATTATAGGTCGTATAAAGAGCTACGTCACCGCGATGATCTGAAAAATGTTCCATTCTATTTTAATGGTGAGATACCCGGTAAATTTATCGAAGTAATCTGGAAAAGTGGTCATCAGGTGAAAGGATGGGATCCTGCAACACAGCCGCAGTTTCCCGGGACCTTTCCAATCGTTTTTTTATCGAATGAAAACCCTACTGTCCTGTTATCTGCTGAATTCCAGGCTATCCATCGTATTGAAGTGATTGGTCATTTTGATGGTAACATGGGAAAGAAGGGGGGGAACATTGTTCTCTCCAATTTCGTGACGATCATAAGGTGAGATTATAACGTATTAATTTCGGTCGGTAATTTTACGCTAAATTTACGATTCACGCGATCACCTCTTCTCGTATGCTTCAAAAAAAATACGCACCTGCCTGAAATAAAATCAGAAATATCACTACTATTATACCCTCATTCCAAATTCGTAAAACAATCAAATCATTGCCAAAAATGTGTCGTCTAATTTTAACATTGTCCGTTTTAATACTTATTGCCTCCTGCATCCATCAGCCTGAAATTGCCCAATGGCGGGGACAAAACCGTGATGGACACTATCCCGATAAAGGTTTGTTAAAGAAATGGCCAGCCGAAGGTCCCAAACTTTTATGGGCCAGTGATTCCGTTGGCGATGGTTATGGCTCACCAGTAATAACAAAGGACGGGTTATTTATTACCGGAGCAATTGACAGCACATGCTATCTTTATTCATTTGATCTGAAGGGAAATCTTCGGTGGAAAGTGCCTTATGGTCCGGAATGGGCAATTAGCTTTCCCGGTTCACGTTCTGCACCAACGGTGGTTGACGATCTGGTTTATGCTGTGACAGGAAAAGGCGAAATAGCCTGTATGAATCGCAAAGATGGAAGCAAGGTTTGGTCAGTCAACCTTTTCTCCGATCTCCATGGAAAAAATACAATCTTCGGGTATTCCGAAGGATTGCTTGTAAAAGATAAAATGATCTATTGTACACCTGGAGGTGCTGACACCAATGTAGTTGCATTGAACAGGTTTACCGGCGGGTTGATCTGGAAATGCAAAGGAGTTGGTCAGATTTCTGCGTTCTGTTCCCCACGGATTATTCACCGAGGTAAACACAATATCCTGCTTACTTTTTCTGAACTCACCATGTTAGGAATTGATGCTGATAAAGGGAACCTGTTATTCACCCACAAACAGGATACAGCGGGCAATGTCCATTCTAACGCCCCGATCTTCGACAAAGGCTATCTTTATTATGTGTCAGGAGATGGGAACCGTACGGTCAAACTTAAACTCTCCGACAATGGTGAAAGCATCACAGAAGTGTGGCGATGTAAGCTTTTTGATAATATCATGGGTGGGGTTGTTCAACTCGACAACCGGCTGATTGCTACAGGTCATCGTAAACAAGAGCTCATGTCACTCGACATGGAAAGCGGCAATGTAACCCGGCAACTTAAGATTGGTCGTGGTGCTACTATTTACGCCGATGGAATGATTTACCTTTATGACGAAAAGGGAAATTTTCATCTTGTCGATCCGGGTGAAAATTCGCTAAAAGAGGTAAGTAGTTTTAGAATAACCCGAGGCACCAAAGAACATTTCTCTCATCCTGTAATTGCCAATGGCACACTTTATATTCGTCATGGGAGGAGTTTAATGGCTTATAATATCAAACAATAATGAAAAAGATTTCAATCATCGTCCTCTTGCTTGCAACAATAACCGGTTGGGCAATTGCATGGATTGATTTAAGGCCTAACTGGGATGACACAGGCATTTCTGTGATGATGGTTTTATTGGCATCTGCTCTATTTGGTTATCTTTCACCGCAAAAACCATGGTTAACCGCTTTAGTAGTTAGTGTTTGGATCCCTTTGGCAAGTATTGCTATCTCAAATAACTTCGGTGCCTTGATTGCATTAATTCCAGGTTTCATCGGCGCTTACTTTGGTTACTTTGTCAAGACAAGAACAGGCGGACGTTGAAGGGAATAAAAAAGAACTTTGGGAACCCTATGATATTGAATACGATAAAATTTTAATTGGAAGAATTAAATAATTAGGTTCGAAATCGGGGTTTTACGATATTCTTTCAGGCACATGCCATGCACCGCTGCATTCGTTCACTTCTTCATCCATTCAAAAACCCTGTAATGTTCGCCATTCATCCCAAGGCGGCTATATACCTCCCGGGCACCTTTATTTGACTCATCGACATACAACCGGATTCCTTTCAGTGATGCGTCAGCAACAACAAGGGCTTTGACGTAATCGTAAAGTGTACCATAAATCCCAAGCTTGCGGAACTTCCGATCGACATATACCGACTGAATCCAAAGAACAGTGCCATTTCGCCAATCGCTCCATTCAAAAGTAGTAAGCAACGAACCCACAATTTCATGGTCCACAACTGCCAGATAATAAGCACCAAGGCGCTCATTGTTCAATACGGCCTCTACCCCTTTTAAAACGGTAATGCCTTCAAGTCTAAAATTTTCTGTTTCCCATGCCATCTCAATTTGAAATTGAGCGATCTGATCACGGTCGGTAAGTTTGGCTTTACGAATTTCAATTTGCATTTTCTATTTTTTACCAAAAATAGCATTTCAATATCAGAAGGCCATCTAATTTAACAGGTTAATGCGACAATTCTATGATTTGTTTATCCGCGGCTATATGATTCGATTTTCTAATGAGTATCAGATTCCTTTGCTTCACAATATCAGGATTAAACATGGGGGCGTTCTTTCTTATCCCGAAACCTCGTTCTTTGCAGGATTACTTACCTGAGGTTATTGGCATTTTGTACAAGGCAGGCTTCGCGTGGTTTCCTTAACAATTAACATTTTATAACTAACCATTAATCATTGAATCATTATCTTTGGTGTCAATATTAACTATTTCCAATTTTCATCAATTTCACCCAGGGGGTGATTAAAAATTAAATCATGAGAAAGAACATTTTTTTGACATTATCACTGGTTGCTGCGATGCTGATCGCACTTCCTTCATTTTCACAGGAATTAAACAAGCTTTCGAAAAAAGAGACCAAAGAGGGTTGGTCACTGCTGTTTAATGGTAAGAACTTCGACGGATGGAGACAATGTAATGGTACTGAGATGCCCAAAAACTGGAAGATCGATCAGGATGCTATGAATGTCTTTACGGGCGAAGGAAAGAAACCGGGACAAGGTGCCAACGGTGATATCCTATTCTCCACAAAGAAATTTAAAAACTTCGAGCTTTCGGTTGACTGGAACGCCGGCAAGGCAGGTAATTCAGGTATTTTCTTTAATGTTCGCGAAGTACCCGGACAACCTATTTATTATGCCGCACCAGAAGTTCAGGTACTCGACAATGTAGATGCCTCGGACAATAAAATTGCCAGCCATCTTGCAGGTTCATTATACGATATGATTGCCGCTGATCCTAAAACAGTAAAGCCTGCCGGTTCGTGGAATACGATCGTGATCAAGGTAAAAGATGGTGTAGTTACTCATATACAGAACGGTGTTAAGGTGCTTACTTACACCATGTGGACTCCTGAATGGGATGCAATGGTTGCCAAGAGCAAATTCAAAACTTTCCCTGGATTTACTGAAGGGATTGCCAAAGAAGGTTACATTGGTCTTCAGGATCATGGATACCCAATCTGGTTCCGTAATATCAAGATCCGCGAATTATAAAGAAGATCGGTTAAAAGTTAACTTGTAAAGGTTAAAGTGTTTCAGGATTTTGCCCTGTCTGCTTTAACCTTTACTTTTTAGATCCCTTGCCAACAACGCTTTATATTTCAAGCTTTTGGATCACTTTTTCGAAAAAGCGTGATTTAATTTGCTGGCTGGCCATGGCTTGTTTAATGGGCGGCAGCTTCAGCAATACTCCCAATACTGCAGAGAGCGCCCGGTGACTAAATAAAACCCGGTTATCGAAAATCAGGTGTTGCAGGCTGCCACGTTCGATGGCCATTACAACTGCTTTGTGTACGCCATTCAATGGCGTTAAAACCCTTTTTGCGCGTGATTTTAACATTATGCTGTTTACTGCACAACTTCTGACACAAATACCACATCCGAGACAACGTTCCTCGTTCAGTAATGCTTTTTTGAGGTTTGGATGATGAGGATCGTTGGCTGAGACAAGTGTCATGGCTTCGACAGGGCAGGCAATGACGCATTTACCGCAACCATTGCATTGTAACTCAATAATCGCCGGGATAAAGTTGGTTGTATGAACAGGGTTTAATATGGCAAACCGACGTGCTGCAATCATTGCTTCGCAACAGCAACCGCAACAATTACAGATGAAATTGACCTCTTCGCGTACATTTTCACCGAATTGAACCAGGTTATGATCATAAGCCTCAAGCAAAAGATCGAGACATTCTGCTTTATCGATTTTGCGGGCATGTCCGTGTTTTGTTAGTGACGCTGCAGAGGTATTAAACGTCATGCAAATGTCCATGGGTGCATCGCATGCCTTGTCCATGTGCATCATTTTATGGCGGCAGTAGCATGTTCCAACACCAATATGGGTAGCTGTTTTGATGATTTCGGTGGCACGTTCGTAATCGAGGACATGCAAGGCATTTTCTGGAGATAAGGAAGGTTCATTTACGAAAACCCTGCCAAGCTGGGTTTCACCTCTTGTAAAAAGCTCACGGATAAAATCTTCTTCTACATTCAGGTATTGATAAAAGAGTTTGGCAAGGGCCTTTTGATCGATGTCGTTACGCACTCTCATCATCGAAAACTCAAAAAATCCGGCCATTGGAGGTGGCAGGGCATATTCCTGCTTTCCGTTTTGTTCCATATCGACCAATAATGCGCGGTCGGCCAACGCATCAAGGATTTTCTGTGTGGTCTTAAGGTCTAATTTCCAAATAATACTGGCTTTTTCGGCTGTAAAGGGTTTAATAGGTAACAATGAAACCAGTTGCGCTTCTTTCTCGCTAAACAAGACTTTAAGTATCTTATTGAGCAGCCCGGAAGGTGGTGCTCCCTGTGGAAAACGGTTAAGCCGGTCGACAAGATCGGAATAGGATGTTTTAAGCGTATGGTGTGCCATAGCGTCAGGTTTGAATTGTAAATATAAATAAATTTCTTCTTTTTCAGGTAAATTTCAGTATACGTTTATATTCTCCTAAAACATGATTATTCCTGGAAAAATTTTCACACTTCAACTCCTTTTATCTTCCAAACGGGAAAAATGTTATTTATAAAATGAGGTCACTAGTGTCTCTTAATTTATGTTAACGCGCATCGAACTCCAATTGCAACTGCCCGTCATTCTGGGTTTGCTCCACCTCTACAGGCTGGAGCAGGTCTCTGATGTTGTCCTTTGTCAGGAGGGAACTTCCCAGTATTCTC
>JANXZJ010000065.1 GCA_025355585.1 Mariniphaga sp. | reverse complement strand
CTACAATGGAACGACCCAGGAACTGAATTCAAATCTTTCCGTTCCTTCCGCTTTTCACAAGGGTAATGGCGTTGGTTTGTATGTTGCACCACTTATCGAGTTTCACCGTCCCGATACAAGATTGGGATTCATGTTACAGGCCGGATACGATAACCGTGGCGGTAAATTCAAAGAGGTATTGACTCCATGTAATTGTCCCGCGGATCTGAACGCTGATCTTACTTACATTACTGTTGAGCCAAGTTTACGTCTGGCCCCTTTCAAATCTAATTTCTATTTGTATGCCGGTCCCCGTTTCGCTTTCAATCTGAACAAGGGCTTCACCTACAAACAAGGAGTGAATCCTGCTGTTGCCGGACAAGTGGCACCTGCAGATGTGAAGGGTGATTTCAGCAATGTGAATGATAATCTTATTTCGATGCAGATTGGTGCCGGATACGATATCTTCCTCTCATCGCAGAGCAGGCATACACAGTTTGTAGTGTCACCATTTGTATCATTTCAACCCTATTTCGGACAAGATCCGCGAACAATTGAATCGTTGAATGTAACAACCGTAAGAGCTGGTATCGCCCTTAAACTTGGACGCGGACATAAAATCGAAAAACAAATAGTGGCGGTTGCGATACCTGAAGCAATACCTGAAACAAAACCGGAAGTAAAACCAGTTCCAAAACCGGAACCTGAAGTGGTTGTTGCTGAACCGGCGGTTGTGGGTAACGTTTATAACATTCTTTTCGGTTTAAATTTTGGGTTTGACAAATTTAATCTTGACAATAAATCTTCATCTGAACTTGACCGTTTAGTAAAGGATATGATTGACAACCCAACCGTTGATGTTGAGATATCGGCTTATAGCGATTCAAGAGGTCCAGCAAAATATAATATGACGCTTTCTGAAAAACGTGGTAATGCCGTTAGGGATTATCTAATCAAAGAGGGTATTGAAGCTTCCAGAATAAAAGTAGAGGCATTTGGTGAAACAAATTTAGTGAACAAATGTGCCGATGGTGTTATTTGTACTGCTGCTGAACACGCAGCTAACCGCAGAGCCATTTCAAAGATTGCTATTTGGAAGAAAAAATAAGTTGTTCTGTAGATTAATGGATTAGAAAATAAGGAAGAGGTTGCCAATTGGCAGCCTCTCTTTTTGTCGGCTAAACCATTATAGTTGAATGTGTGAATGATGTAACTCTTTGCGAAAATTGTGTAACATTTTTTAACAGCTTGAGATACATCTTTGTAATGAAATTTTTCACGAATAAAATATATAAAATGAATACTCAGGAATTAAAGGGAAACTGGAATGAGCAGAAGGGCAAACTAAAACAGCAATTTGCCATCTTAACGGATAATGATCTCATGTTTGAAGAAGGCAAGAAAGACGAGATGTTTGGAAGACTTCAAAAGACGCTTGGTAAAACAAAAGAGGAATTACGTAAGCTTATTGAAGGGCTTTAATTTCTTTTTTTATGGTGTGTAATATTTAGAATTGATTTGGAAAATATTTTTCACCGCGACATTTGAGAAGTAATCGTTTGACGGCATTCGCTGAACGGTGCCTTTTAAAATTAATAGCATACTGCTTTGAATTCAAATATCCAATCAAAAAACACGCATGATACTGCGATTCGCAATCACGAAGATAATATAGGTGTTCCATCAGTCAATTAAAAACAAATTATCTACCGATGAATAAGATAACACCGGCAATAAAAATAGTCCCGAACCTTCATAAAGCAAAGGAGTGGACCATCAAGATCAGTGAAAAAACAATTGCAAAGACTGAAGAGGCAAGCAATTTTTTAACAAATTTCGCTGATGTTCTGCTGTTTATAGCACTGATAGTAAAAGAAACTTTCTCGCGAAAATTTGAGTTTAAAGAATTTTTGCGCCAGTGTTTTCAGATTGGAAATAAGACTTTACCTCTTATTTCAGTAACCGGAATCATTATGGGTCTGGTACTGACAATTCAATCCCGACCCTCTCTCGCGAAATTTGGTGCTGATGCAATGCTCCCTGGAATGGTAGCTGTATCGCTTATCCGGGAAATGGGGCCGGTTATTACAGCATTGATTTGTGCAGGAAAAATTGGATCAGGAATGGGCGCTGAGTTAGGTTCGATGAAAGTAACCGAACAAATTGAAGCAATGGAAGTCTCTTCCACCAATCCAATGCGGTTCCTGGTTGTTACAAGGGTTTTAGCCGCCATTCTGATGATACCATTACTCATATTGTATGCAGATGCACTTGGTATTTTTGGAAGTTGGATCGGAATTAATATTAAAGGTGACGTCACGCTGCCTTTATTTTTCTCGCAGGCTTTTAGTCATATAGAGTTTGTCGATTTTTTACCTGCGTTTGTAAAATCGATTTTCTTCGGAGCTGTTATTGGATTTGTAGGCTGTTATAAAGGATACAATGCCGGCCGCGGGACAGAAAGTGTCGGCATTGCTGCTAATTCGGCAGTTGTATTAGGATCTCTCCTTGTACTTATTGTGGACGTAATTGCAGTTCAAATTACTGATATGCTGGTATTATGATGATAGATCAAACTGAAACAATTAAAGCTGCTTCATTAAAAACAAAAAGCGGTGAACCGGTTATCGAAATAGAAAGCCTTAAGATTTCGTTTGGTAAACAGGAAGTATTGAAAGACGTGTCTTTACAGCTTTTTAAAGGCGAAAACCTCGTTGTCCTTGGAAAATCGGGTTCAGGAAAATCGGTTCTGATAAAATGCATTGTTGGTTTGTTAAATCCCAACAATGGAATTATTAAGGTGCTTGGAGAAAATGTAGGTGCCTTGAACAGTGACGGTTTGGGTGAGTTGAGAAAGAAAATTGGGTTTTTGTTTCAGAGCGGGGCACTTTATGATTCCATGACTGTAAAACAAAATTTAGAATTTCCATTGCTCAGAATAAAGAAGAACCTGACCAAAAAAGAAATTGACGAAAAGATAAAGGAAGTTTTAGAAAATGTTGGTCTGTCGGATGCATTGAATAAAATGCCTTCTCAGTTATCGGGTGGAATGCGTAAGCGAATCAGCCTTGCCCGGACCATTGTTGTCGATCCGTTGATCATGCTTTATGATGAGCCTACAACCGGTCTCGATCCGGTTACTTCAGATGAAATTAGTTCATTGATCAATGATGTTCAAAAAAAATATAGAACCTCGTCCATCATCATCACCCATGATATTGAATGTGCAAAGATGACAGCAGACAGGGTGGTTATGTTGAAGGATGGTGAAGTATATATGGAAGGGAATCTGGAAGAATTTGAAAAGTCAAATGACGCACTGATCAAATCTTTCTTTAAATAATCAATTTATAACGCTCGAAATTAATACCATAAACAGATGGAAACGCATTCAGAAAAATTCAAAATCAGGTTGGGGATTTTTGTTGCAGGAGGATTGGTGCTCTTTGTCCTGGCCATATTTATAATTGGAAAACAAAAGAACTTATTTAATCCTGTATATACTCTTAATTCAACTTTTTATAATGTTAGCGGATTACAGGTTGGAAATAATATCCGTTTTGCCGGTATTAATGTAGGTACAGTTGACAACATCTTCATAATTAACGATTCGACTGTTAAGGTAACGATGATGATCCGGAAAGATGTTCAGAAGTTTATAAAAAAGGATTGTGAAGCAGCAATTGGATCAGAGGGATTAATGGGGGACAGACTGATAATTATCACGCAAGGTGGCGCTGAAGCTGCTTTAACTCAGGACGGTGATCAACTTGCATCAAAAGAGCCGGTCGAAACGGATGCCATTATGGCAAGTTTGAAGGTGACAGCTGGTAATGTCGAAATTATCACACAACAACTTGCAGAGATTATGCTTAAAATAAACGGTGGAAACGGAACGCTGGGAAAATTGATTCAGGATACTACTATTGCCGAAAACCTGAACCAAACGATTGTAAATATTAAAAAAAGTTCCAAAGGTTTGGACGAAAACATGGAGGCCGCCAAGCATAATTTCCTCTTCAGGGGATATTTTAATAAAAAACGAAAAGCCGCGGAACAAAAGGCAGAAGATCAGAAATCAGGTAATAAGAAAAAATAGATATTACTTGGATATTAAATAATTACAATCAACATGGAAATGAAACAACCTAAAGGAAAAGATATACATGTCAATCTGAAAGGGGTTACAATATGTTGTGATGATTTTGGAACAGGAAATATTCCAATAATATTCATTCATGGATTTCCTTTTGACAAATCATCGTGGGAGCCTCAAATGGAGTTTCTTAAACATACGCATCGCGTACTTGCTTACGATATTCGGGGATTCGGAAAGTCAACTCTTGGGGAAGAAAACATGACTATAAGCTTATTTGCCGATGATTTGGTTGAATTGATGGATGTTTTGCAGATAGACAAGGCGGTTGCCTGTGGTTTATCGATGGGCGGATATATTTTATTGAACGCCGTAAACCGTTATCCTGAAAGATTTGAGGCGCTCATTCTAAGTGATACGCAGTGCATAGCCGATTCACCTGAAGGGAAAGAAAAACGCTATAAAACAATCGATCAGATTAATGAAGATGGATTAAAAGATTTTGCGGAAGGTTTTGTCAAAAATGCATTTTGCCCCGATTCATTGGAAAATAAAAAGGAATTGGTTGAAAAAATAAAAGATATCATTCTTACAACTTCACCAATTACAATTACAGGGACGTTAAGTGCACTGGCAAAGCGACCTGAGATGTGTTCAACATTGAATGAAATACTAATTCCGGTATTAATCCTTTGTGGGGAAGAAGATACGGTTACCCTGATGACACAGGCGGCGTTTTTAAATAGAAATATTGCAAATTCTGAATTTAATAGCATTGGTAAAGCTGCTCATATGTCTAATCTTGAACAGTCCGATGAATTTAACCGCTGGCTTAGCCAGTTTGTTTCAAAATGGCAATAGTATGGGATGAATTTTATTGTAATACAACAAAATGTCACCAAGGAGCAACATCAAAATGACAGAAGCAAATGAGATTCAAAATTATATCCTTTTTTATTTTTGTTTCGGTTTTTTCAAGTGGTTTAGCAATTGCACAGCCTTCACGTGTCAAAAAAGATTCAACCCTTATTTATACAAAAATTGAAAATTATTCGAAACAAGGTAAGTTCACAAAATTTGTATATGGTCTGTTATTCAAGCCTGTAACTAACAGGCAGACGGGGAAGAGAAAATATAAGAGAATTATATATAAACCATACAGTGCATTTGAAGGGAAAATAATCAGGCATATCAACATTGAAACACTCGATCCATTCGGCTTTTCAATTGGTGATACCATTGTGGCGAATCAAAATTTCTTCTCAAAATCAGGAAATAGCCTTCATATAAAATCACTGCCAATTGCTATTCGAAACCTGCTATTGATCAGTCAGAATCAGGTGTTCGATTCGTTGCTTGTGAAAGAATCTGAGCGGTTGGTTCGCAGCAGGGAATACATTCGCGATGTTTCATTTTACGTTAAATCGACAGCAGTTAACTCCGATTCGGTGGATGTTTTTATTCGTGTATTAGATATATGGAGCATCATACCCAGTGGTTCTGCTTCCACTTCAGGAATCACGATTGGTTTAGCCGATAAGAACTTCTTAGGAATGGGGCATGAATTTCAAAATATCTATACCCGAAATTATAACGAGCATACCAACTTTCTGAATACTAACTATACGATCCCAAATATCAGAAATACCTATATCCGTACAAATGTTCATTTCGATATTTTGGGAATTAAAAATTACAACAGGGGTTTATCAATTGACCGTCCGTTTTTTTCACCCTTCGCAAGGTGGGCTGCTGGTGTTTATCTGACACAACAATTTCGCGCGGATTCAATTAGGTCAACTGATTCTCTTTTTGTTCCTCAGCGCTTTAAGTTTAATGTCCAGGATTTTTGGGGTGGAAGGGCCACGCGGATCTTAAAAGATAATTCAGAATATGGTCGTACAACCAATTTTATTTCGGCAGTCCGCTTTTTCAGAGTTCGTTATCTCGAAAGGCCAACAGCTCTTGTTGATCCGCTGCATATGTATGCGAATGAAGACTTTTACCTTGCAAGCGCAGGTATATCCACACGAAGATATGTACAGGATAAATATGTTTTTAAGTTTGGGATAGCAGAGGATGTGCCTATTGGAAAAGTAATTAATCTGACCGGGGGATATCAGGTAAGAAATAGTACGGGCAGGGTATATTTAGGAGCACGTATTTCATTCGGCGATTATAATTCACTGGGTTACCTGGCTTCAAACTTCGAATATGGAACTTTCTTTCGGGGATCGAAGGCAGAACAGGGAGTTATATCTGTTGGACTAATCTATTTCACCGGATTGAAAGAAATCGGGAATTGGAAATTGAGGTATTTTGTGAAACCACAGATTACAATTGGCCTAAACAGGTTTTCATACGATAGTTTAACTATAAATCAAGACTATGGACTTAAAGGATTTAATAGTTTGGGTTTGTCTGGCACCAGACGTCTCTTGTTAACAGTTCAAACACAATCTTATGCCCCATGGAATTTTATAGGATTTCGTTTTGGCCCTTTTATTACCTATTCACTTGGCATGTTGGGTAATGCCTCAACCGGTTTCAGAAACAGCAAAGTGTATTCACAAATAGGGCTGGGCGTATTGATAAAAAATGAGAGCCTTGTTTTTAATACTTTTCAGATATCTATTACATATTATCCGATAATTCCTGGTAACGGACAAAATATTTTTAAAACAAACTCCTATCAAACCTCTGATTTTGGATTGCGTGATTTCGAAATTGGCAAACCTGGAACAGTGGCATATCAGTAAATTAATTTTTAATATTATGCAAGATGCAAATACCAAACGTATTAAAGAAAATTGGATATCTCTTCAAAGAAACCTTCAATGGATTTATAGACGATAACGCCATCAAGCTTAGTGCAGCGTTGTCCTACTACACGGTGTTTTCTTTGCCTCCTTTGTTAATCATCATCATGTCTCTTAGTGGAATATTTTTTGGAGCTGATGCGGTAAGAGGGGAGATTTTCGGGCAGATTAACGGCCTCGTTGGAAATGATGCGGCGCTCCAGATCCAGGAGACCATTAAAAATGTGGAACTTTCGAACAGCAATTCCTTTGCCCAGACGCTCGGAATAATCGTTTTGTTAATCGGGGCATCGGGTGTGTTTGCCGAAATACAAGACTCCATCAATTATATCTGGGGGATTAAGGCAAAACCCAAGCGCGGTTTGATCAAGTACTTGTATAATCGCCTGATGTCGTTTTCAATGATTGGTTCTGTCGGGTTTTTGCTGTTGGTCGGTTTAATCGTAAATTCTTTAATTGATGTGCTTAGCAAACGCATGGCAATCATATTTCCGCAGGATTCCATATTTTTATTTTATGTAATAAATGCAGGTGTTATTTTCGTCATTATAACCCTATTGTTTAGCATCATATTCAAAACATTACCTGATGGCAAAATAGCACTTCGCGATTGCATTGTTGGAGCCTCTTTCACTGCCACTCTTTTCATGATTGGTAAATTTGCGATCGGTTTTTACCTTGGGCGTTACAACATCGCTTCTGTTTACGGCGCGGCCGGGTCTGTCATTCTTATTCTTGTATGGGTCTATTATTCCGCGATAATTCTCTATTTCGGTGCGGAGTTTACGAAGGTATACGCGCACACACACGGACAAAAAATAATCCCCAACGCATATTCTATTCAGATAGATAAGTGATTCAGCAATGGTGAGGATGGAAAGAAGTTGGGCGTTTTGATCTTTAAGCAGCCAAATGTGTGAATTATGTAATTTATTTATAAAGTTGTGTAACACACTTCACCCCATAGAGTCTCATCTTTGTCAAATAATTTTCACTTATAAAATCACAATGAAAAAAACATTTCACTTCTTAGTATTCTCATCATTGGTTATTAGCATGGTATTCACCTCATGCGTAGCAACGAAGAAATTCAAGGCTTCGGAAGCCAAAGTTAGTATGTTGCAGATAGACAGTACTAAAACACATGGACAATTAAATGATTGTAATGACAAAGTAAAAGATCTGAATGATCAAAAGACATCTTTACTCAATGAAAACGCTTTGGTAAAAAATGATTTGCAGGCTCTTTCCACGGAATCGCAAATGACGATTGCTGATCAGGCAAAGCGGTTAAAGAAACTTCAGGATATGATTCAATCACAAAAAGATGTAATGGCCAAACTTAAAAATTCGATCGCCGATGCATTGATGAATTATAAAACCGACGAGCTTTCGGTCTATACCAAAGACGGAATGGTGTACGTTTCGCTTGCTGAAAAACTGTTATTCAAATCGGGCAGCGATGTCGTTGATCCAAAAGGGAAAGAAGCCCTTAAATCGCTTGCCCAGGTGCTCAACAGCACAAAAGATATCACCGTGGTGATCGAAGGTCATACGGACAATATACCGATTAAAACACAACTTTTTAAAGATAACTGGGATCTTAGCACAGCCAGGGCTATATCCATCGTTCGGTTTCTGACAAAGGACAATGGTTTTGACTCAGGCCGTATTACAGCCTCAGGGAGAGGCGAATTTCATCCTGTAAAGGCAAATGATACAGCTGAAGGACGCGCAGGTAACCGCAGAACTGAAGTTATCTTATCTCCCGACATGAAGGAGTTGTTTAAACTTTTGAATCAATAAGATATTGGACCGGCTTATCGGCTTGCAAACCGTAAAGTTATATCAGTTAAAAAATACAATATGCATCTCGCTCGTATAAATAGCGGGATGTTCTTTTGTTCAAATGCCAAGTAAAATGTGTGAATGATGTAACTCTTTTGTGAAATTGTGTAATGCTTCGCAAGGATAAAGGGCCCACCTTTGCAATGTAAAATTAATAGAGATACAAACTTTAATAAAATGAAAGCTTTAAAATTAGTTGCTTTAGGAATAGTCCTGTTTTTTGCAAGTGCAGCCCAGGCGCAGATTTCGGTGCATTTAAATTTGGGAAATCCTCCTGCATGGGGACCTTCAGGGTACTCCGATGTGCAGTACTATTACCTTCCTGATGTGGAAGCGTATTACGATGTTAATTCGTCGATGTTTATTTATTACGAGGGAAGATCATGGGTTCGCAGATCTTATCTCCCCAGCCGATACAGAAATTACGATTTGTACGGTGGTTACAAAGTTGTGATGAATGGTTATCATGGCAATACTCCATACTATAATCATCGTGAGTACAGAGCAAAATATGCAAGAGGATACCGCGGACCAGCACAAAGATCAATAGGTGAACGACCAGGAAGAGGAAACAACAACAGGGATTATCGCCAAAGCAATCCGGTTAACAGAGGACGTGGTAATGTAATCGAAAGAAATGACAGACGCGGTGATAACAGTTTTGACAGACGCGGAAATGAAAATAAGAATAACAAACGCGGAAACGACAACCGTGGTAATGGTAAAAATGATCGTGGAAACGACGATAGGAAATAAGAAGTACAATTATCAATTAAGTATATTAATAACTAAAGAAGATTCAAAAAAATGAAAAAAACAGCTTTTGCATTACTATTCCTACTTACATTAATAGGAACTAATTTATCAGCCCAACAGCATGTACGTTATTCTGAGGAGCATGGAAATACATTAAACTTAGGTTTAGGTCTTGGGTATTCGAATTATTACGGATATTACGGACGTTCACTGCCGGTATTTAATATCAACTATGAATTTGGTGTAGCGAATAATTTCACGTTGGCCCCTTTCGCCACTTTTGTTACCTACCACAATGATAAATATTATTACAGGGAGACAATTATTCCTTTAGGTGTTAAGGGAACTTATTATTTAGATAATGCATTGGGAGCCGGAGCTGACTGGGATTTTTACCTGGCAGGATCCCTGGGATTTTCAATCATTAAAACCACCTGGGATGACGGTTATTACCGTGATTCTAACTACCACACCATTGATCCTCTGTTCCTTGATCTGCACGTAGGCGCTGAATACCATTTAAGTCGCAAGGTTGGTTTATTCCTTGACCTTTCTACCGGAGTATCAACTGTTGGTCTTGCATTTCATTAATTAAAAATTAAAAATATGGGCGGTCTACTTTATCTTATTGCAGTAATTCTTATCATCCTCTGGGCGGTTGGCTTTTTTGCTTACAGTGCCGGCGCAGTCATTCACATATTGCTCGTTATTGCAATTGTCGCAATATTATTACGAGTAATTCGTGGATAATTAAATCAGGAACGGTACACGCAAATGGTGTTGTTGTTCCTTTAAATTCTCCTGAAAAGAGAATTATGAAACACTAAATGTAAAGGGCCACTGTCAGATGACGGTGGCCTGTTATATTTATAGTAAATAGTGTTGAAGACGATGCAACGCTTAAGGTCCCATTTCCAGCAGATTCTGTTGTTCGCAAATGGCCAGCACCGTATGAGCAATGTCAGAACAATCCGGAATTTAAATTGTTTATCAATAAAACAATTCTAAAGCATGTACATTGTATCCTGGTTCGATAAAAGCACGGTGAAGCACCTGAGGTTACCATTTTCATTCTTTTTAATGCCCGTCTTTTTATTCACATTAAGTCAGGCTGATACTGTTAATTGGCAAACAACCTTTATCGCGTTTGTAATTATGCACCTGCTTGTTTTCCCGTCCAGTAATGGCTACAACAGTTTCCAGGACCGGGATGAAACCAGCATTGGTGGCTTAAAACATCCTCCCAAAGTCACCAAAAATCTGTATTACGCAACACTATTCATGGATATCGTTGGCGTACTGGGTGGTCTGCTTGTATCGGCTTATTTTTCGCTTTTGGTTTTCATCTTTGTGCTTGTCTCCAGGGCTTACAGTTACCGAAAGGTACGGTTAAAAAAATATGCAGTCATCGGATTTTTAACGGTGTTTATATTTCAGGGAGCTTTTGTTTATTTGATGTCCGGTGCTGCCATTTCAACGTTTTCATTTGCGGGTTTCTTTACACTCAACAACCTCATTTGCATGAGTGTCGCCAGTTTATTTATTGGCAGTATTTATCCCCTCACGCAAATTTATCAGCACGATGCTGATAAAAAGGATGGTGTAATCAGTATCAGCTACAAGCTGGGATACATTGGAACCTTTATATTCTCTTCAATATTATTCTCAATCGCAATTGTTTTCTTGTTTTACTATTTCAATTTAAAGCATCAGCAAATTGCGATGGTATTGTTCCTATTGATCACGCTACCCGTGGTTATTAAATTGGGGATTTGGTTTAACAAGGTTCGAATAGATACCGTGAATGCAAATTTTGAAAACACGATGGCAATGAACCTGTTGACTTCAGCTTGCATGAATTTGTATTTTCTGGTTCTGATTTTAAATAATTATTACACCTGGTTTTAACGATGAGCAAAATTATTTCGATTGGGACGGCAGTACCGCAATACGGTACGAAACAAAGTGCAATACTGGACTTTATGATTGAAGCTTACAATGATGATACAGCCACTCGTAAACTAAAAATATTGTTTCACCACAGTGGGATCACTACCCGATATTCTGCAGTTTCAGATTTTAATAATCACCGACCCGGGAATAAGCTTTTTAAGGACGATCAATCTGCGCCAAATGTCGAAAAGAGGCTGGAAGTATTCAAGGAAAATGCTGTTTTATTGGCTATTGAAGCAATTCAGGATTCATTAAATAAGCTGAATACCACCATCCCGGAGTTTGGGATCACCCATTTAATTACCGTCACATGTACCGGTATCTATGCACCTGGCATGGATTCCGTATTAATTAAGGATTTGAATCTGCCTGTTGACATTTTCCATACTTCCGTTAATTTTATGGGATGCAACGCTGCATTTCATGCGTTAAAGCTGGCCGATATGATTGCCAAAACGGATGAAAATGCAAGAGTGCTGATTGTGTGTGTGGAGCTGTGTACGTTGCATTTCCAGCCTAAGAACAACCACGACAATTTGTTGTCGAACACTATTTTTGGCGATGGGGCAGCGGCCGTCGTTGTCGTTTCGGATACAAAAGCCAAACAGGACTTTCAAAGCGGGTTAACGATGAATGGATTCTATTCCTTGCTTCTCAGCAAAGGGAACGATCTGATGGGTTGGAACATTACACCTCTTAATTTTGAAATGATTTTGGATGCAAAAGTTCCCGATTTTATTGGTGATGAGGTAAATGATATTGTAGTGAAAGCCGGAAAGAAATTCAATATTACACCTGACCAGATTGATAATTGGGCAATACATCCGGGAGGGAAAAAGATACTCGATACAATAAAGAAAAAAATACGGCTGAATGATACTGATTTGCTGTACTCTTACAAAGTATTGGCTGAATACGGAAATATGTCGTCCCCAACCATTCTGTTCGTTTTAAATGAAATCATGCAGGCCGGTCTCAGGCGAAATGAAAATATCTTTTCCATTGGTTTTGGACCCGGACTTAGTATTGAAACAGCCTTGTTTACGTATGCTGAATAAATTTAAAAGCCGTTCTTACGAGTCCGAGTTACTGGATGCGCCTAATATTCAAAAAGACTTGTTATTCAAGAATCTAAAGGAACTTGCTTTCATCAACCGCGTATTGGGCGGGCACTCCATTTCATTGAGTGGAATCAGGCAATTAGTTACGGAAAAGAATAAAATCTATCACATTGTCGATCTTGGCTGTGGTGGCGGCGATTTGATGCAGGTAATTGCCGATTGGGCAGTAAAGGGAGGTTACCAGGTAAAGCTGACAGGTGTTGATGTGAATTCTGATGTAATCGATTACATGAATGACTATTGTAAGGATTACGCTGAAATAAACGGTGTTGCGAGCGATTACCGCGATTATCTAAAAACTGGCGTTCCGATTGATATAATTCATTGTTCCTTGTTTTGCCATCACTTGAAAGACGATGAACTGGCAGAGTTGTTTAGTTATTTTAAAAATTATACCAAGACTGGATTTGTTATCAACGATTTACACCGGCATTGGCTGGCTTATTACGGTGTTTATCTGATTACGCACCTCTTAAACGGATCGGCATTGTCAAAAAATGACGGCCCTGTTTCTGTATTGCGGGCATTTAAGGTGAATGAATTTCATGCACTGTTTCAAAAAGCGGGAATAAGCAATTATTCAATCGGATGGAAATGGGCATTCAGGTATTTGGCTGTAGGATATAATAAAGATTAGGAGACCTGTCTGAAATTATACGATGAAATAATGCAAACACAATCACGCGATAAAAATATTGATGTCCTGATCGTTGGTGCCGGACCATCGGGACTGATGATGGCGTGTCAGTTGGCGCTTCGCAATATCTCCTTCCGTATTATCGATAAGAAAGTGCATCGGACCAATTATTCGGGTGCACTAATCGTTCAGGCCCGAAGTATCGAAATATTTCAGCAAATGGGAATTGCACAAACCGCAGTTCAAAGTGGAGTAATCGCCAATGAAATCAAACTTGTTTTCAACGGGAAAAAAACCTTCACTATTCCAGTGAGAGATATTGGACAAGGACTTACGCAATTTCCATATTTGCTTTTGCTGGAACAATCTCAAACAGAGCAACTACTCACTAACTTCATCAACAATTTCGGTTATTCCATTGAAAGGGAAACAGAACTCGTTCAATTCACTCAAGATGATCATGGTGTGAACTCTGTCCTGAAACGCTCTGACGGACAAGAGGAATCCGTCACATCAAAGTACTTAATTGCCGCCGATGGCGCTCGTAGTATGGTTCGGAAACAGTTGCAAATTCCTTTTATCGGGAAAACCTTTCCGACGGCTTTGTATGTCAGTGATTGCAAAGCTGAAGGAGATTTATCACCCCACCAGCTGTGCTTCTCATTTTCTGATCAGACAACAGCCGGAATTTTTCCGTTGCCCGGTGGAAGATGGCGTATTGACGGTGCTATTTCGATCGATAAGGGAAGCAAAGATCCGCTTACTTTTGATGATATCAGAAACCGATTCGCTGATAAAACCCGCATGAAAGTTGAAATATCTGATCCTGAATGGTTCTCAGTATTTCATGTAAATGAGCGTTATGCTTCAGCATTTCATCAAAAACGTTGTTTTTTGGTGGGCGATGCGGCACATATTCATAGTCCGGTTGGTGCACAGGGGATGAATACAGGTTTACAGGATTCTTATAATCTGGCGTGGAAGCTTGCAATGGTCATTCATGGAAAGTCAAAATCATCACTTCTGGATACCTATTCTTCAGAAAGAGTGGTTGTTGCAAAAAATGTTGTGCGTGGCACCGATCGTGCGTTTACACTCGTCACAAGCAGAAACTTCTTTGCAAAGTTATTTCGGGTTCATGTTCTGCCTTTTTTCCTGCAATTATTGTTGCCAATTCTTGTAAAACTACAATCTATCCGATATTTTTTCTTCCGGAGAATTTCAGAAATTGGAATTGAGTATCGTAAGAGTTTATTATCTCAACATTCATCCACGGGTAATTTTCCAACTTATGCTCCCAGGCCAGGGGAAAGGTTACCCTATATTAATTATCAGGAGGGCGGTGAAATGATTAATATTCAAGATAAAGTAAAAAGCAATGACTTACACCTTTTCATTTTTGCGAGACAATCATCTATAGAGGCAATTAGTCTGATTGCTGAAAGATATGCACACCTGCTTTCATTTGAAATTATTCAGTATACTTCAGGTACCGACGATCTTTTCAAACGATTTGGAATCGCTGATAGCGGATACTACCTTGTCCGGCCAGATCTATACATCGCTTATCGCTCGGCAAAACCTGATGCTTATCGCTTTGTAGCTTATCTTCAGCAATTTTTTATAAGTGAATAAGAAATGCTTTTTTTTCTGCTCAATTAAACACTCAATCGGGAAAAGCATTTCGATCTTTACCTTATAAAAGACCATTGGGAAAGAGAAAATCATGATTCTTATTGTATGTATTGAATAAATTAGATTGTATTTTTGCCATTAGGGAATTACTACAAACTGTAAATGTTCTTGGATGAAATTTTTAAAATTAGTTGTTTTCGGATTAGTATTGTTTTTTGCAAGTGCAACTCAGGCGCAAGTTTCAGTTCATTTGAATATTGGTACTCCTCCTCCATGGGGCCCTGCAGGTTATTCCGATGTGCGTTATTATTACTTACCTTATGTGGAAGCCTATTATGATGTTCAAACTTCCATGTTCATCTATTTTGAAGGCAGATCATGGGTACGCAGATCTTATCTCCCCAGCCGATATAAAAACTATGATTTGTACGATGGATATAAAGTAGTCATGAAAGACTATCACGGTAATGCTCCTTATTATAAACATCGTGAATATAGAACCCTTTATCCAAAACGATTTCGCGGGCCATCTCAAAGAACGATCGCTGAGCGACCTAGAAGAGGAGATGAAAATCAAAGGTCTTATCGGCAAAGTAACCAGGTTAACAGAGGGCGTGGTAATGCCATTGACAAAAATGACAGAAGTGGTGATAAAACCTATAACAGACGCGGTGACGAAAAAATGAAAGTCAAAGGCGATGCTGATAAAAAAGAGAAAAATGAGCGTGTTCGGGTAAAGAATAACAAAAGGAATTAATTTAGATTTGAAAGTTTTTGACTTGCGTCTGTAAATCTGTAAAGATCATACTGATCGAGCTTCAGTGCAACCAATTTTAAAACTTAATATTATGACCAAAGCTTTCTCATTCGCATTGATGGGGTTCCTTCTGCTTGGCATTAATGAACATTCAAACGGCCAAAGCATCCCAGATCCGCAAAAAACAAGGATCTCAGAACAGGTCGATTCGCTCTTTCATGAGAATATAATTGTGGCTGAGCGTCTCGAATATGATCATTTAAGTAGGGCCTGCTGATAAACTAATTTTTAGATTTTTCGGGCCATTGTCGCCGGATTCAGCGAATCTGCGAACTGTGGTAGTTTGTTTAAAATTTCTACAGCGATTTTGTTTATATCCATTTTGACACCTTGTGCTGAAAAACTATTCCACCATTTTAGGATAGTGCACGGGAGAGCCGCCCCGGCCAATTTGACCAGGTTAAGCACCAAAATGATGCTGGCAATCCAGGATTCACTTGTATTTCGGAGTCTTGCTTTGATATGGTCTAATCCGTATGCTGTTTTAGCTTGACCAAACTTGCCCTCGATTGGATTGCGCTCTCCCGGACTTACGTGATTTTGCACTGCCGACGGCCTCCCCAGAGGCTTGGCGATAAGCTTAATGCCTTTCTCTTTAAGCCATGCCCGATTAAAACGTGTGCAGTAGATTTTATCAGCCAACAGTTCTCTTGGATAACAGCCAAAGCGAACCTTGTACTTTTCAACATATTCCACCATATGGCTTCCTTCATTGAAGGCATCCCAACTAATCTGGTCAAGAAAAGAGATGCCATCAATTATTGACACGTGGATCTTCGCTCCAAATTCTACTTTGGCTGTGGTTTTACCTCTTACAATGGGGCGGACATGAGGTTGATGGATGCTTACAATGCGATCTTCGATTGTATGTTTGCGCTCATCATACATCTCCTTTTGCTGCTGATAGAGAAAGTTGATTACCAGCAGGTATTTGAAATCTCGCTTCTCTAACGGGATGCTTACAGTCGAGAAAGAGTTCAGTAGCTTGTTAATAGATTTTAGATTTCTCTTCAGAAACCGTAACTGGCTTCCAACAGCTGAACGTATGGCTTTGCGACTCTTGTTCTTCTTTTGTGCTGTGTGCAAATACTTTTTGCGTGCAACTTTACGATAAGTCCGTGGCTTCTTCGCATGAACGGCAGGATCATAGAGTAAATCTATCAACTGCTCGGATTTCTCCCTCGCATCAGAAAGCAAATTCAAGTCTGTCGGATAAGCAATGTCCTGAGGACAGGCAGTTGCATCATAAATTACTCTTCCTCTGTTTGTATTTTCATCAGAATTTTCATCCGCATCATTCGTATCAGTAGGTTTTGATTCCTTCTTGGGTGTTTCAAGATGAGTTTTCAATGAAATGATTTTCTCATTGATAGCATTTATCTGCTCGGCCCCCAATTTTTTTCGGAACTCTACAAAAAGAGAAGGATCAAAAGGTGGCTCGATCGAGAAACTAGAATAGCCGAGAAAGTACTGCATGTACAGGTTCTCCGAAATCTGATCCACCACTTCTCTGTCATCAAGATTCATCATATGCTTGATGATCAAAGAACCAATCACAACTCTTGGGCTTAAAGGCGGTCTTCCTGTATTACTAATACCAACGTGTTTCAGGTAGGTTCCGCATATTTCATCCCAGGGTATCAGGTCGCCCAGGACGACCCAACGATTGGTCGACTTTAACCGCGAGGCAAATGGAGAGGCGAATGCATCGAGTGTGAGTTGGTTTGGGCTGACGTAGGAAGGCGTCGGTGCACGTTTTCTTTTGGCTATACTCATAATTCCTTGCACTTGGTTATCCAAAGATAGCTACAATTATCTAAATCTCAGTACAATTAAACTTTAACAGCAGACCCTAATTAACTGTCTTAAAGCTACGGATATTGAAGTTGGATTATTACTAAATTTCGGCAAGAAGCCTGAAATTAGACGAAAGCATTTTCAAATACTGATAAAAATCGGCGTAAATCTGAATAACCTGCGTTCAACTCAATATTTAAAATCAGCGCAAATCCGTAAAATCAGCGTCATCTGCGTTCTATTCTCCAAAAAATGAAAAGACTTAAAGTCCTTACAGTAGTA
>JANXZJ010000049.1 GCA_025355585.1 Mariniphaga sp. | reverse complement strand
TTATTCTACCAACTAAAAAATAAAAACCTGATGAAAAACATCAATAAACTATTAAATGACTGCTATCCAATGTATTTGTGTTTTGTACGGATTACGTCCAAGGCAGAAATAGACGCAACTGGTTGCGTCTATTGAATTGTTGGGCAACATTGTAAAAAGACACGCACATGCAACGAAATATTAATGAATTTTATCATATGATGCCTGATGACAAGGCGAAAATTGGAGCAAGCTATTGTCAGGATAAATCTGTGCATTTTGACTTTTTTAGAAATAAGGATTTTGATTTTAAACTTGACAATCCATTGATTTTTAAAATAGAACAAGGTAAGTTCTCTGGTTCCATTAGTGATTATCAGATTGAAAATTGTGGATTCTTTTTGTTTTCACCAAGACTTCGTAAAGTGATTGATAATTACCTGACAAGTATCGATTTACCTAAATGGTATAATGCAATTGTGATTGACTTAGAAAATAAGGAACATGAATATTACATTTTAAACTTTTTCAATCGACCAGATTTGTTGGATTATGAAAGGTCAACTTTTATAAATAAAGAGAAAACTCATCCGATTAAGCAAAGATTTGATATTGGAAAAATTGGAGAAAGATTAGTGTTTAGTCCTAAATCTAGTACGACAATTATGATTCATGATTCGGTTCGGAAACAAGTAAAAAAGGAATGTACAAATATTTACTTTTATGGAATTGAGAAACCTGGACGATTAGTATAAAAAACAACGTTGCCCAACATGCGGTCATACGCCATGGGGGTTTCAGCGCAATTTGCAAGCGCAGTTCTCGCTGGCAAGGTTTGTAACGGGTGATAGGTTCGTCTTCACGAAATCCCCCACGTCGCATACCGCCATCCGTTGCCAGCAATGTTAGGTGGCAGACAAAACGGACATTCACTAAATAATTAAGATAGAAATGGATAATGTAAAATGCACTCATTGTGGAACAGACAACCCTGTAAGATTTAGATACTGTTCCAGTTGCGGTTATGAACTACCAAAAATTACTGTTGAGAATTCTGACAGCACAGTTCAACAACCTAAAAGAAATAAGACGGACGGTAGAAAGAAAGCTCTAGGAGTTATTGTTGGAGTATTAGCTTTTGGACTTTCCTATTTTGGAGTTCAACAACTTTTTTTTAAAGTACCTCCATTAGACAAGGCAATGATGGAAATGGCAAGTGAGATAAATAAAACTTGTCCAGTAATGGTTGACTCTGAAACGCGCCTTGACAATACAATCGTAGTTTCTAAAAATGTTTTTCAATATTTCTACACATTAGTAAATGTTGACAAAGCATCAACAGACACGATAGAAATGAGAAAATATTTAGAACCCAACATCATAAACTTTGTTAAGACAAATCCACAAATGAAATTTCAACGTGACCGTAAAACAACTTTGAATTATTACTATAAGGACAAAGCTGGTCAATTTCTCATTCTAGTTTCTGTGACACCTGAGAAATACAACTAATTTGAAATACAGAAAACACTGCTGGCAATAAATAGGACTTCATGTGGTCTGCAAGACCCAGCATGAAGTCCTGGTTGCACTACATCCAAGGCACCGACGCAATATCGCTATGTACTTATCAACGGTTTGTGGCTGATGCTGAATTGGCTGAGTTAATTTTCCACCGCTCCCTCTTGTTTGTAACGAAGGGTTAATTGTCAGTCGTTTGTAACGGCAAATATATTTTATCATCAGAAGCTCCTCCCTCAAGACTATTTTTCTGTTTCCCCAGGCTTTTCCAAACCGATTTTGAAAGCAACTATTTGTTTCCTATTCATGGCTTAAAGTCGTTGCCCCAACAAGCGACCTGGCGCCTAATTTCGCCCGTAAAATTGAATGTGTGAATGATGTAACTCTTTGATGAAATTGTGTAACAGTTGGGCAACTACTTCCCACTACCTTTACTTCATAAATTAATATTTAAAAACAACAAAATGAAAAAGTCTATTTTTGGAATCTTAATGATTTTCATGTTCAGTGCAACAATGGCATTTGCAGGCGAAGCGAATGTAAAGGCAGCTTCTGATAATTCAGCTGCAATTGTAAAAACAGAAAACAAGTTATCGGCTGAAGAAGTAGCCACCTTAACAAAACGTGTTGAGGAAATCCGTAGCATGGATAAATCAGAAATGACAGTTGCTGAAAAGCGTGAACTGAGAAAAGAAGTTAAAGGAATTAAAGAAAATGTGCGTAAAAACGGTGAAGTCATTTACATTAGTGGTGGTACCCTTTTACTTATTATCCTGATCATCATTTTGATCTAATCAATGATAATTTGTTATTACCAGGGAATTTTTTGAGGCTTAAGGTATCAACAATAGTAACCCGGGAATAATATTCACAATGAATAAACTTGTTAAAATATGCAGCGCTTTTAGTGTTGCATATTTTATTCCTTGAAATTCAAGAGATTCGCAACAGTCAGGAAGAGAGCAGGATTTGTCAGTTTGCGGATATATGATCAAAAATGTACTAAATTGCTCAGAATAAATAATGTGAAAACACATTTCCTAACCCATTTTACCCGACAGGTACTAATCATGTGCCTGTTCCTAATTGGCTCTTTTAACAAGGCTTCATCACAGAAATATTTTCAGCAGGAGGTCAATTTTAACGTGCAAGTCGCACTCGATGATAAGCGCCATGAGCTAAATGCGTTCGAAACAATTGAATATATTAATAACTCTCCCGACACGCTCCAGTTTCTCTATTTCCACCTGTGGCCCAATGGCTACAAGGATAATAACACCGAATTAGCGAAGCAATTATTCAGCTCGAAAGGGAGGGAAAAGTTATTCGATGATCAGGAACTGAGCGGATATATTGACTCATTAGACTTTAAAATCAACGACGAGCAGATCAAGTGGAATTTATTGCCAGGTCAGCCCGATATTTGCCAGCTATGGCTGAAGCAAGGTCTAATGCATGGCGACACGCTAAAAATCACGACTCCATTTCATGTAAAAATACCTAAGGGTATTACATCCAGGCTTGGACATATCGGTGAATCCTATCAGATTTCGCAATGGTACCCCAAACCTGCTGTTTACGACAAAGCCGGCTGGCATCAGATGTCCTATCAGGATCAGGGCGAATTTTACTCGGAGTTCGGCAGTTTCGATGTTAGCATTACCTTGCCGGCTAACTACATAGTTGGTGCAACGGGCAACCTCCAAAACGAAAAGGAAGCGGAAATGCTGGATAAACTTGCGGCTGACACTTCCTGGATCGCAACCGCAGATTATAAAGATGTTGATTTTCCAGTTTCATCCAAACTGGTGAAAACCTTACGATATACAGAAAATAACATCCACGATTTCGCATGGTTTGCCGATAAGCGTTTCCATGTACTGAAAGGGAAAGTGAAACTTCCTGACTCAGGCAGGGAAGTAACCTCATGGGTGATGTTTACCAACCAACAGGCTGAAATCTGGAAAGATGCCATTCCTTACGTGAACAATGCAATCGCCTGGTTCTCGAAATGGAACGGGGAATATCCATATCAAAGTTTCACAGCTGTTCAAAGTGCCCTGAATGCCGGAGACGGAATGGAATATCCTGGCATTACGGTAATTGGCATGGCGGCAGACGCCTATACGCTTGACGAAGTAATTACGCATGAGATCGGTCACAGCTGGTATTACAGTGCACTTGGTTCCGATGAGCGTCGGTATCCATTTATGGATGAAGGCATCACCAGCTCGAATGAGGTGCGTTATATGAACGAACAATATCCCCAGAAAAAGCTGTGGGAGGTTTATCTCAATAACAAGAAACTGGCAAAATTCTTTCATATCGACAAAATGCCGGTCAGGCAAATGCTTGAATTCGAGTGGATGGCCCAGGCCCGCGAGAACCTCGAACAACCAATTAACCTTACATCTTCCGATTACAACACTTTGAATTACAGTCTTATTATTTACAATAAAGCAGGAGCAGGCTTTAAATACCTGAGGTCTTATCTTGGCGATTCAATTTACGATTCGGCAATGCATGACTATTACCGCAATTGGAAATTCAAACATCCGCAACCCGAAGATCTTCGCATTTCGTTTGAAACCTCTACGGGTAAGGATCTAAGCTGGTTCTTTAGCGATTTTATTGGCACCACCAAACGTTTGGATTACGCAGTGGTTCGTCTGAAGGACCAGAATCTGCTTGTAAAGAACAATGGGGAATTGGTTTCGCCATTGGTTATTTCGGGTATGATTGGCGATTCAATCCGCTTTGAAAAATGGGTCGATGGGTTTGATGGTCAGCGATGGATCGAACTTCCCCAGGGCAATTACACTGAAATAAAAATTGATCCGCGACATGTGATGCCTGAATTATACCGACTCAACAATAATATCCGTAAAACAGGAATCTTCCCTAAGTCCGATCCCGTTCGCACGCAGCTCTACTTTTCGCTCGAAGATCCGGAAAAACGATACCTGATGTATATACCGGCCCTTAACTGGACCAGGGAAAACGGCTTAATGATTGGTGTGGCATTGCACAACGGGTTCCTGACGCCCAAACCGTTCGAATATTTTGTAATGCCTTTCTATGCATTCAATAAATCCGGTCTGGCTGGGTTTGGGAAAGTAGCTTACAATATTACACCCTTCGAAAAAATAATAAGAATGGCAACCTTCTCGCTTGAAGGTACACAATTTGGCGCACCCGGCGATCAAAACTATCATAACCTGAAAGCGGGATTGGATCTCTATTTCAGGCAGAAAAAAATGAATAACCCATTAACGCAGAAGGTTTATGGCAAATATATCGCAGCATCCGATCTTTCTCAAATTGAAGTTCAGCAGAAGGCAACGATGAGTTCTTACCTTCAGTTTGGATATCAGCTGGACAGGAGCAGCATCATCAATCCATTTAACCTGTTGACTACGGTCGAATCAGGTCCGTCATTTCTGAAAACATCAGTGGCGTTTAATTATAGGATAAGCTATTACGGAAAGAAAAAAGGGTTGGATATGAGATTGTTCGCTGGTACAATGCTGAAAAATAATCCGAATATTCCTGTTTACGCGCTTTCAGCAGGCGGCAGAGGGGGAAGGGAGCAATATCTTTATGACGGCACCTATCCTGACCGTTTCAGCGTTTTCCCAACCAGCTTTTGGTCAAGACAGATGACTTTCACAGAAGGCGGACTTGTATCGCCAGTTAATGAAATGCTTGGATTTAGCAGTTGGCTTATTTCTTTATCCTTAACCAGCAATTTGCCGGGTAAAGCCAATAAGATACCAATCAAGCCATTTGTTAATTTTCTCTTAAACGATCATGGTCTTACAACTGGGCATAATTCTCCTTTCTTTTACGAAGCAGGATTAAAGGCGGGATTGTGGAACTTTTTCGAGATTTATTTTCCTTTGGTTGTTTCAGGAAACATTGAATCAATCACGGGATCCGTTAAAGACAGGATTCGCCTGATCTTTAACCTCAATTCTTTTAATCAGGTCAAATTAAATTCAGGATTTGGGATCCAAATCAAGTGATAGATTGTTACTTGAGCATACATTATATTTGTGTTTATTGAAATATTCATAACTCTACTAAATTCATAAAGATGTTTATTGACTATTATAAAATTTTAGGGATCGATAAAACGGCATTGCCAAAGGACATTAAAAGCGCCTACCGGAAATTAGCCCGTAAGTATCACCCCGATTTGAATCCAAATGACAAGGATGCAAATAAGAATTTTCAGCAGATCAACGAAGCAAATGAAGTATTGAGTGATCCCGAAAAACGGAAAAAATACGATCAATACGGAAAAGACTGGCAACATGCCGATGAATTTGAAAAACAAAAACAATATCAGGAACAATCCGGTTCTCGTGGATCTGGTTTTTCTCAAGGACAATCCGGCGGTGATTTTTCTGATTTCTTTGAATCAATGTTTGGCGGGGCAGCTGGGGGCAGGGGCAGACAGGCGAAATTCCGCGGCGAAGATTTCAATGCGGAATTGCACCTTGAGCTAATTGATGCCTCAAAGACACAAAAACAGACATTAACAGTAAACGGAGCAAAGATACGAATTACAATTCCTGCGGGAATTGAAAATGGTCAAACCATTAAAATCCCGGGACATGGCGGACCAGGTATTAATGGCGGGCCAAATGGCGATTTATACATTACATTCTCAATTGCCAATCACCCGAAAATTAAACGCCTGGATGACAATTTGTACACCTCGGTAGATTTAGATTTATACACCGCAGTTTTGGGAGGCGAAATCACAATCGATACGTTAAGCGGCCAGGTAAAACTAAAAGTAGCTCCTGAGACACAGAATGGCAGTAAAGTAAAGTTAAAAGGGAAAGGATTTCCGGTTTATAAAAAAGAGGGACAGTTTGGAGATTTGTTTGTGACTTATGACGTTAAAATTCCAACGAATTTAACGGACAAGCAGAAAGCGTTATTTACCGAATTGTCTAAATCGTAATTTTTAAAACTTAAGCCATGCAAACAGAACATTTAATAGCCGTCAATGAATTCTGCACCAATCACAATATCGAAGTTTCATTTATCAGTTCATTGCAGGAAACCGGATTGATCGAAATTGCTTTCGTTGAAGAAACAGCATTTCTCGATGCAGACCAGCTTCAGCAGGTTGAGAAATTTATTCGTTTCTATTACGATTTGGATATTAACCTCGAAGGTATTGAAACCATTACCCATTTGTTGAGGCGAATGGATGCGATGCAGGATGAAATTACATCGCTGCGAAACAGGTTGAGTCTTTATGAGTAAACTGAACACCTATATCAGGATAATTTTAAAAGCAATCGCTTGGGTGGCAGTAAGTCTTGTGCTTATTTTCATCCTGATTGCCGTCCTTATCCAAATTCCGGCTATTCAAACAAAGATCGTTCACTTTGCCACGACCTATATAAGCGATAAAACGCATACAAAGGTCGAGATAAAGAATGTAGGCATATCGTTCCCCAAATCAGTCGTCCTTGAAGGTCTTTATCTCGAAGATCTCAAAAAAGACACTTTGGTATACGCCGAAAAAGCAAAAGTAAATATGGCGCTTTATGACTTATTGCATAATAAGATAGCGATAAGCTCGTTTGCACTCGAAGATGCAACCATCAGGCTGCATAGCACCAAAACTGATCCGATTTTCAACTACAATTTTCTGCTCACGGCATTCAGCGATACAACCAGCAAGGTAAACACCCCTTCCAAATGGACCTTTAGTCTTGATAAGGTGGATTTGCAAAACGTCCGGTTTACTTACAATGACGAGTTTGCAGGGATGAATGTATTCGTGACGCTGCAAAAATCGGAATTTACTGTGGATACGATCGATCCCGGGAGATCTCTTTATCAGTTTAATAAATTGATTTTGGAAGGTTTAACCACAACTGTTCTGGCAAGTAAATCCGAAAGTACAAAGAATAGTCAATCAACAAGCATTTTGCCTAAAATAGGTGCAAAGAATCTTCAGCTCAGCAATTCGATGGTCAGCTACACTGATTCCGTTGGCTATCTGTCTGTTATTTCGGTCATCGACGAATGTGAGCTCAAAGATGCCACCATCGATTTGCAAAAGCAGCTTTTGTCTTCTGATTATTTGTCCTTGTCGAAAAGCAAAATTCAATACCATACCTTCAATCCGGAAATAAAGTCAGATGCAAGAAATGTGGTTCCGGTTTCAACGTCAGGAACCAATTGGAAAGTTACATTGAATCGTGTTGAAATGAAGGACAATTCGCTTAATTACAAGTCAGGAAATAAGCCTCCGGTAAAAAATGTATTTGATCCTGATTGCCTGGAATATACTAATTTAACGCTTGATGCGACTAATTTTTTATATTCCGCTGATCTGACAAAAGTGTTGGTAACGAAATTCAGCGCTACCGATCAGAATAACTTTGCAATCACCAGTTTTGAGACCGATTTCAGTATGGATCTGCATTCCATCACTGCAAAGAAGCTGAAAGCAAAAACTACCAACTCAAGCATAGAAGCTGATTTCAATATTCAGTATTCTTCAATGGCGGCATTGGTAGATTCCATGCAATTCAGCAACATTAACCTGGACCTGAAAAATCTGAGATTTATAAACTCCGATGTTCTTTATTTCAAATCTGATCTCGCTAAACAATCCTTCTTTAAAAATAGCCGGAATATTACTACCGCATCGGGAAGAATAAGCGGGCCAATGAATAATCTGACGGGGTCAAATCTGGATATTCGCACTGGGGTTAATACAGTCGTAAAAACCGACTTCATTATTAAAGGATTGCCGCAAGTTCAGACTGCATTTTATGATTTCCCCAATCTAAACATCATTTCCGGCAAGAGCGACATCGTTATGATGGCTGACACGATGATTCCTAAAAGTATAGAGATCCCTGAAAATATTGGTCTTCAGGTCGTTTTTAAAGGAAAGATGAAGTCATTTGAATCAACGGCAAATATAACCAGCAGTTTTGGGGCTGCAAATTTGATTGCATCAATTGATCCTTCTGAAAATTTCAGTGGCAAAGTAACGGTAAGCAGTTTAGATTTGGGTCGTTTGCTTAAAGATACGGTGCTGTATGGTCCGGTAATCTTAACTGCCGAAGCAACCGGACACGGATTGGATACAAATACGGTGAAGGCGAAAATTAAAGCTGATGTAACCTCATTTTATCTGAACAAATATACCTATCACAATCTTGCGTTGGATGGTAATGTTACCGGCAAACAATTTGAAGGGAAGATTAATAGCAATGACGAAAATTTAGTGTTTGATTTTAACGGACTCGTGAACTTAAATACGAACCGGGAAAACTATAAATTCCGATTGGACGCGAAGGGCGCTGACCTTCAAAAACTCAAACTCACCAAAAATGATTTGAGGATCGCTTTTGTTGCAACTGCTGATATAAAAGGTGGTTCAGCTATTAAAATGAATGGAACGGCTGGAATCACCAATATTATTGTGGCAAAGGACGGAAAGAAGTATGTACTCGATTCTTTCTTGACAGCTTCTGTAAACGAACCGAACAAAAGTGAAATAAGTGTCACAAGTGCACTTATAGATGTCAAATATGCCGGGACTGTTTCTCCCGCAGCACTTCCTGAAGTGCTTAATCAATTCATAAACAACTATTTTCCGGTTTCAGAATCTAATAAGGTCATAAAGAAAAGTGAGCAGTCAAATTTCAGTTTTGAGATAAAGCTTCACAATCATCCCATTCTTTCGAAAGTTCTCTTTCCTCAGTTGAAGGAGTTCGAGCCCGGAATCATTCAGGGGAGTTATGACAGTCAGAAAAACGACATGAAACTGAATGCGTCCATCAAGAAAATAGTTTATGGAACCACCGAAATTAATGACTTTGCGGTCGAAGTGAATTCTGACAACACTGCCTTGAATTATAAGATATCTAGCAGAGGTATTTCAAACTCACAAATCAATTTAGACAACTTTGCGTTTGACGGAAAGCTTTCAAATGGCAAAATATTTGCAAATATCTCCTCAACTGATGGTAAGAAAAACAAGATTCTGATTAAGTCGGAGATTAGTAAGGATAAAGATAACTACAGACTCACGCTCGATCCAAAAGAATTCTACCTGATGAACAATCGCTGGGAAGTTCCGGCCGATAATTATATAGCGTTCGGAAAGCAAGGTCTTTTGATCCATCATCTTTTTATTGAACATGCCGGAAGTCAGATCAATGTCGGTTCCGTTCATGATCAATTCAATGATGATCTGAACATCGCCATCAAAAGTTTCAGGCTGGATGATATTTCGCGCATCGTTGAAAAAGATACAAGTTTGGTAAAAGGAAATTTGGATGGAAATATATTGATTAAAAGAGCTGACAATTCCTATATAGTTGTAGCAGACGCATCCATAAGTAAACTTGTAGTTCATGATGTTCCGGTAGGGGATCTAACGTTGATGGCCGGGAAATCGGGCGTAAATAAATTCGACATGGATTTAACTTTAGTGGGGCCTGATAATAATCTGACAGCTAATGGTTCTTTTATTCCGGGTAGCGTCGATAATTCTATCAATGTTAAGACTGATATTCAATCGCTTTCGTTGAAAACCATCCAGGCTTTTTCAATGGGGCAAATTACCGATGCTGCAGGAACGCTTACCGGGAATTTCTTAGCCACAGGAAATGCTACCGCACCTGAAATCACAGGCGAACTGGTTTTCAACAATGCCTTTGTCAAGCCAGCATACCTGAATAACCGACTGGAATTAAAGCATGAAACAATTCAGCTGAAAAAAGACGGAATTTACTTTAACGATTTTACCATGTTAGATGCTGCCAGGAATAAAGCAACAATTGATGGATCGGTTCAAATGAAACAATTCTCTGATTTCATTTTTGACTTACAATTCAATACCAAAGATTTTTTATTATTCAACACTACGGCGAAGGATAAAAAGGATTTCTTCGGACGCATGGTCGTAGATAGCAAAATTGAAGTAAACGGACCAATTAACCTGCCGGTTGTGAAGGCAAAGGTGAAAATGAAAAAGGGTTCAAACTTTACATTCGCGGTTCCCGAAGACAAATTGACAACTGACAAGGGCGAGGATGTAGTCGAATTTGATAATTCATTAAAATTCAATCCGATTCTTTACAGGGGCGAGAAAATGGGAGGACAAACAACCGGTATGTCAGGTTTTGATCTCTCTTCCATTATTGAAATAGACCAGGAGGCAACACTCCGTTTATTAATGGATCCTGCTTCTACTGACTCGTTAGTGGTTAAAGGCGAGGCCGCATTAAGTTTTACGATGGACCGAAGCGGGAAAATGAGCCTTACCGGTGCTTATAATTTAAATGACGGAAGTTACCTTGTTTCCCTGGAATCAGTAATTAAGAAGAAATTTGCGATAAAAGCCGGAAGTACAATTATTTGGAACGGTGATCCTTTGGACGCTGCAATATCGATTGATGCAGTCTATTCTGTTCGGGCTTCACCCTATGATCTTGTTGCTGATCAGATATCAGGCCTGAGTGATGTTGACCAGGGGGGGTATAAGCAACGTTATCCATTTATGGTCTTATTGAAACTTCGCGGAGAAATATTGCATCCTGATATTAGTTTTGAAATTCAGTTATCGCCTGAGGATAAAGGGATTTTGGGCGGAGCTGTAAACCAGAAACTGAGCATGTTAAATGAAGATCCATCGGCATTAAACAAGCAGGTTTTTGCATTACTGGTATTGGGCAGGTTTGTTCAGGAAAATCCATTTCAGTCCGAAACGGGCGGAACTTCAGCTTTAATCCGGTCAACAGTAGGCAAATTTTTATCTGCACAGTTGAATCAATTGAGTTCAAAACTGATACCTGGTGTTGAATTAAACTTTGATATTCAATCATATGATGATTATACATCGGGGCAAGCACAGGGGAGAACGCAGGTCGAAATTGGTGTTAAGAAGCAACTCTTTAACGAACGAATGTCTGTTCAGGTAGGCGGCGCAGTTGACGTGGAGGGAGCCAGGGCACAACAAAATTCGGTAAACGACATTACGAGTGACGTAACCCTGGAATATAAGCTGACGAAAGATGGGCGTTTCAGAATGAAAGGATTCAGACACAATCAGTACGAAGGAGCAATTGACGGCCAGTTGGTTGAAACCGGAATCGGAGTTGTATTTGTACGCGATTTCAACCAGTGGAACAGACTATTCAAAACGCGAAAAAGCAGAATTGATTCATCGAAAATAGTAAACAAAAATGATACGATCATCTCAAAATAAAATCTTCATGATGCTTGTCTGTCTGCTGCTGGCAGCATGCAGTGGTACAAGAAATTTACCGAAAGGTGACAAGCTTTATACGGGTGCCGGGATTAAATTGGAATCATCAGAGAAAGTAAACAATAAAGTTATTAAAACTGCCGCTGAGGCAGGTATTCGTCCCGCACCCAATAAGAAGATTTTAGGAATGCGTCCTAAATTGTGGATGTACAATACAGCCGGTGAAAATCCCAAAAACATGGTTACTAAGTGGTTTAAAAAAATAGGCGAAGCTCCGGTAGTGATGCGCAATGTTAAGCCGGGAGTAACATCCGAAATAATCGATGCAAAGCTTTTTAATATTGGCATTTTCAAAAGTTTTACTGAATCCAAAATCGTTGAAAAGAAGCACACTTTCAAGGTAATTTATACCAGTCACGTTCATAAGCCGTTTGTCGTAAAAGAGGTGAACTACGATATTTCAGATGATGGTTTAAGCCATCTGATCCTTCGCGATAAAGGTAAATCAATCATTAAACCTGGTGAGGATTATAACCTTGATAAACTAAGAATCGAAAGGATTCGGATCGATGCTTTGTTAAAGAACAATGGCTATTTCTACTTCAACCCCGATTTTTTGCTGTTTAAAGCGGATACTTCAAATACCGACCGGAATGTCACATTTAAGTTAACTTTAAAAGACAGTATCCCGCAAAATGTAATAACCGTTTACCGTATTAACAATGTATATATCAATCAGAACTATTCGTTAAACGAGAGGCGTTCAAATATTACGAAAGACACGGTAAGGTATGAGAATATTGTATTTTTTGGGAATGAAACCCGGATGAAGATGAAGCCAAAAGTGATTTATGAATCGATTTATTTGCGGAAACCGGAGGTTTTCTCAAGACTGAATCACATGATCACGCTGAACCGTTTAATGTCGATGGGTAATTTCAAATTAGTCCAGGTCAACTTTTCAGAAAAAGACGCCAAATCAACAGGGTTACTGGACGTGGATATTCTGATGACACCAATGCCAAAACGGACTTTCAGGGCTGGAATTGACATTGTTACCAAATCAAATAATTTCACTGGCCCGCGAATGAATGTTAGTCTGCTGAACAGAAATACCTTTAAAGGAGCAGAATTATTAAGTACGAGTCTTGCCGGCTCCTTTGAGACACAGCTGAGCGGCAGTAGTCAGAATTTATTTTCTTATTCGTGGAATCCGCAGGTGGAACTGTCGTATCCGCGTTTTCTTCTCCCTTTTAATTTAAAGGGAACAAGCAGTATTTATATCCCAAGAACACATTTTTTGGTTTCATACAACTACCTGAAAAGAGTCAGTTATTTCGATATGCGTACCTTCCAATTCGTTTTTGGCTATAAATGGAAAGAGAATATCCTCAAAGAACATGAATTGAATCCGATAGATGTTAGTTATACCACGGTCACGAACAAGTCACCTGAGTTTGAGGCTTTAATAGTCAAGAATCCATATCTGGCGAAAAGCTATGAAGAGAAGTTTATAGCAGGCGGAAGTTATTCATTTACTTATAACGAGCAGGTCATCCCCGGAAAAAATGTGCAATCCTTTTTCCATTTGGCATCAGAGCTGACCGGAAATGTTTTTTCGCTGGTAAATGCGATTGCCGGACAAAAGGTATCATCAGAAAATTCATCCACAATAGCTGGTTCTATCTATTCGCAATACGCTAAAATTAGCATTGATGGCCGCGGTTTTTACAATTTCGCAAATAAAGATAGATTGGTAATGCGTCTTTTTGCAGGGGTAGCCAAGCCTTATGGCAACTCTTCGGTAATGCCTTATTCCAAACAGTTTTTCAGTGGCGGTCCTAACAGTATTCGCGCTTTTCATATCAATTCTGTTGGACCGGGTACTTATCTGCAGAATACGAACAGTATTGGGTTTTCACAATTAGGCGGTGATATCAAATTTGAATCGAATTTAGAATATCGGTTTGGTATTTTTAAGTATCTTAAAGGAGCTGCATTCCTTGATGCAGGAAATGTGTGGTTGATAAAATCAAATCCCTCGGGAATGGGAACTGCTTTTGTGTTTTCAAAATTTTTGAAAGAGCTGGCTGTTGGAACCGGAGTAGGAATGAGAGTCGATGTTTCCTTTTTCATTTTACGGTTCGATCTTGCCATGCCATTAAGAAAGATACCGGAGATGGAAGATAAATTCAGGTGGGTAATCAATGAGATAGACTTCGGAAGTTCAGCTTGGCGGAAAGAAAACCTGATTTTAAATGTGGCAATCGGATATCCTTTTTAGCGGGTTAAAAATGTTTGTTCTCATGGGTTACAAATAGTATATTGCGTTGTCGTTGTAACATATATAAATATACAGCTGGCGCCTATTTTAATACTTATTAAACGATTTTAATGGAAAACTACTGGAGCTATTCCCTGACCGTTTTTATGGCATTTTTTGCCATTATGAACCCGCTTGTTAACATTCCTATTTTTGTAAAGTTAACAGAAGGAATCGATGAAAGGAAAAAAAAAGGAATTGCTAAAACGGCTAATATTGTAGCCTTTATCATTGTTGTCGCCTTTATTTTAATGGGTAAATATATATTCGAGATCTTCGGATTAACCATTCCCTCCTTCAAAGTTTTTGGTGGTGTTTTGATCTTTTATATTGGATTCGATATGCTCCAAACAAAGAAAAGCAGTGCGCATCTGAAAGACAAACCTGTATTTGACGACAGTATCGCCATATCTCCCTTGGCCATTCCTATTATGGCAGGTCCCGGAACCATTGTTACCGGAATGAACTTTGTTGTAAACGCCAACTTTCTTCAGGTGTTCATCACCATACTGATCTTTGCCCTGATTGTGTTTTTTACCTACATGGCTTTTATATACAGCAATTACATTGTCAGGCTGGTAGGCGAAAACAACTTTGTAATCATTGGCAAGATCATGGGTATTATTATCGGCGTTCTAGGCGCTAATATGTTGATCGAAGGGATCAAACTTGCATTCAATATCTAAATGAACTAATGTGTGAATCTTGTAATTCTTTTCAATAGTTGTGTAACTCTTTTGTGGTTCGAGAAAGTCACCTTTGTTACATTAATTTATAGCTGTTTTATCAATTAGAAAATCATGAAAAAATCAATTTTATCGCTGTAGTTGCTTTTATGGTCTTCACAATATCAACCTCTTACGGGCAGACACGCGATCAAAAATCATTCTCTGAAAGAGATAACGTTCAGCAATCCGACAGAAACAAAGATTATTCAAAACAGGACTACAAGGAAGTCCAACGGAAGTCTGATTATGAATTCCAGAAGTCCGAAAAAGAAAGTCAGACAACAATCAGAAACAATGAAAAAAAGATTTCTGATTTAAAAAGGAAGTTTTCTAAATTTACTTCAAGATAAAAAGCTGAATACCAAAGGAATTTGTGGATAGTGGAACAAAAAAATGCTAAATTGAAAAGACAATTGGCTAATTACAGTGAGAAACAACAAGACAAATGGATGTCGTTTAAACGTGATTTCAACGGCGATTTGAATGAAGTTGGCGAATCGCTGAGAGATTTTAAAGTCGAAAAAAAGAGACATGAAAATAAGTAAGATGGTTTAAAGATCATCATTTAGTCCACGCTAAGAAATCATAAAATAAATTTCAGCGTGGATTAATCATTTCACAACTGGTTTATATGATATCACCGAATCCCTGAGCGCTGATATTTAATGTGTGAAAGATGTAACTCTTTTCAAAAGTTTTGTAACTCTTAATCTGAATAATAACATGACCTTTATTGCAACAAATTTAATTGCAATTTATACATCAAATCATGAAGAAATCAATATTGTCAATTGCCTTGTTCGCCTTTATGGCAGGAACAGCTTCAATTTCCAACGGTCAGAATCCCGATAAAAAATTGATTGTTGCCAGCGCAAATATACAGCAACCTCAAAAGGACCTTGCTTCGGAAGTTCAAAAATTCAGAAAAGAATCGGAACTAAAGATCAAAAGCATCGACAATAATATCGGCGATCTGAAAGTATATTTTTACCAGAATAAAGTGAAAGGGAAGGAAGCTTTCCAGAACAATCTAAACCTGTTGGAGCAAAAGAACGATGCGCTGAAAGTCCAATTGACCGCAGATATAAAAGACCAGGCCGTATTGGCATCTTTCAAACTGGAATTCAACCGTGTTGTTGATGAACTCGTGAAATCACTGAAGGATTTTAGGATCAAAAACAAATAGTAAATAACAATTATTTCAACCTCCTATGTACAATTGCAAACAAAACAAATCTATTATTTTAAAGCGTATATTTCTTTCCCTGTTCCTGTCTGGGTTTTTCGTAACAACGATTCATGCACAGACAGATACCGTTAAGAAAGATTCAATCGTTCAACAATTCTATTCCGCCAATCATCAACCACTTTATTGGTTCTCTTCCGATAAAAACAGGTCCAGAGCGACTGAATGGCTTACGATGATTGAATCAGCTGATAATTTGGGAATCGTTTCGGACAAATACCAATCCAATCAGATTCATGTGGCTTTACTCAGCAATAATACCTTGGATAATATTAACAAGGAACAACGTGATCAGCAGATTACAGGGATGGTTTTAAAATTCCTCAAAAACCTCCAGGAAGGCAATATCAAGTTTGATTATGACGAAGTGAATGTATCGCGTGATTCTGTTTATATTCATCAGCTGTTGAATTCAAAACCAGGTGAGACGGTTTCGCAAATGGTTGCAAGGCTCGATTGTAAGGATCGCGACTACATTGTTTTGAAAGAATATTTGAAAGATTCGATCACATCGAAGGATACCCTGAAATATAAAAAGGTAATTCTTGCGATGAATTACCGGAGGTATTTCACTGCAAATCATCCGTCAGAATACATTGTTGCAAATATACTGGCAACCCAAGCGAGTTATTACCGGAATGATTTTCTCAAGCTGAAAATGCGTACGGTAGTTGGCCGGAAAAAGAATCCCACACCGCTTATTGCTTCATACATTACCAATATTGTCACTTTCCCTCACTGGAATGTGCCCCATTCAATAGCTGTAACGGAAATTCTGCCCAAGGTACAAAAGAATGAGAATTATCTCGAACAGAACAATTATGACGTAGTAAACGGGAGAGGTAAAGTTATTGACGATTCGGATTTGAAATGGAAAGACTATACCGAAAAGAACTTCCCGTATTTTTTCCGTCAGGCAACAGGTCCCAGGAATGCGTTGGGTGTTTTGAAATTTAATTTAGAGAACCCTTTCAGCATATTCCTGCATTCCACTGGCCTGCAAAGTGCATTTGCAAGAGACGACAGGTTTTTAAGTCATGGCTGCATCCGTCTCGCAAAACCACTTGAACTTGCAAAGGAATTACTCCCCGAAAAGATCAATATCAAGGAATTGAAAAGCGGAAAGAAAAACACCAAATCGAAAATATTAGTTCTCCCGCACAAAATACCGGTCTTTATTATTTATATGCCGGTAACTGTAAATGGCAGGAAAATAACTTTCCTGAAAGATGTTTACGGTTTAATTTAGCAGGGAAGAGCTGCAGATGTATTTTTTGTCGGGATTGTAAACAAACAGACAGGTACCGCCCTTGATACATTCAATAATCACTTTATTTAAAACGGTAGGAAGCGCGGGACAACCCCAGCTTCTGCCTAGTCTTCCGGTTCTTTTAATATAATTTTCGGAGGCATAATCTGCACCGTGGATAATAATGGCACGTTTAAGCGCATTGTCGTTAAACCCTTTTTCAACGCCGTTAATCAACAAGGCAAATCCGGTATGCGACCCTATGATCGGGTGCTCCGTGATATAAAAACCTAAACTGCTTTTTAAAGAACCCTCCGTATTAGAGAAGGATTTGGCATACTCTTCACCTGTATTCCGGCCATGTGCAACATAGGTGTTGAACAATAGTTTCCGGTTTTTCAAATCAATAACATACAAACGCTTTCTATTGCTCGATTGCGAATAATCGGCAATGGTTACAATATTGGGATTATGTAATTTGCCATTTGAATCAAGCTTTTTTAAACCTTTGATGGCGAGGTCAAAAATATTTCTTTCCAACCCTGTTTCTGCCAGTTTCACTGCTGTATAAACATCATTATAGATGGCTTTACCCGCATCGAAATCACCAACGACTGCATTATTTACTGCAGGTATAAGAAGAAATAAAAGGCATATAATTATTATTCTCATAGAACGAAAGTAAAGTAAAATCTTCATATTGCAGGGAAATAAATAGTTAAAACTTTATTTTGTCTTAGTAAGATGCTTAATGTATGTAGTATACATGCGGATTTTTCTGATGCGTAAACCATTCAGATTGCTGTCTTTCTGCTGTCATCTTATTACCGAAAATGTGTGAATGATGTAACTCTTTTCGAAATATGTGTAACAATTGAGGTTATTTATTCTTCTACTTTTGACATATAATAAAATAGCACCTTTTAATTTCTGAACAACGAAATATTACAATTCACCTTTATTATATCTGATCATTTAATTTTAATCACAATGAAACAATCAATTAAGAGTTTAATAATATTACTTGTATTGATTACCTCATCATTAATGGCTCCAAAACTGGCATCTGCCCAACAGGACGATGTCAATTTCCAGGTATTCTATGATGAGTTAAGTCCTTACGGGCAATGGGTAGACTACGAAAATTACGGATATGCATGGATTCCCGATGCAGGACCTGATTTTGTCCCTTATTCAACAGATGGACATTGGGTATTATCCGACTATGGATGGACATGGGTGTCTGATTACGAATGGGGATGGGCCCCTTTTCACTATGGCCGCTGGGATTACGATAATTACTATGGATGGCTTTGGATCCCCGATAATCAATGGGGTCCTGCATGGGTGAACTGGAGACAGTCAGATGGTTATTATGGCTGGTCACCGATGGAACCTGGTATCAGTCTTAGTATTGGCTTTGGCAGGGCTTACAGCAGTTCCAATGATCATTGGATGTTTGTAAGAGACCGGGACTTCGAAAGACCCGACATCGACCGCTATTATGTCAATCGGACCGATCATGCAAGAATCGTCAGAAACTCCACCGTGATAAGGTCAACACATATCGACAACAGCCGGCATACTACTTATGTCACCGGACCAGCCAGGAACGATGTACAAAGAGTTACCGGAAGGCAGATTAAACCAGTATCTATTCGCGAAAACGACAGACCTGGTCAGCGCATGAACAATGGCCAGTTGGAGATGTACAGACCACAGGTAAGTAGAAATAATAACAGAGATCGCCAGGCTGCACCCGAAAGATTAACAAATCTTAGGGATGTAAAACGACCTTCAGAACGAAGCGGATCAAATCAGCAACGAAATGCAACCCCTGCCAATAATAGTGAAAAGCAACAACAGCAAGGGCAACAACATCAACGTCAACAGCAGCAGGATGCTCAGCAACAACAGCGTATGGCAACCCCTGCCAATAATAATGGAAGACAGCAACAGCAACAACGTGAGCAACAGCAAGGACAACCACAACGTCAGCAACAACAGGATGCTCAACAACAACGTCAGCAGGGTCAACAACGTCAGCAACAACAGGATGCCCAACAGCAGCAACGTCAGCAACAACAACGTGAGCAACAGCAGGATGTCCAACAGCAGCAACGTCAACAGCAGCAGGATGCTCAACAACAACGTCAGCAACAGCAACAACCGCAGCATCGTCAACAGCAACCTGCACAACAACAACGTCAGCAACAACCTGCGCAACAACAGCAGCAACCAGCACAACAACAGCGGAGTGCAACTCCGGCCAATGGTGGTGAAAGACAACAGCAGCCAAGGGAAGCCAAACAGGAAAAAGAGAATAAGCGGAATGACTAAGTTGCTGGAAAACAATAAAAAAATCAATTTATTTCCGATTTACTGAAAATAAAAAGTAATATCTCAGAAATAGTGCGTACATTGCGCACGAATTAATTTTTTAACAATGAATAAAGGAACAGTAAAATTTTTTAATGACTCCAAAGGTTTTGGATTTATTAAGGACAGTGCATCAGAAAAAGAATATTTCGTACATGTATCTGGTTTGAATGATGAAATCAGGGAAAATGACGAAGTGACCTTTGACCTTCAGGATGGTAAAAAGGGATTAAATGCCGTAAATGTTAAACTCGCGTAGTTTATAGATTATAAAAGACATTTATTAATGAGAGCCTTATGGAAACGTAAGGCTCTTTTTTTGTGCTTATTAAATTCTGACTAACCGGAAAATGTGTTCCCATTAATTTGGTTGCCTTCAGAAACTAAAATATAACCCCATCTTTCAGATAATCAGTTTCATAATCAACTAAATAAAAACCCGGGCGGCACAGGCTGTTATTTAACCTTCTAACAGTGAAATAATAAGCCGCTTTGCTATACCAAAAAGTAAGCTGGCAAAGAATACTTGTGACAATTGCAAACCGCTTTATAAAGGTGTTTCATTCAAATGAATAAAAAAGGGGTTTTAATTTAAAACAGAAATCCTGCCATTTGAACAAATTCTTCATTTTAACCATCGACTATACCCCTTTTGACTTGTTAGTTTTTAACTTTCACACGATTAAATTTTTGTAAGACATTAATATTTTGAATGTACCACCGTTGCGTAACTTGCATGAAAAATTTAAACACCCTATTTTGTGTTTGATAGACCATGCTCGTTTTATCTGAAATAAAAAAAGGAAAATATGGCAACAACAAATCGAACAAAGCATTTGTTGAAGGTGTTACTGCTGCTGTGATCGGTGCTAAGGCGGGTGTAGTCGTAATTATTGCTACCCGGAGAATTACAGACCTCGCAACAGTGTTGATTGCCATTGCGTCAGTGTTTATTATTCTATATTTTAAGAAGATTCAGGAGCCATATATTATAATCGTTGCTGCCATTGTTGGACTAATTTTAAAAACATCTGTGGTATGATGATCAGAAAATATTTCTCAGTTACACTTATTACATTTTGTTTGTGTCATAACGGATGCATTGCCCAAACAAGGAATGAAAACAATTCCCTGAAATTGATTGCGACCATTCCTTTACCCAATGTAAACGGGCGAATTGACCACCTAGCCTTTGATCCGGAGCATCAGCTGGTATTTGTTGCTGCCTTAGGTAATAATACGGTTGAAGTTGCTGACCTGATGAGCAAAAAGGTTTTTCATACCATCAAAAATTTAGATGAACCGCAGGGGGTATTGTTTATTGCCGAAAACAATTCTTTAATTGTTGTCAATGGTGGCAATGGTGAATGTGATGTTTTCAATGCTGTATCGTTTCAAAAAATAAAAACTTTAAAATTATCAGGCGATGCTGATAATGTGCGGTATGATTCAACCGGCAAAAGAATCTATATTGGTTACGGCAATGGTGGCATTGCAATAATAGACGCAACAAGTTTTAAACTGATCGCCGACATCCGGCTTTCAGGTCATCCCGAATCATTTCAATTGGATAATTCTGCTAAAAAGATTTATGTCAATGTTCCCGATGAAAAAAAAATAGAGATTATTGATTTGGAAAAAAACAGTGTAACTGATCAATGGCAAATGACTGAAGCGTCATCGAACTTTCCAATGAGTCTGGATGAAGCCAATCGCCGGCTATTTATTGGATGCCGGCATCCTGCAAAGCTGGTGGTGATAGACACCCGGTCGGGAAAACCGGTCACCTCAATAGTTATTGACAGCGATGTAGATGATGTTTTTTACGATAAGACAAGCAAACAGATTTATTTAAGTTGTGGTGGGGGATCTATTGACATTATCAAACAGACAGACGCAAATACCTATTCAGCCAACGGAAATGTTTCCTCCTGTTCAGGAGCCCGGACCTCACTTTTTATAGCTGAACAAAATATGCTGATTGTGGCCTCACCTTCAGGCTTGAAAAGAAATGCATCTTTATTAATTTATAACTCAAAATAACAGACACAATGAACAGAAACGATTTTTTAAAGAGTAGCTTAATTCTTGGTGGCGCAACATTGTTGCCTGCTGAATCTGTTTTTAGTCAGAATATAGCGGATAATAAAATTGATCAGTTGGTTGATCAGGATGGCAACTTTCGTCAACTGGCGCTACCATATGCCGAGGGTTTTCTGGAACCATTTATGGATGCGGAAACGTTACATCTGCACTATACTTTTCACCATGGTGGTGCGGTAAAAGGTGCAAACAAAGATTTGCAAATGATTAAAAAAGCAATGGACGAAAGCAATCTTGAAACAGTGGACTTCTGGACCAAAAAATTATCGTATCATCTTTCATCGCATATTTTACATTCCATCTTTTGGACCAACCTGACGAACAAACCGACGAATCCAACAGGTGACTTGCTCAAACGTATTGAAAAAGATTTTGGCAGTTACGATAAGCTGAAGATGTATCTGGCAAAAACTTCGAAAGAGGTTGACGGTAATGGCTGGGGCATTTTGGGTTACCAACCGTACACCGACAAATTAACCATTCTGCAATGTGAGAACCATGAAAAACTAACGCAATGGGGCGTAATTCCATTGCTCGTAATTGACGTTTGGGAACATGCTTACTATTTAAAATTTAAAAATAAACGTGCTGACTTCGTCGATAATATATTTGGAATTATTAATTGGGAAAACGCTTCGCACCGGCTTGACATTGCATTAAAGCTGGCCAGGTAAATCTCATTTTAACGATCAGTTTTCGTGTGATATATGATTTTAATTACCACTTAGATCCGTAAGCTGCTGAATACTTCCTATCAGGAGATCCGAAGCGGTCCATATAACCGAAGCCCCGCTTTCGCGGGGCCCCTGCATTAAATTAAACCCTAACCAATCAAATTGTATTTTAGTTTCTTTGGAATGTTTTAATTCTGAAGTTTTTAGTATTCAAATTTTAATCATTTCTGCATTAATTTTGCAAAGCTCATTATATATCGTTCCTCCGATCCTTACATATGACTTGTCTGATACATTATATCATTCTTCTGTCCATCATAAGGCTTTTCCGATGCATTTTGACGTTCGTCCAATAGATCATAGGACTTGTATGATGCATTAGAACACCCATAAGAGAAGTGTTCACAGAACAGTGTTTGAATTACCAGGAAGTTCAACGCCCAATATAATTATTAATAATAATACACTTCATTTTCATCATTTTTGATTTTTTAACAAAGTTTTAACTGTGCTTTTAAGGTGATGAAGAACATTTTCCAAAGGAAATTCAGGAAATTTAGTGGCTTTATGATCACATTATAAGGTAGATAGACTTTTAATCCCTCCCAAAGGGATACCCGGAGCCTCAATATTAACAATCGAAATAAAGTATGTAATTATATTAATATGTGTGAATAATGTAAAACATATCTTTAATTGTGTAACTTTTTGTCATGTGACATAGCCTACTTTTACTTTTAATAAAAACTCTTCAATTAATAAATTTTAGAAAATGAAAATGAGACAATTATTTACAACCTTTATACTAATAACGGTTGTTTTTATGAGCGGCTGCAAAAAAGACGAATACCAGGCAAAGGTAGGCGTATGTCCGGAAGTGGTATCGACAATTCCCGCTGATAAGGCGGTGAACGTACCTCTT
>JANXZJ010000155.1 GCA_025355585.1 Mariniphaga sp. | reverse complement strand
CATCCAGAGGTTCAAACGGAAGAGATCAATGGAACCGGTGTTTCGTTTACTCCCGACAGCGAGATTTTTAAGAACTACCATTATATTGAAGAGTTTGTAGTTCCTTTACTCAAAAACTACACCTTTCTGAATGCAGGGCTGATTATCTATTTTAATGGTGAAAAGTACCTTTCGAAGAATGGTCTTTATGATCTCCTGGAGGAAAATCTCGATCAGGATCCTGTCTATCCAATCATCCATTTGAAAGGCGAGGATATTGAGTTTGCCCTGACTCACAGTAATCAGTACGGTGAAGATTATTACACGTTCGTAAATGGTCAGTTTACGCCTCAGGGAGGTACGCATCTGGCTGCTTTTCGCGAAGCATTGGTTAAAACGATCCGCGATTATTACCACAAGGAATTTGATGCTTCAGACATTCGTGCATCGATTGTTTCAGCATTGAGTATCAAGGTGGAAGAACCGATATTCGAATCGCAGACAAAAACAAAACTTGGATCGAAAGATATGGGTCCCGAAGGTCCTTCAGTACGAAACTTCATCATGAATTTCGTTCAGAAAGAATTGGGCAACTTTCTGCATAAAAATTCTTCGACTGCCGACATTCTGCTGAAAAGGATCCAGGAATCGGAGCGTGAACGGAAAGCCATATCCGGGATTCAGAAACTGGCCAAGCAAAGGGCCAAGAAAGTTAATCTGCATAATAAAAAGTTACGTGATTGCCGGATTCACTATAATAGCAGTCACGAGTTTAAAGATAATAGCTCCATTTTTATCACCGAGGGTGATTCAGCGAGCGGTTCAATCACAAAATCGCGTGATGTTACGACTCAGGCGGTCTTTAGTTTGCGTGGTAAACCGTTGAATAGTTATGGATTGACCAAAAAGATTGTGTATGAGAATGAAGAGTTTAACCTTCTTCAGGCAGCGCTGAACATAGAGGAAGGAATTGACGAACTTCGTTATAACAAAGTGATTATATCAACCGATGCTGATGTGGATGGGATGCACATTCGCTTGTTGCTGATCACTTTCTTCCTGCAGTTCTTTCCGGAACTGATCAAGAAAGGGCACCTGTATATTTTGCAAACACCCCTTTTCAGGGTGCGGAATAAAAAGAAAACGGTTTATTGTTACTCGGAACAGGAGCGCGATCAGGCTGCAAAAAACATTGGTGCAAGTCCGGAGATTACCCGTTTCAAAGGGTTAGGTGAGATTTCACCCGACGAGTTTAAAAACTTTATTGGCGAAGATATCCGGCTCGATTCTGTGATTCTGAATAAGAACGAATCGGTTGCCGAAATGCTTGAGTTTTACATGGGGAAAAACACACCTGATCGTCAGGATTTTATCATCGGTAATCTTCATGTTGAAAAAGATGAACTTTAAGATGTATTCATCTGCTATCATTGATCAGTCTGAAAATATCGGTAATCATATTAACAACTCCATTTTAACTGTAAAAAATGTCTGACGAAGAAGATAACGAGCTAATACCGCTTTCTGAAGAAGAGGAGGCGAAAGAGGGAAAGAAAGAGCTGCATCATATCGTTTATTTGTCATCGATGTACCAGAACTGGTTCCTCGATTATGCTTCGTATGTTATTTTGGAGAGGGCAGTTCCGTATGTCAACGATGGATTAAAACCTGTTCAACGTCGTATTCTGCATGCAATGCGGCAGATGGATGACGGACGTTATAACAAAGTTGCCAATATCATCGGGCAGACCATGATGTATCATCCGCATGGTGATGCCTCGATTGGAGATGCACTGGTTCAGCTCGGACAGAAGGATTTGTTGATTGATGCGCAGGGAAACTGGGGTAATATTCTCACCGGTGACGGAGCCGCAGCACCCCGTTATATTGAGGCGCGACTTTCGAAGTTTGCGTTGGAGGTTGTTTTCAATCCTAAAACGACCAAATGGCAGCTTTCGTACGATAGCCGGAACAGGGAGCCTGTTACATTGCCAGTTAAATTCCCGCTTTTGCTGGCGCAAGGAGTTGAAGGTATTGCAGTTGGACTAGCTTCGAAAATTCTTCCTCACAATTTTATTGAATTGATCGATGCCTGCATTGCTTACCTTAATAATGAAGGGTTTGAGCTGTTTCCCGACTTCCTGACAGGAGGTTTTATCGATGTTTTGAAATACAACGATGGTTTGCGTGGCGGTGCTGTTAAGATAAGGGCGAAAATCGAAAAACAGGATAGCAAAACACTTGTTATCACAGAAATACCTTTTGGAAGAACGACTTCCTCACTGATTGAATCGATCGTAAAAGCAAACGAAAAAGGTAAAATAAAGGTAAAAAGGATTGATGATAACACCTCGGCGAATGTCGAGATATTGATTCATCTGATGCCTGGTATCAGTTCCGATAAGACCATTGACGCGCTTTATGCCTTCACCGATTGCGAAGTATCGGTATCTCCAAATGCCTGCATCGTCGAAGACGATAAACCGAAGTTCATCAATGTCACCGAAATTCTTAAAAAATCGGTTGATAAAACGGTTGAACTGCTGAAACTTGAGCTGGAGATTCGTATGGGTGAACTGGAAGAGCAATGGCATTTTGCGTCGCTGGAGCAGATATTTATCGATGAACGGATCTACAAGGACAAAGCTTTTGAAGATTCAAATAACATGGATCAGGCTGTCGATCATATTGATAAACGGCTTGAACCGTGGAAACCAAAGTTCAGGCGCGCGATCACACGCGAAGATATCCTAAAACTGATGGAAATCAGGATGGGACGTATCCTAAAATTCAATACTGAAAAGGCAGATGAATTGATCAAGGGAATTGAAGATAGTATGGCTGAAGTATTGGCAAACCTTCAGAATTTAATTCCTTATACCATTGCCTGGTACGAACACCTTAAGGCGAAGTATTCCAAAGGCCGTGAGCGAAAGACCGAAATCAGAAGTTTTGAAAATATTGAAGCGGCAAAGGTCATCGTTGCCAACGAAAAATTGTACATCGACCGCGAAGAGGGATTTATCGGTACGGGTTTGAAGAAAGCCGAGTATTTGTGCGATTGCTCTGATATTGATGATGTGATTGTCTTTAGACGCGATGGCGTTTATTTTGTGATGAAAGTGACAGATAAAGCTTTTATAGGTAAGAATGTCCTTCACGTTGCTATTTTTGAGAAAAACGACAACCGCACGATTTACAACCTTGTTTACCGTGATGGTAAAGCTGGCGCTACTTATATGAAGCGTTTCAGTGTCACGGGTGTCACACGCGACAAGGAGTACAATATGACGATGGGAACTGAAGGTTCGCGGATTCTCTATTTCAGCGCCAATCCAAACGGCGAGGCAGAAGTTCTGCGGATCACCTTTAAGCCCAAACCTAAGCTTAAAAAGCTCGTTGACGAAATCGATATGGCTGCATTGGCTATCAAGGGAAGACTTTCGATGGGTAACCTGGTGACCAAAAACGAAGTGCATAAAGTCACCTTGAAGGAAAAAGGATTGTCTACCCTTGGCGGACGGAAAATCTGGTTCGACGAAGATGTTCTCCGTTTGAATGCAGATGGTCGTGGCAAATACCTTGGCGAATTTACGGGGGATGAAAAAATATTGGTGCTTGATAAGGATGGCGGATACCAGGTTTACTCCTATGATCTTGAGAATCATTTCGAAAAGAACCTGCTTTCGATTGAAAAATTCCGTCCCGAAAAAGTCGCTTCCGTTGTCTACTTTGATGCGGAGCAAAACTTCTACTATGTAAAACGGTTTCAAATCGAAACAAATGGCGGCAAACCATGTAGGTTTATTGGTGATCATCCCGATAGTAAACTGATTAGTGTGACATGGGTGACCTATCCACGACTCGAAATCGAGTTTGGAGGCGAGAAAAATAACCGTGAGAACGAAATCATCGAAGTGGCTGAATTTATAGGAGTGAAGTCATATAAGGCAAAAGGAAAGCGGTTATCAAGCTATGAAGTGAAGGATATTCACGAACTTGAACCTATTATTAAGGATGAGGACATCAAACCTGAAGAGATACTTCCCATGGTTGTAGAGGATGATGTTCCTTTCGAGATCAATCGTCCTGCCGGCGATAATGATCCGAGTCAGATGGAAATAAACTTTGACTGATGAGAATTTACCTGGTTGGATACATGGGATGCGGTAAATCCACAATCGGACGTAAAGTGGCTGAAAAATTGGGAATTAGCTTTGTCGATCTTGACAAATACATCGAGGAGCGTTATTTTAAATCAGTTCCGGTCATTTTTGCAGAAGAAGGCGAGGAGCGATTCCGCGAAAAAGAACGGACCTCGCTGCTTGAAGTTTCTCAGTTTGAAAATGTTGTTGTTGGTACCGGCGGAGGAGCTCCCTGCTTTTTCGATAATATGGAGGTGATGAACAACAACGGTGTAACGGTTTATATTGCCCCAGATACAGACGTTCTTGCCGCCCGGCTTCTTAAATCAAAAACTGAAAGACCGCTCATTTTTGGAAAATCGCGTGAAGAACTAATATCGTTTATAAATGACGCCTTGTTAAAACGCGCCCCGTTTTATGAAAAAGCGAAGATCATCATCAGCGGCGAAAATAACCTCGACCCTCAGCTGGTAATTGACAAGATCCGTCAACTTGATTAAAAATCAATGTATACTATTTAGTATCCGTATTTTACCTGTCTAAAACATACGCATTACTCGGCTCTTTATAGGCTTTCCAACAACTTTTACATTGTTTCATCAGGCGTTTGGATCAATCAATTATCATGTTTAGCCGGACAATCGAAAATTTCAAGGCGATAACCGGAAACTTATTGCCAAAAACTTCTGGAATAATCCATACGGTCAGAAACTTAACACCTGCATTTTACGTAAGGTATCCTAAATAGCTAGAGCTTTTACCTATTTCAATCGGAAAATGCAATTGAATGATTTGCTAAGGTTTTTATCACTTCAAAGTTAAAGATACCACAATTGGATAACAGTCTTTCATTTTCTTTTTACATATGGATCCTAACTTATAATAAAACAGTTGATTGAAGTATTACTTTGTCAGCAGACGAAAGAAATACAATAATTTTAACGACCATTAATGAATTAGAATATTTTGGATACGACATTATTCTTTTGAGTGATTGAAAATGATTGTTTACTAAGAAGACAGGAGGTAACCATGGATGATTATGAAAAAATAAGTACGGAATGTAAAGCTTCCATTGCGCTTGATAAGTATAATTCCGAGGCATACGAAAAATGGCGCGAAGCGATAAAGAACCTTCCAAATCCCGACGAAGCACTCAAAGATTATCAGAGTGTAATCAAAAAAAACCTTGACACAAGCAACGCATACAACGACTTAGGAAACCTGTTGTTTAGCTTTGAAAGATATGCTGAAGCGATAGAACAATATAAAACCGCGTTGGAAAAGGATGACAAATACGTTTACGCCATTCACAACACAGGTCTTAGTCTTGAAAGGCTTAATAAACATGAAGAGGCTGCGAAATGGTTCAGGAAGGCCATAGACCTGGATGCAAACTACAAAGAAGCTTATAATGGTTTGGGCTTCACCCTTGGCAGATTGCTCCGGTATGAAGAAGCGATTAAAAATTATAGGAAGGCTGTCGAATTGGATCCGAAATACCTGACTGCTTATACAAACTGGCGTGAAGCAATTATTAATCTGCCAGAGCCTGGCCCGGCCATCGCTGAATACGAAACAGCAATCGTAACTAATCTGGATACCAGCGAAGCATATAACGACCTTGGCAACTTGTTATTTAATTTGGAAAGATATCCTGAAGCTATTGAGCAGTATAAAAAGTCAATTGAGAAAGATATTCAATTCAAATATGGTTATTACAACTGGGGACTTAGCCTTGACCGACTTAAAAAATACGATGATGCGATTGAGTATTATAAGAAATCGATAGAGATTGATCCACAGTACCTTGTTGCTTATTCGAGTTGGAGGGATGTGATAAAAAAACTTCAAAAGCAGGATGAAGCATTGCTTGAGTACCTGTCGTTAATCGGGAAAAACCTGGATTCAGCGGATGCATTTATTGATTACGGTAACTTACTTTTTGATTTGGGGAGGTATGCAGAATGCATTGAACAATACACCAAAGCAATTCATAAAGATCCGAAATCCAAATTTGCGTACTTTAACCTGGGACTTGGCCTTGAAAAACTTCTCCGGTACGATGAGGCCATTGAATCTTATCAAAAAGTTATTGAATTCGATGACAAATATGCTGCTGCATATCTAAGTTTAGGCTGGGCATTCATAACCACCAAGAAACCGGATAAGGCGATAGAAACTTTTAAACTGGCGACACAGAAAATTGATAAGAATAAGGATGCCTATTTCGGATGGGCATATGCGCTTGAAAATATTTGGCGATATGATGAAGCCTTCGAGAAGTATGAAATGTCTTTCCAATTTGATGAAAATGATCCTTTCCCAATTCATAATATTGCAGCATTGAATGAAAAACTAGGACGTTACAGGAATGCCAGGAAAAAATGGAAGGAAGCATGTGATTTATATGAGAAAAAAGCTGAAGAAGAAAAGAAGAAAGGAAATCCCGATTATTTTCAATATTACGGAAGCATATACCAGTTTTCGACACTGCAGGACCTGGAAAAGGCGGAGGATATTTACAATACTGGTCTGACAATTAATCCTGACCATACCGGTATCCTGCTCTATTTTGGTCGGCTATGTCTTGCTAAAAGGAATGAATTGTCTGAGAAATCGGGAAATGACACAGAAAATAGAGTCAAGTCAGAGGCGTATTTTTCAGCAATGAAACATTTCCGCCGGGCAGAAGGCGTATTAAAAGCTCGATTCGGGAATGACAAAAGTGGGGATGTCCTTGCAGAACTTGGGAGCTTGTACAAAGAAATGGAAAATTACAAGGATGCAGAGGATTATTTGGCCAAAGCCCTAGTCGTCAATAACCTAAATATTAAAGGACTTGCCAGCATCGGGGCAGTTCACATGCAGAATGAAAATTATAAAAAGGCAATTATCAGTTTCAAAGATGCAACCAAACTCGAACCCGACAATCTGGAAATACGAAGTAACCTGGCTGAAGCCTATTTGAAAGCTGGTTTAATTGATGCTTCTGAGAAAGAATATCGTGAAATACTTGACATTACACCTTCTCACATGGATTCGCTTATCGGAATTGGACAGACCTATATTACAATGGGCGAAGATGCCAATACCCGTAAGGATTTTGGAAATGCAGAATTGATGTTTTCAACTGCCGACAATTATTATTGCGAAACAATTCGATTGATGCAACAGCCTGAAAATGCTTCCAAAATCCTTAATAAGTTTGAGCGATCATCTGTTTACTATTCAAAAGGATACAACGAGGTTATGCTATGCGAGATTCAAAAGAAGCAGGATGCCAAGAGGCTTAAGATGGCCATTGAGTATTTTCGAAAAGTGGAGAAGTGGACACCAAATTATTACAAAGCTCAGCGGGCGATAGCCAAGATCAACGAAAGAATAAATCCACCACAAGGAATGCTTCATAAGGTAGGACCAATGCTTATTCTGGTATTTTCATTGGTTGTTTTCATTCTCGCTCAATTGCTATTTACCTTTGGAAAACCTGTTCTTGGATTTTCAGGTTATACAATTGACAAAAATAAATTGGAAATGACTTTTATTAAGAAAGCATTGGACCCTTCAGTTATCGCGGTGCTTAAAAGCGAATTTGAACAGAAACTTGTCTTTTCTTCGCCAGATGATTTGGCCAATCGTATAAAAAGGGAATTTGGCGACAGTATCGCGTCAATAGTCAATCCATCGGAATTGCTTCAGAAATCAGGTGGCTTGACCGTTAAAGCATTTCAACCACTTGAGTCAGGCTATTATGTCCTGATCACCTTTGGTTGCCTGTTGTTCATGATCGCGGGACTCTATCTTAGCGAAATTTCAAAACTAAAGGTAGGGGCACTGGAACTTGAGAAAAGTACGATTGATCAGATATCGACTTCGTCGTCACTTGGTATTACCAGATAGCTATTATGCAGTTTGTTTGGTAACGTTTCTGTATGTGTAAGAATAGAAAATATGTCTTCGGGCAAACCTTAATATGGTCGACGAATTCATAAATTTATTGTATATATTTTTGGGAATTCCAAAGTATTCATAAACACTGCCATCCTGAAAAGTGATTTTTAATGTTTGACCTTTATACGAATAATCGTCGATGGGTGAAGTATTGGTAGTTATCGTATATCCCTCTAAATTAAAGGCTTTTGTTTCGGGCGCAATACTTACTAAAAAGTGGTAAGCTTCAATAATGCTTTTGCTTTTATTTTCCGCTTCGGCTTTACGTTCATCGTCACCGACAAATTTGTCAGGATGCCATTCCTTTATTAAATTTCTGTAGGTACTTTTTAATCCGCTTAAATCTGTATCGGGTGTGATGTCCAGTAATCTTCTGTATTCGATAATACGCTTCATGAATCTTTTTAAGGTTTCTTTATTTTTTCAGCGTGCAAAGGTAGTCAAAATGGTCAGAGAACCTATTTGTTTTAATCAAGAACCGGTTGATTAATATTAATTTAATGTTCTTCGCTTATTTGGGACGATTGGATTTTCCAATCCTGGAAACCCTGTCCAAAATCTCCATACACATGCGTCCATTGTGATACGGACATTTCCAGAATCCGGCTTTGTCACCTTTGCTAATGGCACTGGTGGCAGAAACGGCGTTGAACCATTCTCCGGCTTTGTGGTCAACCAGGTATTTATTGGTATAGTCCCAGCATTTGATGGCGCTGGTCAGGTATTTTTCCTCGCCACTTAGCTCAAAAGCGTTGATCAATCCTACAATTGCTTCAGCCTGTGGCCACCAGTCACGCGAATTGTTGACTTCGCCGCTTAAATAATCTTTTTCGCTGATCAGGCTGCCATCTGCCTGTAAACCTTCACTTGCAGCATCCGCAATTTTCAGACTAATTTTTTCACATCTTTTTAAAAGAGCATCGTCACCCAGTATTTGTGCCGCTTCAACCAGTAGCCACGATGCTTCGATGTCATGACCGTATGAGTCTGTGGTGGACGTGCTCTTCCAGTTGCCATCAAGAAAAACCCTTAGATGAAATGTCTGTGGATCAATAATTTTATCGGTGAATATCAGAATCAGATTCCTGAGCCGTGTACCCACTTTAGGATCGGGCCAAACCCTGTAAAGATTTGCATAGGCCTCCATCAAATGAAGATGCGTGTTCATGGTTTTCACATCTTTGGTACTTTTCTCTCCAATCAGACGTTCATTTGTTCTTGTCCATTTTCTGTCGAAAACCTCGAAATAACCATCAGATTTAGGATCGACAACATGCTTTTCCAGCGAGTTGTAAATCTCCTTCGCAGCGTCTAAAGCCATTTTATCTGCTGTGGCACGGAAATATTCCGACAAAGCATAAATAAAAAATGACTGCGAATAAGTCTGCTTCCGGAGGTCAGATGGTTCTCCTTTTGATGTAACACTCCGGTAAGTTCCACCATACAGCTGATCAATGAAACGGGCAAGTATGTAATCTTTGGCGCGCTTGGCAATTGTCAGATAGGAAGTGTCTTTTGTCACCCGGTATGCAGCAGAAAAGGTCCACAAAATCCTGGCATTCAGTATTCCACCTTTGTCTTCATCGGGATATTTCTTTTCCAGGTTATCAATTCTTCCATAAAACCCGCCATTTACCGGATCAACCATATTCTTCATCCAGTAAGGTAAAATATTCTCCGTAAGGTTTTTATTAACTTCTGATTTCAGCTGATTCAATTGAACCAGGTTTTTATCACCTATTTTTTTGTCCTTGGTTTCTGCATTCAGAATTCCAATCTGAAAACATAGAAATACAATAAATAGAATCGATCTCATCTTCATTATTTTATTTATTCAACAAACGAAGTTCTTCTTTTATATATTTACCCGCTTCTGTCAGGTTTTCATCCTTCCAGCCTCCTGATTTGGATGCTCCAGGCATCAGTAATGCAGTGGTCTCTTTTTTATCGGTAACGTTCCAATTCGCCCAGCTTAGCTTGTTTTTCTCCATCCAGTTCATCCAGACAGCTGTTTTTTCACGATTAAACTCCCCATTTCCATTCGATTCTCCGACCCCCCATTCGGTTACAAAAAGGGCAATTCCTCGGTTCATCGCTAATTCAGCTTTTGCACGAAGTTTCTCCTGATGATTTGGGTCGGAGGCGTAGAAATGAAAAGAATAAACCAGGTTATTAAAGCCTTTTATCGGATCTGCTGCCGCAATATCCACATCCTGATCCCACCTTGGACTTCCCACAACAATCACGTTCTTTGAATCATACTGACGAATAGTTTTAATAACTTCAATTGAATATGCTTTAATTACATCCCAGTTTTGCTGAGCCGGTTCGTTAAAAATTTCATAAATGACATTGGGAATACCTGAGTACTTTTTAGCCATTAAGGCGAAGAAAGCTTTTGATTCCTCTAAATGTTGATCTGCATTGTGATCGTGCCAGTCAATCAAAACATAAATTCCATTGCTGATGGCTCTATCGATTACTGTTGTCATGAGTTTCATTTGTTCGTCGCGATTTTGCAAATAGCCGCCTTCGGGTTGAACCCCCATTGAAGCGCGCAGCAGCGTGATCTTAAAATCTTTGGTCAGCCAGTCGATCACTTGAGGATTGTAGTATTTTTTTCCCGCCCAAAGACTCCATGACAATGAGATTCCACGCAGTTGCGGCGGAATACCATCTTTATTAACCATCTGATTTCCTTCAATCCGAAGAAAACCATGCAATTCTACGGGACGAGGCTGTTGTGCCATTGAACAGAAGCAAAAAAGGAGAAGCGTGATTGTTGTGAGCGTTAAAGTCTTCATTACTTTTCTTTAAGTGTATGTTTTACTTTCCGATGTATTTTGATGGGAGTACCCCAAACTCGTTTTTAAAATGTTTGCTGAAGTATTTCGGATCATTAAATCCGACCTGAAAAGCAATTTCCGACACATTCATCTGGCTTTTAGACAACAGAAGTGCTGCTCTTTTTAACCTGAGTGAACGGATGAATTCCAATGGCGGTTTTCCGGTTAAGGCAAGTATTTTCTTGTAAAGCAGGGTTCTGCTCATTCCCAGATCGCGGCTCATTGTTTCAACAGAGTAATCGGTAATCGCAATATTTTTTTCAACCAGTTCAAGTGCTTTTCGCATAAACTGTTCGTCGAGCGAGGTAACCGTAATTTCATGAGGTTCGATCTGAAGCTTATTTTTGAAAAGCAGACGCAAGTTCTTCCTTAAATTAATGATATTGGCAATTTTTGCTTCCAGTATCTGGAAATTAAAGGGTTTTGTAATATAATCATCGGCCCCTTTCCCGATTCCTTCCAGTTGTTGCTGTTCCGAAGATCTGGCAGTTAAAAGGATCAGTGGAATATGGCAAATGGTTCTGTCGGATTTAACGCGTCGGCATAATTCGATTCCATCCATCCCAGGCATCATAATGTCGCTGATAATCAAATCGGGAACAATCTTCTGGATTTTCTTTAACGCCTCTTCACCATTTGAAGTCTCGTGAATCTGGTAATGTTCCAACAAGTTATCCTTCAGGTAAAAACGGAGATCATCATTGTCTTCGGCTATCAGTAACACGGGTCTTTCGGAATCTAAATTTTTTTCACTTTTATCGGCCATGACGACCGGAAAATGATTGATCTCTTCAGCAGGTTCATCAATCGGGTCGGCCAGCAATCCCGAATTATTTACCGGAAGATGGAGCGTAAAACAACTTCCTTTCCCGATTTCACTAGTTGCAGAGATCTCTCCATCATGTAGTTTTACGAATTCAGCTACCAGCGAAAGACCAATTCCTGTCCCTTTTTCAACTTGTCCCGTGGAATCGACCTGGAAAAACCGGGTGAATATTTTCTCAATTTTGTCTTCGGGAATCCCAATTCCTGTATCTTCAATTTTAATGACAAGATTTGTACTTGTTTCATTATTAAGTTGTTTATTAGTGGTTTCAACTGCCAGTGCAACTGAAACCTGTCCGTATCCAGGTGTAAATTTGAAGGCATTCGAAAGCAGGTTAAACATTATTTTCTCCAGCTTGTCCTTGTCGAAATAAGTATTCAGTTCCTTTAATCTGGATCTGAAAGCCAACTCGATATGCTTTTGTTCGCTCAGGTTACTGAAAGAAGATACAGTCTCACTAATAAATGCCACGATATCGCCGAATGACGGGTTGTAATTGAAACCCTGAATCTCCATTTTTCTGAAATCAAGCAATTGATTTACCATTTGCAATAATCTTTTGGCGTTTTGCTCGATAAGCTTCAGGTACTTCACCTCCGGTTTATCTTTCATGTCAATTAACAGCTTCTCGGCAGGAGCCAAAATCAACGTTAACGGCGTCCGGAATTCATGTGAAATATTCGTGAAAAATTTAATCTTCAATGAATCTATTTCGTGAATATGATGGGCTTCAAGTCTTTCATGCTCAATCCGGTTATTAATCCTTTCCCTGACCAATATCAGGTGCCGAAGGAAAATTAATGTAGAAAAGATAAGAATGGCATAAATGATGTAAGCAATCCAGCTTTTCCAGAAGGGGGGGAGCACAATGATTTTAAGAGCGATTTCCTTCCCTTCAAATTTACCATTCGCCTCTTTCACCCTGAAATCATAGGTTCCATTGGTGAGATTTGTGTAGGTGGCCGAATTTTTATTTCCATCGGATGTAATCCATTGATTATCGAATCCTTCTAATTTGTAGGCGTAAACATTCCGCTCCGGAAAGAAATAATTGAGTGCGATAAATTCAATTGTGAAAGAATTTTCGTGGTACTTTAATTCGATTTTATCGGTATTAAAGATCGGTTTATCGAGTAGAATACGGTTATTGTATTTCTGTCCATAAGGGATGCTTTTATTGAAAATGCGAAAATCTCTGAAGATCATTTTGGCTACCGAAGTATCTTCTTTGATTTCATCGGGATAGAATGCATTCAGTCCATCCGGACCTCCAAAGAAGATCTCTCCGTCGGAGGTTCTAAACGCTGATGACTGATTAAACTCCTTACCCTGAAGTCCGTCGGTAATATTATAGTTGCTAAATGCAAACTCAAAATTGTTAATGCTTTGCACATTTTTAAGCGCAAGTTTCGATATACCGTTCTTGGAACTTATCCACAAATTATGGTATTCATCTTCTACAATTCCATGTACACTATTGGATGGCAATCCGTCTTCGATTGTAAAATGCCTGAACGAACTATTGCTCCGATCGAGAAGGTTCAATCCATTTTTAGTACAAACCCAGAAAAATCCCCGGCTATCCTCTAAACAGTTGATCACATTGTCGTCGCTGAGCGAATTTTTATTGTTCTGGTCGTTTTTAAAGCATTTAAAGGTTTGGGAGGCATTGTTATAGTATGATAATCCGTTAGTGGTCGATATCCATAAATGGTTATTTTTATCGCGATAGATGGAGGTTATAAAGTTGTCGCAAAGGGATGTATTGCGTTTATCGAGCCGGATGAATTTATTTGTTCCGGGGTCAAGCCGGTTTAATCCTGTGCCTAATGTTCCAACCCACAGGTTGTTTATATTGTCTTCACTTATTGCATAGATTCGGTCATCGGAAATTGATGTGGAGTCATCGGATATATGTTTGTAAACAGTAAATTTTCCAGTAGTTGGATCATACCTGTTCAACCCACCAAAATAAGTTCCGATCCATATCTTATCGGCATGATCCTTAAAAAGTGAAACGATAATATTGCTGCTTAGCGCATTGCCCGATGAACTGTTGGATTCAATTCTTGTGATTTTCCGGGTTTTCCGGTCCAGGTAATTGAGGCCGCCTCCATCGGTGCCAATCCATATATTCCCTTTATGATCTTCAACAATGGCATTTGCATCGTTGTTGCTGAGGCTGTTGATGTCGCCGGCTAAGTTCTTGTATATGCGGAATTTATTGATGTTCTTCTTGTAAAAATTGACCCCTTTTTTAGTTGTTCCCAGCCAAACAATTCCATCCCTGTCGCAATGGACATATGAAAGTCCGTTGGAGGATAGTTTTTGGTCATCAAATGGTTGGTATTTTAAATTAGTAATGTTCCATTGTTTCTTATCGAAAATATAAGCCCCGCCTCCATCTGCTGCCACCCAGATCAACCCGTCTATATTCTGAGAGATTGATCCGATTCTTTTTAACTCGTCCGATTGAACCGATTTATCTTTAAAATGGTTGTCCCATTGTTTTTTATCTGTATGGAAGAGATATAAACCAAATAAGTTTCCTACCCAAAGATCATTGTCGCGATCAATGTATAACCTGGTGACACTACTGGTAAGTTCCCCGGATTTATCCGGAATTTTGAATTTTTCCTTGCTTTTTGTTACCGGATCGTACCTTATAATAAATCCATTTTTCGAACTCATCCACATTTTACCGTTATTATCCTGGACAATGGAGGTGATTCCATTCAGAGGTGCGTTACAGTTCAGGCTGTCGATTAAAATATGGTGTATGGAACCACCAGCAATATCATTAAAATAAAAACCATTATTTGTCCCGATCCATATATTCCCCTGTTTATCTGATGACATTGAGTTGATGTAGTAGATGTCACCACATTGATTCGGTAGGGTAGAAGCGTAATTGAAATCTGTAAATTCATAAGTATTACCGTTCAGGATACTAACTCCGCGTCCTGTTCCTATCCAAAGGTTACCACTTTTATCTTCCGTGATCGCATTAATGTTATTGTCTGCAATCGAACCGTTTACAGGATTATTATTCGAAAAAATCTCAAAATTTGAACCGTCAAAACGGTTAAGCCCGGCATTTGTTCCAAACCAGACAAATCCTTTCGAGTCGCGGTAAATACAATTGATAAGGTTTTGAGACAATCCGTTATTGACATTCAAATGCGAAAAAACGTACCTGTTTTCCTGACCGGACAGTTGGTAACTCATAAAGAGAAATCCTATAAACACGGCACATACAATTTTCATCCCGCACCAGCGAAAACAATTTGGCACAAAGTCTTTCAGAATATTATAAACAAATAGTGATTCTGGATTTTTCACATTTTCAATCTATTAAACAGTTGTTTTAGTTTGGTGATGCTTGATTTTTTCTCTGTGCGTAATTCAATGTTAAAGATATCAATTAGCGAGAGATTACAATCTTCAGAAGCACTCATATTTACATTTGACCCCCTTTTCTGAAACAAATGATACCCCAACCGGTCACAAACAAGCTACATTTAAACACAAACCATATACATGAAACGCCGTTTTCAAAACTACTTTTGAAAACATATTTTAACGGGTATTAACTAACTGCCTTTAATTTTATCGCTGTTCCATGAAGAATCAAAAACAAACCTATTTGATAATTGAAGGAGTCATCTACCTTATTATTATCGCGCTAATACTAATTTTAATTAATAATTTATGAATTAAATTTTACCAAAATGACTAACAAAACATCAGATTTCCAAGGACAAAGTATTAACAATTTAACTAAAATCCATGAAAAGTAAACAAATTCTTCTTTATTTATTGATCTTCTTGTCTATGGGAGCATGGGCACAGAAAAAAATCACCGGAAGGGTGACAGATTCAAACACTTCTGAAACGTTGCCAGGGGTAAATGTACTGGTAAAGGGTAACAATACAATCGGTACAGTTACTGACATAGATGGTCGTTTTACGATTACTGTTCCGAATGAAAAAAGTACACTAACATTTTCATTTATAGGCTTTACTCCGCAGGATATTTTCGTCGGTAAACAAACTATTCTTAATGTACAGTTGAAGATGCTTGTCATGGGACTCGAAGAAGTAGTTGTTATCGGGTATGGTACAATGAAAAAGAGTGATTTGTCGGGATCTTCTGTTTCGGTGAGCGAAGCTAAAGTAAAAGGATCGATCAACTCCGGACTTGATCAGGCTTTACAGGGTCGCGCTGCCGGGGTAACGGCGGTGCAGACTTCGGGTCAGCCAGGTTCTTCTTCATCAATCAGAATCAGGGGTACGTCAACATTAAACTCTGATGCTGAACCGTTATATGTAATCGATGGTGTTCCTATTTCATCTTCACTCGGATCTGTTTATGATGTGGGTCTTGGTGCTGCGGGTGGTGGTGGAAAGACTTCATTTTCTGCGCTTTCAAGCATTAATCCTTCAGATATTGTATCAATGGAAATTTTGAAAGATGCTTCGTCGACCGCTATTTACGGATCACGTGGTGCGAACGGAGTTGTTTTGATTACGACAAAAAGGGGTAAAGCCAATGAATCAAAGTTCACTTACGAAGGGATGTATGGTGTTCAGACGCAAGTTAACCGGCTGAAAGTGATGAACCTTCGTGAGTTTGCACAATATCAGAATGATCTGGCTGCCGAAACGAACGGAAAAGTTCCGCGTGTTGATTTTTCAGATCCCTCATTGCTTGGTGTTGGAACCAACTGGCAGAATGAAATTTTTAGAACTGCAGCGATGCAAAGTCATAATATTACAGCAACAGGTGGAACAGCTTCAACTCAGTATGCCCTTAGCGGCGGATATTATCAGCAGGATGGAACGGTAATAGGTTCAGAATTTAAACGTTATTCATTCAGGTCGAATATTGATACCGAAATGAAGAAATGGTTAAAAGTTGGTACTAGTCTTATGATTTCCAATACTGAAGATTATGTTGGTTTATTTGATCAGACAGGTGGTATTATTCAAACTGCTGCCAAGCAGACGCCTGATGTTCCTGTACGTAATTTCGACGGGACTTATGCCACAGCTGTTGGTGAGGGTGCTACAAGCCGTGTTAATCCGATTGCCAAAGCGCTTGATGAAGAAAACAGAATGGTCCGTACCCGGTTAATGGGAAATATTTACGGCCAGTTAAATATTATGAAAGGCCTGACTTTCAGAACTGAAATAGGAGGCGATCTTGGGTATACCAATGGTTATCATTTTTCCCCAACTTTCAAATACGGAACACAAGCCAACGATCAGAATTCTGCCAGCAAACGATACAATCAGAATATGTTCTGGCAATTTAAGAACTATCTTACCTATAATTTTAAGTTCCTCGAAAATAACAATGTGACTGCCATGTTGGGCCAGGAAGCTTCTGAATGGACGTATGAAAACCTCAGTGGTGAATCGAAGTCATTGCCTACCAATGATATTCACGAACCAGGTCTTGGCGATATTAAATCAATGTCTGTCGGATCGGGAAGAGGATCGGGAGCGATGAATTCGTACTATACCCGTTTAAACTATAACTTTAAGGAGAAGTATTTCCTCACTTTTACCTATCGTGGTGATGGTTCTTCAAATTTCGGTCCTAACAATCGCTGGGCTTATTTTCCATCGGCAGCGGGCTCGTGGAGATTTTCAGATGAGGCATTTATGTCTTCGCTCAAAAATGTTGTTACCAATGCAAAACTGCGATTGGGCTGGGGACAAACCGGAAACCAAAATATAGGAGGGTATCGTTGGGGATCTGCTTTGGCAAAACTTCCTACAAATCTTGGAGCGGGATTTCGTGTTTCAAATTTTGCCAATCCTAATCTTATGTGGGAAACTTCCGAACAAACCAATCTTGGTTTGGATCTATCCTTCTTTAAAAGCAGAATTGATTTAACCGTTGATGCGTATCTTAAGAGCTCAAAAGATATGTTGATGCCAATGCAGCTTCCTTCCTACATGGGAACCAGTGGTAATCCGGCATTCAATATGAAAGCTCCATGGGGTAACTTTGGTGAAATTCAGAACAAAGGTCTTGAAATAACGCTTTCCACACAGAACTTTACCAACAAGTTTAGATGGAATACCGATGTTTCACTCACTTTCAACCGCAATAAGCTGGTCAACATCGGAACATCGGATGCCAAACTTTATGGCTATGCGCAGTGGTTCGATTTGGTAAGTGTTACCGAAGCAGGTCAGCCGTTGGGAAATTTCTACGGTTACAAAGTGGCTGGTATTTATAAAGACAAACAGGATATCCTTGATAGTCCGAAACCAGCTGCATACAAGGTGGATGCAAACGGTAACCCGGTCTTTAACCGCGATAACACAGTTTATCCGGGCGATATTAAATTTCAGGATATCAGTGGACCTGATGGTGTACCGGATGGCAAAATCGATGAAAAAGACAGAACAAATTTAGGTTCGTCGCAGCCCAAATTTTCATATGGTATGACGAACACATTTACCTATAAAGGCATTGAGTTAACCGTCTTTATCATGGGTCAGTACGGTAACAAGTTGTTTAATTACTTCGGGCGGAATATTAGCGATATGAAAAGTCAATGGGACAATCAATTGCAAAGTGTTACGGGAAGAGCAAAACTGGAAGTGATTGATCCTGCCGTTACTTATCCTTCAAACGGATATAATAACTGGTTCGAAGATATTAATAATGTCAGGGTTAAAAATCCCGGTACAAATATCCCGCGTGCTCATTGGGCTGATCCGAATCAGAATACAAGAATATCTGACAGGTACATTGAGGATGGTTCATTTCTTCGAATTAAGAATGTAACTTTAGGTTATAACATCCCGGCTACGTTTACATCAAGGTACGGAATACAAGCGATAAAGGTCTATACAAATATTCAGAATCTTTACACTTTTACCAAATACACAGGATTTGATCCGGAAATAGGACAAGACACACTCGATCCTTATGTAACTGGTCTTGATAATGGACGTTATCCTTCGCCAAGAATCATTTCTTTTGGTATGAACATTACTTTTTAATCGAAATAACTTAACAATATGAGAAATTTTTATAAATTCAGAAAGATAATTGTACTAATTGTTCTATTATTCTTCGGCTTTTCATGCAGTAAGGAATTTTTAAACCGCCCGCCAGAAGATGCTTATACGACAGATAGCTTTTATACTACCGATGATCAATTGTACCAGGTAGCTAATCCGCTTTATGGTGGAGTATGGTTTGACTATCAGCGTGCATTTCTGGCTGTTGGTGATGCGATGTCCGGAAACGCCAATAAAGGCGGAACCGATCCATTCTTTAGCTTTTCTGTAACAGGTTCTACTACTGATGTATTGAATGCATCTAATTCTGTATGGACAGCGGTTGCCTATTGTAACAGTGTAATTGAAAATGTGAGTGTAAAAAGCGGCCCAAACTGTAGTGCGGCTGTTAAAAATGCGGTAATTGGGGAAGCAATGGTCTGGAAAGCAATGGCATATTTCTATCTTGTCCGTATGTTTCATGATGTTCCGATTATTCACAGCAATTCAAAACTCATCGCCGATGGTACCTCCACAAAGGTGATGAAAAATCCTGCTGCCGATGTTTATGAATATTCGATCAGGCTTCTTACAAAGTCAATTGAACTATTACCAGCCCAGGGTTTGCCAGGCCGGATTAATAAGTGGACTGCTTATGGCTTGCTTTCAAAAGTTTACCTGAGCCGTTCAGGTCTTGGTAAAAGCGGAACACGCAATCAGGCAGATCTTGATAAAGCACAGCTTTATGCCGGTAAAGTTGTCAATGAAAGTGGGTTGAAGCTTGCCGAAAACTATTTCGATCTTTTTTCAATCTCAAAAGGTAACAGAAATCCTGAGAATCTCCTTTCATGGCATTGGGTGATTTCCACCGACTGGGGCACGCAAAATGCATTTCAGGCTGACCTTGCTGTACAAAACTTTACAGGTCACGGTGATGGCTGGGGAACCTGGTCTGGCCCTTCTATTGACCTTATGAATGCTTTTGGAGAAGATGCACATAGTTTAGCCCGTAAAAATGATGATGTCCGCAGGAAAGCTACGATGATGATGTATGGCGACCGCTATATGAACTGGTGGAGAGATAAAGGCGGATTCCTTTGCGACTGGTCAAGCGATGGTGTATTTGCAAGTCCCTCAGGTTCGTTTGCTGTAAAGCACATCGTAGGAAGCAAGGAAGATCATATGGCCGAAACCGGCGGTATTCCGTCTGACTTTATGAAGACAAGCCTGAGCACTCACATCCTCAGACTGGCTGATGTTTATTTGATTTATGCCGAGTCTTTTCTTACAAATGTAAACTCAACCACTTCAAATGCTGAAGCTTTGCTTGCATACAATAAAGTGCGTTCCCGGTCAATTAAAAATTGGGTTCCCGTTACTTCAATTTCATTTATGGATGTCTTTAAGGAACGTCGCCTCGAATTAGCGTATGAGGGAGATAATTGGTATGACTATGTACGTCTTCACTATTTTGAGCCACAACTTGCAATTTCGATACTTGCACAACAGGAAAGAGGTTCCTACAGCGGATTGGGAGCTTACTACAGAGATAATACACAGACAATAACACTTAACAGTCAAAAGTTCACACCTCTGGATGCTACCTTTAAACTGCCTTTCCCTGAGGTCGATATTTCTATCAACCCCAATCTTTTAAAAGATCCGGTTCCGTTCGATTTCTCGGTAATGGATAAATAGGCCCAACTTAAAACGTAAAAGAAATGAAAAACAGAAATATATTTAAAAGTGCTGTAGCCGGAATAGTTGTGCTACTTATTCTTATCGCGGGAGTTGGTCTTAATTCCTGTAAAAAGGAAACTACCGGCGGTGTAATGCCATCAATCACAAATATCAGGGTCGTTCAAAAAGATTCTACAATTACTGCAGGAGCTTTTGGACTTACGATCGCATTGATTGGCCAAAACCTTGAGGATGTGCAGGAAGTTTGGTTTAACGACCTGAAGGCGGCTTTAAATCCCAACTTCGTAACTTCAACCAATATCATTTGTGCGATTCCTAACAAGCTTCCTTCTCTGATTACCAACAAAGTCAAATTGGTAACCAAGGGTGGACTTGAATACCTGGCTGATTTTAAGGTGATTTTGCCAAAGCCTGTTATCAACAGTCTTTACAATGAGATGGCCGAACCCGGAAGCATCACCAAGGTTCTTGGAAGTGCACTTTATTTTATAAGCGAAGTAAAATTCGGTAATTTACCGGCAACGATTCTGGAGGCCAAGGATACTGAGATCTCGGTAACTGTACCGGCCGGAGCGGTAGCTGGTTCATTAATAACTGTTACGGGCGAAGGCGGAACTGTTGTCTCAACATTCAAATACAAAGATGCCGGACTTTGGCTCTTCGATTTCGACAAACCTGCCACAGGTTGGGGGTCAGTATCCTGCTGGGGTGGAATGAAAATGAGAACAGATGCCGAGTCAATTAACAAGGCTTATGGCTATATCGAGGGAACAGATCTTCCTCCAAGCAGCTGGAACAACGATTGGGTTACCTCGACCTGCTGGTTCGATTACGGCTATAACAATGTCGATTTCTCAAAGAAGGTTCTGAAGTTCGAAGTAAAAGCCAAAATACCATGGGTATGGAGCGATGCAATCGTTTCTGCTGATCAGGCAGGTCTTCTGATTACGATTAACGGTGGCAAAACCTACACATTTATGCCCCAGGAACTATTGGCCTATCGCACCACTGGTTTCACCACCAATGGTTGGATGACCGTATCAATACCAATGTCTTCCTTTGGAATAGGAGTGGCTACAATAAATGATTTTCAGTTGGTGTTTAAAACGAACAAACAGGTTTACAGTAAATTCGCTACTTATATCGACAATTTCAGGATTTGCACCCCGGTTGTTCCGGCTCCGTAAGGATGCGTCGTCAATTTACATGGAAAGTCTGTCTCAGCAATGGGACAGCCTTTCTTTTAATATCATATTATGACTTTATTCGTTAAATCATATTACCTGGTGCTCTCAGCTGCTTTGCTACTTGCAACCATTTCGTGCCAAAAGAATGCCTCGGTTCCTCCTGTTGTGCCACCTGTTGACGTTGTCATCGATACCCCGAACGAAGTTCCCGATCTTGCTTTCGGTGCGTGGAGTTCCAAAAACATAACATTACCTGCAAGTTACGATGATGTACAGCAAACAGCAAGTTCAAAAACCGTCGATATCAATGTGAATTTTTCGAAGCGGATCACGAAGGTTTCGAAGTATGTGTATGGAAACAATGCCAACTGTTTCACCGGATGGATGCAAAATGATGCAGCGCTGATGCAGAAAATGAATCAGTTAAATATGGGTGTGATGCGTATCCCGGGAGGCAGTCTTTCGGATGTTTACTTCTGGGACCGGAAAGGGATTTACGAAAACTACGCGATCAAATCGTACGATCCTCCGCTCACCGATATTCCGTCAACGATCTCTCCCTGGATCGGGCAAAGAGTTCAGGATTTCGAAAACTGGTCGATGGGTGTTAGTCAGTATTACCAGATGATGCAGCAAACCGGAACGACGGGGATTGTAACGGTGAATTATGGGTATGCACGTTATGGAACGAGTGCAAACCCGGTTGCAACAGCGGCTCACCTTGCCGCAGATTGGGTGCGCGCCGATAACGGCAAGAGCAAATTCTGGGAGATCGGAAACGAAGTTTCGGGCTCGTGGGAAGCCGGTTATGAAATTGACCAGGCCCTCAATAAAGATGGCCAGCCCAAACGGATAACGGGTGATTTATATGGGAAACATGCGCTTGTATTTATCGATTCGATGCGGGTTGCCGCCCGCCAGATCGGGAAGGAAATATTTATCGGAGTGGTTTGCGACCAGGAGTATAACAGCGCAATGCCCACCTGGAACAAAGATTTGATCGCAAATGTTGGCGGGAAGGCCGATTTCTACATTGTCCATTCTTACTTCACACCTTACCAGGCCAATTCGGCACCCGATGTTATTCTCGGATCACCCACGAAAGTGGCCGGTTACAAAACCTATGTACAGGCTGAACTGATCAGTCAGGGTAAAGCTGCAGCGCCCGTTTTTCTGACCGAATGGAACATCTTTGCCCAGGGATCGAAACAGGCCGTCTCGTTTATTAATGGGATGCATGCTTCGCTGATTTTGGGTGAACTGATTAAAAATAAATATGAGCTGGCGTCGCGCTGGGATCTGGCAAATGGCTGGAGCAATGGCGATGATCATGGACTGTTTTCGACGGGTGATGAGCCCGGCGTTGCAAAATATGCGGCACGCCCTGCATTTTATTACCTCTATTATTTTCAGAAATATTTTGGCGATGTGATGGTTGAGGCAACTTCTACTGCAACTAACATTTCAGTATATGCTTCGCAATTTACTTCTGGTGAAGCAGGAATTGTGCTTGTAAACAAAGGTAATTCAGACATCGTGGTTGAACTGACGCTGAAGAACTTCAAACCAGGCAACCGGTACTACACGTATACTTTAACCGGAGGAACCGACAACGGACTTTTTTCGCGCAAGGTATTTGTAAATGGTTTAACAACAACCACCGAAGGGGGAGGACCAGAGAATTACGAATCGATCAAAGCCAAATCATCGGCCATCAATGGCAATATCAAAATAAATATCCCAAAATATGGGGTTGTTCACCTGGTTGTCGAAAAGAAATCTTGATTTTCCGGCAACCAAATCAGCCTCACAGATCACCGTTAAAATTGTATTACCTCCACATCATTTCTTCATAGTTTTCAGGCCTTCCTTTTGCACAGAGGAAGGCCTTTTTTTTGACAATATTGATTGCAAATCAATTTATATTGTTTCCTTTTTTATTACTACGCATTGATTTTAACACTTGACAAAACCCGTAATCAAATGAAATACATGAACAAACTCTTAAACCGATGTTTACCCATTTCATTTACGTTTTGTGCGGGTTAGTTCCGGCGGCGAAATAGACACAACTGGTTGCGTCCGGTAAATTTCATTGTCTATTACCGTGCATAACTAACAAATTGACTTGACAAAACGAAATTAACCCAACATTACCAAAAGAGAGAACAAAAAACACCACCAAGCTAAAGTTTGTTTTTTATAACTTTGCACGATGCAAAACAAAAATATACGGTCGGTTTCAGCGTTTAATAACGAACTAAAGCTAAAGGGATTTAATGTCTTCCAAATAGAAAGCGATGGTAATGCAACACGTACTTATAGCAGAAAGGACTTTTATAAAATCTGCCTGACAACAGGAAAGAGCATCATTAATTATGCAGACAAAAGTTTTGAAGCAGAAGGAACTATTTTATTTTTTGGCAATCCTCACATCCCCTATTCCTGGGAGACAATCTCAACAAGCTATGTGGGTTACACCTGCTTATTTTCAGAAGAGTTTTTAAAGTCAGACCGTTCCGATAGCTTGCAACATTCTCCGTTATTCAGTATTGGCGGTACGCCTATTCTCAAAATTACAGAACAGCAACGGGGGTTTTTAAGTACCCTTTTTCAAAAGATGATTGAAGAACAACAGACTGACTATGTTTACAAAGACGACCTGATCCGTAACTACATCAATCTGATTATTCACGAAGCCCTGAAACTACAGCCTTCTCAAGACTTTGACCAACGTAGAAATGCCTCTTCAAGAATTACTTCTGTATTTCTTGAACTATTGGAAAGACAATTTCCAATAGAGGATACCGAAAAACCACTTCAGTTAAAGACGGCATATGATTATGCAAAAAACCTGAATGTTCATGCTAATTACCTGAACCGTGCAGTTAAAGAGGTTACAGGCAAACCCACCACAACCCATATTTCTGAAAGAATTATTAGCGAAGCCAAAGCCTTGTTGCACCACACAGATTGGAACATTGCTGAAATAGCTTATGCGCTTGGATTTGAATACCCATCCTACTTTAATAACTTTTTCAAGAAAAATACTGGCACAAATCCTAAAAACTTCCGTTTAGAAATGGTTTGAATTTATTAACTATCGGTTTGATTGTTATTACCACAAACAACACTTCCCGCTATACTTTTGCACCAGCAATTAATGCAAAAAGATATGGAGACCACAACAATATTCACAAGAGATAAATCAGGCGAAACCATTCGTCTTGACGACCCTGAATATCCTGAATTATTTAAGGTTATACAAAAAGCCATTCGCACAACAGCAAAGCTTAATAGTCTTGCTACAGTCGATTTACAGGAAATCAATACTATTTTCAGCGATCTCATCGGGAAAAAAATAGATGATACCTTTTTTCTTATCCCACCATTTTACACGGATTTTGGAGAGAATATCAATATTGGCAAAAATGTTTTTGTCAATCACGCCTGCACCTTTATGGACAGAGGAGGCATTACAATAGAAGACAACGTTCTGATTGGTCCAAAAGTGAATCTGATTACTACTAATCATCCGATCAATCCGGCAGAAAGAAGAGCAACGATATCGTATCCTATTTTAATAAAAAAAGGTGCATGGATTGGAGTAGGTGCTACGATACTTCCCGGAGTAACTATTGGCGAAAATTCTATTGTAGCTGCCGGTGCAGTTGTATCTAAAGATGTTGCTGACAATACTATTGTGGGTGGCGTTCCTGCAAAATTCATCAGGAATATTTAAACTTTAAATGATCGAAAATGAAAATAACAGGTGCTTTTTTAATGATTTTAATCTGCGTTCAACTGTTTGCCTGTAATAAGAATAATGAAATTGAGCAAACAAACAATCCTGAAAATACTTCAAACACAGATACGGTGATGATGAAAATAACAATTGGCACAACTATTTTTACTGCCAAATTCTACAACAATGCGACTGCAACGGCATTCAAGGCAAAGTTGCCAATGACTATCAACATGACAGAGCTGAATAGAAACGAAAAGTATTTCGATTTATCCAATGCCTTGCCTGCCAACGCATCAAACCCCGGAACTATCCAAAACGGAGATTTAATGTTATACGGGTCTAAGACATTGGTGCTTTTCTACAAAACTTTTTCGACATCGTACAGTTATACAAAAATAGGACATATTGAAAATCCTTCGGGATTGGCAACTGCTTTGGGTTCAGGAAATGCAACAGTAACTTTTAAAGCTGATTAAAGCTGAATAATAAAAAATGCTTAAAGAAAACAACAAAGGCTATGGATAGCAAAAACATCATTATAAAATGGTTTCTATTATTTATTCTAACTATAAGCATAAATACAATGAGTGCACAAAATAACATAAACGCAAATCAATCTTTGAATTCACAACAGAAAAGCATTGTAAGCATTGCCGCTTTGACAGCGGTTGGCGACTTAGAGCACTTAAAAACACAATTAAATTCAGGGCTTGATGCAGGGCTTACCATCAACGAAATAAAAGAAGTGCTGATACAACTCTACGCGTATTGCGGTTTTCCACGAAGCCTTAACGGTATAAATACGTTTATGAATGTAGTGGAAGAACGAAAAGCCAAAGGTGTAACAGATGTGGAGGGCAAAGAGGCTTCGCCCATTACCAACTCTGCAGACAAATACGAGACCGGAAAGAAAACTTTGCAAACGCTTACCGGACAAGAAGAAAAAGGTCCCAAAACCGGAGCAAATGCCTTTGCACCGGCCATTGATACGTTCTTAAAAGAACATCTCTTTGCCGATATATTCAGTCGCGATATACTTACCTATCAACAGCGTGAATTAGCAACCATTTCAGTGCTTTCAGCGCTGGATGGTGTAACATCACAACTTCAGTTTCACCTGGGAGTAGGAATGAATATCGGACATACAGAAAGCCAGTTGAACGAGGTCTTTTCGATTATTGAAACACATATTGGAAAGCAGCAGGCCGAAATAGCAAAAAATGTATTGTTGAAAATGGCTGATAAATAGCCATAACAATACTTGGTGTATTAAACCTCAATAAAATATAATTGACATGAACCGAACAAGACGACCACACATTAATAATCAGATAATTATGAGAAAGATAGCAGCTTTGGCAATATTGTCCCTTATCATTTTGGAGCAGGTTTTCGCACAGACGAAAAAGAGTGATTTCAAACAAATATTCCCATTGGGAGAGAAATTGGCGGCATAACCATTGAATAAGTATGATATGAAACCTATTATTTTAACAATCATCGTTTATCTCATTTCAACGTTTAGCATGAATGCGCAGGAAACACCAAAAATTAAAGTTACAGTTGCTGAAAAATCGTTTTTGGTAACAACTTACGACAATGCTACCGCAAAAGCATTTATCGGAATGCTACCTATGACTGTCAGAATGAATGAACTAAACGGTAATGAAAGGACCATTCCGGCTCATAGATTAGGAAATCCTGATGAAATTGCATCCACAGTATTATGGTTATGCAGCGATTCATCGAGTTTCATAATAGGACAGGCAATTACCGTAGATGGTGGTTACACCATTGTTTAGTTTTAAATATTGTGTAAAAGAAACCTTGATCGCGGCGTTCTTTACTTTTTCCTTTTAACTTTATCCTTTTAACTTTTCCCTTTATCCTTTTGACTTTTTCCTTTTGACTTTTTCCTTTAGCCTTCTGCAAGTATGGAACTATCCGTCTTAAAAGACATCGTCATCATCTTTGCACTTTCATCCCTGGTGAACTTTTTGTTTACCAGGATCAAAGTTCCTACCATTATTGGCTATTTGCTGACAGGAGTATTGGTTGGTCCAAAACTGATGGGAATCATCAAAGCTCCGCAGGAAATTGAATTGATGGCAGAGATTGGTGTTGTACTGCTGCTGTTCATGATTGGAATGGAGTTCTCGCTCAACCATCTTTTCAAGATAAGGCGCAGGGTATTTCTAGGTGGCTTTCTTCAGCTTTCACTCACCACACTTCTTACAACCCTGCTGGCTCATGCCTTTCAGCTTAACTGGAAAGCTGCTCTCTTCATTGGATTTCTTACGGCGCTCAGCAGTACCGCGATTGTACTGAAAATTTTGCAGGACCGTTCTGAAATCACTTCCAACTACGGCAGAACTGTATTGGGAATCCTTATCTTTCAGGATGTCATTTTGGTACCCCTG
>JANXZJ010000193.1 GCA_025355585.1 Mariniphaga sp. | reverse complement strand
GCCGCTGAAACATGACCTGAAGTTACATCCACTCCTTCAGGTTTAATCCCCAATACCATTTCGGCATCTTCTTCGTTTCCAAGAACGACATCACATCCACCGACTAATACAGACATCACCTCAAGAGCGCTTTTACCGTATTTCCAAAGTTTATTGCGGTAATTGAGATCGCACGAAACGGTGATCCCTTTTTCATTCGCTTTTTTAATCCCTTCGGCCAATACATCGGCGGCACCTTGTGATATTGCAGGTGTAATGCCTGTCCAGTGAAACCAGCCCACACCTTCAAAAACATGATCCCAGTCAATCATTCCTGGCTTAATATCACATATTGCAGAGTGTGCACGGTCATAAACGACTTTCGATCCACGGCTTACAGCTCCGCTCTCGAGATAATAGATACCCAGACGTTCACCACCCCAGATGATGTTATCGACACCGACCCCGTATTTACGCAAATCCATCCGGCACGCTTCACCAATATCATTCTTGGGTAACCGTGTCACAAAATCGACCTGAAGTCCATAATTGGCAAGCGATATGGCGACATTCGCCTCACCACCACCAAACGTTGCATTGTATTCTGTTGCCTGGCTGAATCGCAGGTAACCCAGAGTCGCCAAACGCAACATGATTTCTCCGAATGTAACAATCTTCTTATTCATAATCAAACCGTTGAAATGCTACTTATAAAAATATCTTATTTAAGAAATGATTTCGTGCAATCGATTGCAATATCGGAATATTTCTCCGTTTTACAAACTGAAAGGTTACAATTCAAAACGGAAATATCGTTCGGCATTATTGTACGAAATGTCTTCCACCATTTGTCCCAGGAATTCAATATCAGCAGGAAGTTCGCCGTTTTCAACGTCATTACCAATAAGGTTGCAAAGGATTCGTCTGAAATACTCATGACGTGAATAAGAGAGAAAACTTCTTGAATCGGTGAGCATCCCCACAAAACGGCTCAATAATCCAAGGCTTGACAGCGCATTCATCTGACTGATCATCCCATCTTTCTGATCGAGAAACCACCAACCCGAACCCCACTGAATTTTCCCGGGTTCCGATCCATCCTGAAAATTGCCAATCATTGTGGCCATCATTTCGTTGTCACCCGGATTCAGATTATATAGAATCGTTCGGGTCAGTTTTTTGTCATATTCAAGGCGGTTCAGAAATTTTGACATTGAAGTGGCAATAGGATAATCACCAATTGAATCAAATCCTTTGTCGGCTCCCACTAACTCGAACATGCGCGTGTTATTGTTACGCATTGCACCAAGGTGGTATTGCTGTGTCCAGTTGCGACTATGATCCATTACCGCAAATTCATACAGCATAGCCGATTTGAACTTCAGTACCTCGTCGACTGATGGCATTTGCCCCAAACGAATCAGATCAAATATCGCTTTGATTTCGGCGGTAGTATAGTTGGCAGCAAAGATAGTTTCGAGACCGTGATCCGACAATCGGCAACCGTTTTCATGAAAAAAGAGGTGACGTTTTTCAATCGCAGCCATGAATTGATCGTAAGAAGCTATTGACACCCCGGATGCAGCTTCCAATTGACCCACATAAGCATTAAAAGCTTTTGGATCTTCAATAGCCATTGCTTTATCAGGTCTCCAGGCAGGTATCACCTTCGTCTCAAATCCACTTGCTTTTATGCTGCGGTGATATTCAAGTGTATCAATCGGATCATCCGTGGTGCAAATCACTTTTACATTGGCCTTGCGAATAATTCCCCTGCACGAAAAATCTTTCGTTTGAAGCAATCCATTACAGGTATCCCAAATCTGACGGGCAGATGCAGGATTCAAATTTGTATTTATGCCGAATGGTTTCCTCAATTCCAGGTGCGTCCAATGATAGAGTGGATTGCGCATCGTGTAAGGGGCTGTTTCGGCCCATTTCTGGAATTTCTCCCAATCGCTCGCATTGCCGGTGCAATATTTCTCATCAACACCATTTGTGCGCATGGCACGCCATTTATAGTGGTCACCATGTAGCCAGATTTCAGCCAGGTTCTTAAACCGGCGATCTTCGGCAATCTCCTGTGGTGATATATGACAGTGATAATCAAAGATTGGCATTGCTTCCGCGTACTCATGATACAATCGCTGAGCTGTTTCTGTCTGCAACAGAAAGTCGTCATCCATGAATGGTTTCATAGTTCTTCCAGGTTAAGAGTATATATTTGAATTTCAACGTATTTTAATCAAATTTACAATCCGAAAAGTCTTTTCAGGTGGCGGTCAAAAAGGTTTTCTTCGACACAGCTTCCAACAAGATCGTGGTGTTTGTCAAGCAGGTCGGTATATTTGACACCATTCTCAGCCGCAATTTTATAACCGACATGTATTAGCTGTCTGAAATTAGCATTATAATCAGGATGACCAGGAATATGCCTTAATGTATTGGCAAATTTCTCACTTCCCCATTGATCAACTTCAGCTGCAGTCGGCAATTCATTTTGCTTAATATCAATTACATCAGCATATGGAGCACATAATTCTTCCTGACGATTCAATGCGCTTTTGTAAATTGATTTGGCCAATTCAAGGGCATCTCCTCCGGCAAGTGCCAATCCGATCACCTCTTCCAGCCAGGTAGTACCAGCCGTTTTCACATGAATTCCCTTGTCGTATTTTTTAATAATCTGCCCCATGATGTGATAAATCGAGAATTTATCGGATCCGGAATGGACGCTCAGCTTCAGGTTGTCTGGCAATCCAAATTCCTTGACCGCATAATCGATCACAAGTACGTCTTCTTCAAATTCGCGTGCAAACTGAGCCACATCGCCCACATAATCAACACCTTTATTAAAGCGACCTGTAAATTTTGGGGCAATTGTCTGAACAGGGATTCCTTGTTCAGCGATCATTTTCAAGATAAAGAACATTTCAACGGGTGTCTGTGGCGTTTCAACTTCGTCCATCGAAACCTCAGTAACAAAAGAATCGACACCCTTTTGATCTTTGATGTAATTGTAAATCCTTCCCGCTTCAGCAATTGCAGCGAGAAATTTTTTGGTAATTGTATTTAATAATTGTTCGGAAACTTCAAATGGATGTGCGATACCGGGAATATTCAGAATCCCCGAATATTTCTTGCATGAAGCTATAAAAGCAACAATTTGCTCATCGCCTGAAGCTGTGCCTATTTTGCTCGCGACATCAAGCGTAAAAAAATCAGAAGCTGCAATAAATCCCTGAACGTTCGAGAGATTGATATGGTCTGCATCAACATAATAGTCGCCGTTAAAAGACAACGCTTTAACTGCAGTATCAGCTTCTAATCTTGTATCACCTGGTTGTGAATGAATATAAGAATGCTCACGGTTCGATTTGTTCCACACAGGAACAACTTCAACTCCGGCAGCTGCCGCTTTGACGACTGCTCTCAATTGAGCTTCACCCTGATGTCCAAAACGGTCACCGATGCCTAAACTGTATTTTCCAATTTTCATAGCCTAACTATTTATATTACTTAATTATTCAGCAAATCCACAAATGCCTGAAAATAATCGCTGTTGATTTGGAAAATTATTCAGGTTTAGTTAATAAAAAATTAATCAAAACACATTAAGTCAATGCAATATGATATTTAAATATTCTTCCGTGTTCGTTCACGAAGATATATTCTTTTTATTGACGCCGCAATAAAACAGTGGATTTATATGCCTTTTATGTTTTAAAACATTTTTTTCCGTGTTCGCACACGATATCTAAAAAAAACCAAGTAGCTTTGTCTGCAAACTTAATCTATTTCAACAGATACAAGAATGAAAAAGAACATCAGGATAATGGATATTGCCGAGAAAGCTGGAGTTTCGATTGGTACAGTCGATCGGGTTCTGCATGACCGTGGTGAAGTTTCGGAGGAAACGAGGGACAAAATCCTGAAAATAATCCGCGATTTCGATTATCGTCCAAATATTCTGGCAAGTTCTTTGGCATCAAAAAAGGTGATCACATTTGCGTCATTAACGCCATGGGCTCCCGATAAAGACTCTTTTTGGTCAAAACCCCAGGAGGGAATCGGTAAAGCAGTCAACCAACTTCGGCAATATGGCGTGAGACTTCAGCAATTTTATTTTAAAATGGAAGATCCTGAGACATTTACGAAGGAAGCTGAAAAAATACTTGAATTATCGCCCGACGGAATACTTTTGGCTCCATGGGCAAAACGGGAGTCATTAAAATTCACTCAGGAATTGGATCAACGCGCGATTCCATATGTATTCATCGATTCGAACCTGAAAGAGGCAAATCCGATCAGCTTTATTGTCCAGGATTCGGTGCAAAGTGGCTATCTTGCTGCAAAACTTATCGATTACGGAATTGCACCTCAAAGTAACATTCTGTTGATCCATATCACGAAAGATCTTCAAAATGCCGACCATTTATTAAAACGGGAGAAAGGTTTCCTCGATTACTTCGACACTGTAAAAAACAAGTCGCACCAGATCATTAAGATTGAAGTTCCGAATAATGAGATCGAAATAACCAATAAACTAAACGCCTGCATTTTAGAAAATAAATCAATTGAAGGAGTATTTGTCACCAACTCGAAAGTGCACCTTGTTGCCGGTTTTTTTGACCCGTTTAACGATCGGCCAAAAATTATCGGGTATGATTTAATCCTCAAAAACATCGACTTGCTGCTTCACAGTAAAATTGACTTCCTGCTTAATCAGAAACCTGAATTTCAGGGATATGTAGCAACCAATCTGTTGTTCGATCAGACCGTAAGAAAAGAGAAGGTGAAAAATGCCAATTATACTTCGATCGATATCATCACCAAAGAGAATATTGAATATTACGCTTCGATCTAATTTCACAAACGAAATGATTTTATAATCAATCAAATACAAATATCTTAAAAGATGAAGAAAATATCATTTGACGACCTTAACGGGAAAGTATGCGTAATCACCGGTGGAGCTGGTGTTATTGGGGTCTCAATCATCAGAGCCCTTGCTTCGGTTGGAACTAAAGTTGCAATTGTCGACATCAATGAAGAACTTGCCCAAAAAGTGGCAGCAGAACTTGCCAGTGAGTTTAATACAGAAATCATTGGTGTTAAAGCCAATGTGCTTGATAAAGCGTCACTCGAAAGTGCAAAATTGGTAATCAACGAAAAACTTGGTCCGATTGATTTGCTGATTAATGGCGCCGGCGGCAATTCCCCGCATGCTACAACCCAGGTAGAACAAATCGAAGAAGTTGATTTATTGAACCTTGACAAGACATTTTACGGACTTCAGATGGAAGGCTTTGATAAGGTATTTGCGCTGAATTTCAAAGGTACTGTTCTTCCAAGCATGGTATTCACCAAAGACATGCTCGAAAAGCGCTCTGGTGTTGTATTGAATATTTCATCGATGAATTCCTATCACCCACTAACAAAAATTCCAGCTTACTCTGCTGCCAAGGCCTCAGTCAATAACTTTACGGAATGGCTGGCTGTCCACCTGGCAAAAGTAGGAATCAGGGTCAACGCAGTAGCACCGGGATTTTTCATCACCAATCAGAACCGTTTCCTTGTTCTTGATGAGAAAACCGGCGATTATTCTGCACGCGGAAATAAGATTGTTTCAAATACGCCAATGGGGAAATTTGGTGATCCTGATGATCTTCAGGGTGCAGCTTTGTACCTTCTTTCCGATCTGTCGTCATTTGTAACAGGTATTGTGATACCGATAGACGGAGGTTTCAATGCCTATAGCGGGGTTTAATAATTTGCAAATGCAGAGACTTAACATGTTACGTCTCTGCATTACAACGATCAATAATATTACAATAACCAAAATATCAAAAACATACACCATATGAGCCTTCAATTAAAAAAAGATTTTACCTGGTCCTTGCTTGTTCCCACAAGCATGGGTGTCAGAATTACACCCGCCAATGGCCAGCCGGTACACAGCAGTGATCTGTTTCAGATGTATGCTTCGAGCGCTGAAACCAACGTTGCAAGCATTTCGTCCTATCTTGGACTTCCTGTTAAAGTACTCACAACCTTTGTAAAAGACAGCCCGATTGCTCAGTTCATCAAGAACAACCTGAAAAGTCGCAGTATGACTTTCGAAGGACCAGAGGTTTCGCAAGGTGATCCCTGGGGTTACCGCCACCAGTTTAACATTGCCGACAGCGGTTTTGGAACACGTGGTCCGCGCGTCCAGAATGACCGAGCCGGTGAAGTAGGAAGAACGTTGAATGTAAAAGATTTCGATCTTGAACGGATATTCGGAAAAGAAGGCGTGCAGATCGTTCACCTATCCGGATTGATAGGTGCCTTGTCGCCCGAAACGAGTAATTTCTGTCTTGAAATTGCCCGGTTTGCAAAGAAATATGGTACTCGTATCGCGTTCGACCTTAACTATCGTGCTTCGTTTTGGAAGGGTCGTGAAAAAGAGTTAAGCGAAATATTTGCTGAAATAGCTTCTTTATCTGATATTTTAATTGGGAATGAAGAAGATTTTCAGCTTTGTCTGGGTATTGAAGGTCCGGAAGCCGGCGGTAAAGGAATAGAATCAGAGATCGATGGTTTCAAGGGGATGATTGGCCGTGTAAAAGCCGCATTTCCCAATGCTTCGGTATTCGCAACCACACTTCGCCAGGTAATAAGTTCAAACGAACATTTATGGGGTGCCATTATGCTTGAAGGCGATAACTGGCAAGTGATTGAGCCAAGAAGGATTACCGTCCTCGACCGGATCGGCGGTGGCGATGGTTTTGTAGGTGGTTTACTTTATGGAATCCTAAAAGGATGGACTCCCGAAAAATGGCCTCAGTTTGGATGGGCCACGGGGGCACTTGCCACCACATTCCTGACCGATTATGCCCAGCCTGCCGATGAAGAGATGGTATGGAGTATCTGGAAAGGCAATGCAAGGGTGAAACGATAAAGCACTCAGGCAGTTTCCTTCTGATATAAGATATGCTTTAAATATATACTTTTAGGGAATAACCAGCTTAGTTTTGTAATTACATTAGCTAAGTTTAAATATTAAGATATGATCTATTTTCAAACTGGTTCACCAACCGCTTCACTTTCAAACGATGATTTGAGGGAGGGTTTATATACTGCCTTGACATTGTTGGGAAAGAAGAAAAAAATACTGGCTATTCCTCCCGATTTTACCCGTTTTCCATCTCGCGCCGGCGAATTGACGCGCTACGTTTGGAATTTTTATGGTGACAAACTGACAGATATTTTACCGGCGTTAGGTACTCATTCTGCCATGACAGAACATCAGATCACTGAGATGTTTGGCGATGTTCCAAAAGAATTGTTCCGGGTCCACGACTGGCGTAATGATGTTGTCACGCTGGGTGAGGTTCCTGCGGAATATGTTCGCGAAGTATCGGGTAATGCAGTTGACTTTGCCTGGCCGGCACAGGTAAACAAACTCCTTGTGGAAGGTGGTTTCGACCTGATTCTATCGATCGGACAAGTTGTGCCTCACGAAGTTGTCGGGATGGCCAATCATAACAAGAATGTCTTTGTAGGAACCGGTGGTGCTGAAGGAATTAATAAAAGCCATTTCATAGGTGCTGCCTTTGGTATGGAAAAGATGATGGGGCGTCCCAAGACACCTGTTCGCAGGATTTTCGACTATGCCAGTCACCATTTTGCAAAGCATCTTCCCATTTTGTATATACTTACCGTAGTAGGAATGGATAAGGAAGACGGATCGTTAAAGGTACGCGGACTATATGTAGGTGATGACAAAGAAGTTTTTAAAGCAGCAGCTACACTTTCGCTCGAGGTGAACTTCACAATGCTCGACCGCCCAATGAAAAAAGTGGTCGTTTACCTCGATCCAACTGAATTCAAATCGACATGGCTCGGAAACAAATCGGTATACCGTACCCGGATGGCAATTGCCGATGGTGGTGAACTGATTGTCCTCGCTCCTGCCCTTAAAGAGTTTGGCGAAGATTCAGAAATTGACCGGTTGATTCGTAAATATGGATATTTTGGCACGCCACAGACGCTGAAGGCGGTTCGTGAGAATGAAGATCTGAAAAATAACCTCAGTGCCGCAGCTCACCTTATACATGGCTCATCCGAAGGGCGCTTCTCAATTACTTATTGTCCGGGGAATGAAAAAGAAAATCTGACACAACAAGAAATTGAAAGTGTCGGATTTAAATATGCCGATCTGAATGAAATGATCAAAACTTATGATCCGGCAAAGCTGAAAGATGGCTGGAACAAGTCAGCTGACGGAGAAGAGTTTTATTATATCTCTAACCCGGCGATTGGATTATGGGCTGTACGTGAACGATTTAAAGATTAATTTCAGATGATTATCGATGAAGTAAGATGGGGTTTGATCGGCTGTGGCAGTGTCACAGAAGTGAAGAGTGGACCACCGCTTCAATTGACGCCACACTCAAGTCTGGTGGCTGTAATGCGCCGTAATGCTGTACTTGCAGAGGATTATGCCAAACGCCATCGTGTTCCAAAATGGTACAGCGATGCCGATGCGTTGATCAATGATCCGGAGGTGAATGCGGTTTATATTGCCACTCCACCCGATGCCCACTCCAATTATGCGATAAAAGCAATGCGTGCAGGTAAACCGGTCTACGTCGAAAAACCAATGGGCCGCACATATGCTGAGTGTCTTGAAATGCTCAAAGTATCCGGAGAAACGGGTATGCCAATTTATGTTGCCTATTACAGGAGAGCGTTACCGGGATTTCTGAAAGTGAAGGAATTAGTTGAATCAGATGCGATAGGATCGGTCCGGATGGTGAACGTCCGCTTTTACCGGTCCCTTGAAAAGGAACTTCGTGAAAATGATGTACCCTGGCGATTACAGCCGGAGGTTGCAGGCGGAGGCCTTCTCTTCGATCTCGCTTCGCATACACTCGATTATCTCGACTATGTTTTCGGAGCGATTGGAAATATTAAGGCCAATGCATTTAATCAGGCGAGCCTTTACCTTGCTGAAGATATCGTACTGGCCAATTGGCAACATGAAAGTGGTGTAGCAGGAACCGGATCATGGTGTTTCACCACTTCCGATAAAAACGTGTTGGATGAAGTGGAAATTATTGGAGATCAGGGAAGAATTATCTTTTCGACATTTGAATTCACACCGGTTGTGCTCGAAAACAAACTTGGGCGACAGGAATTTCCATTTGAAAGACCAGCACATGTCCAAAGCAACCTGATGGCAAAAATTGTTGCATCATTGCGCGGTGAAGGAGAATCACCTTCAACAGGAAAATCGGCTGCCCGCACAAACCGTGTAATGGACGAAATGGTTAAAAGCTATTATCGGAAAGATTAGAGAAACAAAATATTTGAGTTTAATGAAGATCATAATAGACGATAAAATCCCTTATATCAAAGGTGCACTTGAACCTTTTGCGGAAGTAATTTATCTCCCCGGGAATAAAACAACTCCTGAGGTCGTTAAAGATGCTGATGCTATTATCACGCGAACCAGAACAATCTGCAATGAAGCTTTATTGGCAGGCTCAAATGTAAAATTCATTGCAACTGCTACGATAGGCTACGATCATATCGATACAGCCTATTGTGAACAATCAGGAATCACATGGACAAACGCCCCGGGATGCAATTCAAAATCGGTTGAGCAATACATCGCTTCAGCATTGATGGCTCTGGCCGAAAAGAAGAATTTTTCCCTTACGGAGAAAACCATTGGTATAGTTGGAGTCGGAAATGTGGGATCGAAGGTGGCCCGTCTTTGTGAAATATTTGGGATGAGGGTTCTGCTCAACGACCCGCCACGATCAAGAACCGAAGGAGGAAAAGGTTTTGCTGAACTGGATGAGATTCTCGATAAAGCGGACATCATTACGTTGCATGTCCCGTTAAATCCGGATGGTATTGATAAAACTTACCATCTTGCAAATGAATCTTTCTTTTCAAAAGCAAAAAAACAGCCAATCATTATCAACTCCTGCCGGGGTGAAGTAACAGACACATTATCATTTAAATCAGCACTCAAATCAGGTCAGATTTCGGGAGCCGTTATTGATTGCTGGGAGAATGAACCCGATTTGGATCGCGAATTGCTCGATCTTACTGATTTAGGAACGCCGCACATTGCCGGTTATTCAAAAGATGGGAAAGCCAATGGAACAAGTATGAGCGTTCGGGCATTAAGTAAGTTCTTTAACCTGGGTATCAACAACTGGAAATGTACAGGTATAGAACTTCCGGAATCGACCGACCTATTCATTGATGGAACCGGAAAAACAACACAGCAGGTTCTTGCTGAAGCTATTTTTGCAACATACGATATCCGCAAAGATGACAGGCAACTCAGATCATCGGTTGAAACGTTCGAAAAACAGCGGGGAGACTATCCGGTAAGACGTGAGTTCCCGACGTTTAATATCCTTTGTAAGATCAATAATATTAAAACAATCGACAAACTGAAGAAACTGGGATTCAAACTCTAATCTGAAACAACAGAAACATTTCAAAAACAAATAATAGCAAATGAAAAAAGCAGACATTGGGCTCATAGGCCTTGCAGTAATGGGTGAAAACCTTGTACTGAACATGGAAAGTAAAGGATTTACTGTCGCAGTTTTTAACCGGACAGTCGATAAAGTAGACAAATTTATCGCAGGACGTGGAGCCGGTAAGAATTTCATCGGATGCCACTCCATCGCAGATCTTTGTGCCAACCTTGCACGACCACGCAAAGTAATGATGCTGGTCAAAGCAGGCTCTCCTGTCGACGATTTTATTGAACAAATTATCCCGCACCTCGAAGCTGGTGATATCATTATCGATGGAGGAAATTCACACTTTCCCGATACGATCCGTCGTGCAAAATATGTTGAAAGCAAAGGCCTTTTATACATTGGCACAGGCGTTTCTGGTGGTGAAGAAGGCGCCTTATTAGGGCCATCAATGATGCCAGGAGGATCTCCTGCAGCATGGCCGGCAGTTAAAAAAATTTTCCAGGCGGTTGCGGCTAAAGTCGATGGCGAACCATGCTGTGACTGGGTAGGCGAAAACGGGGCAGGTCATTTTGTGAAGATGGTTCACAACGGCATCGAATATGGCGATATGCAGATTATCTGCGAAGCCTATCAAATGATGAAAGACCTGTTAGGCATGAACGCCGACGAGATGCATGACGTTTTTACAGAATGGAACAAAGGCGATCTTGACAGCTATCTGATTGAGATCACACGTGATATTCTTGGTTTCCGCGATGAAAATGGCGAAGCACTTGTTGAAAAGATATTGGATACTGCAGGACAGAAAGGTACCGGTAAATGGACCGGAGTAGCGGCCCTCGACCTTGGCATTCCGCTCACGCTGATCGGCGAATCAGTATTTGCGCGTTGTCTCTCCGCTCAAAAAGACCTTCGGGTAAAGGCATCTAAATTTCTGACTGGTCCCGAAAAGCTTTTCAAAGGCGATAAAAAGCAATTCATCAGCGATTTGAAAGATGCCCTTTTGGGTGCTAAAATTATCTCATATGCACAGGGTTACGACTTAATGGGTGAAGCTGCGAAGGAGTTTAAATGGAACTTGAATAACGGAGGTATTGCGCTAATGTGGCGTGGTGGGTGTATCATCCGCTCGGTGTTTTTAGGCAAGATCAAAGAAGCTTTTGACAAAAATCCAAAATTGGAGCATTTGCTGCTTGACGAGTACTTTAAAACAACCATTGAGAAAGCACAGGCCGGATGGCGCCGTGTCGTTTCAACTGCCATAACCAATGGCGTTCCGGCACCTTGTCTTGCTACGTCATTAACCTACTTCGACGGAATACGCAGCGAAAGATTGCCAGCCAATCTGCTTCAGGCACAGCGCGACTATTTTGGGGCTCATACCTACGAAAGAGTTGACAAACCACGAGGTGAATTCTTCCATACAAACTGGACTGGAAGAGGTGGCGATACCGCTTCAACGACATATACCGTTTAGATATTTCAAATCAACTAATAAGCAACGCCGCGATCATCCGATTGCGGCGTTTGCCATTTATGATCTCCCGCTTCCCCGCTGTATTATCTCAGATCGGTCACACATCACGGAATTCAACCATTCCTTCTCAAACATAAACCGGGTCATGTTAAACATCAAACGTTTCATGTTTAATATCAAATGGTTTATTTTTAACATCAAATGGTTCATGTTTAGCATCTAACGTTTCATGTTTAATATCAAATGGGTCATATTTAACATCAAATGGTTCAAGTTTAATATCAAATGGTTCATGTTTAACATCAAATGATCAACATCTTTACTTTTATGATTTAACTTTTGAAAGCGCTTTATTATCAATCATCTGCTGAAAGAAATCAATAATTGATTTATCAACAGGGCGGTACTTGATTCCTAATTCCTTGATGCTCTTCGAATGATCGACTCGCCAATGATAGCCTACATTTTTGCTGATCATTTTGCGCTTAAATCCTGCTAACGGGGCCATCAGCCAAACGAGTAACTTGGGTAACGTTTTATTTGGAAAAGGATATTGATTACCATATTTTTTTTGCAAAATACCGCCTAAAGTCAGAAATGAGGTTTCGTTTGCCGAAATAATATGCCGTCCTTTTGCATGAGGTAAAAACCCAGCCTTAAAATGTGCTTCGGCCAGATCGCGTACATCAACAACGCCGATGTAGAATTCCGGAGCTCCCATTTTCATATTTCCGTCACCTAACTGCCTGACCAAGTTAAAGCTTTCGGAAGTCGATCGGGGATTGATTCCCGGACCTATTACAAGCGATGGATTGATCACTACTAAATCCCAGCGCGATTGATTTTGATTGATCTCCCAGGCAGCCCGCTCGGCCACTGTTTTGGAGTATGAATAGGGTTGATGATCAAGTGTTGATGTTAAATTCCACTGCTCTTCAGTGGCAATTCCGTTAGGATAAGTCTGACAGTCGATAGCATCTCCAATAATTGCTGCACAACTGCTGGTTAGTACGACTCTTTTAATAGATCCTGTTCGGCTGACCGATCCCAAAACGTTTTTCGTTCCAATCAGTGCAGGGTCGACCAGGTCTTTCTGAGGATCTTTCACGGTGTTTATAAAAGGAGAAGCGGTATGAAACACAAGTTCACAATCTTTCATCGCCTCATCATATGAACCCTCCCGGAGCAAATCGGCCTTGAAATACCTGATAGCACCTTTCGAATTTGCAGCAATTGCATTCAGGTATTTTAGTGATTCAGTATTATCAGGATTCCGAACCGGAGCATGTACCGTCAGCCCTTCATCCAAAAGCCTTTTTACAATCCAGCCTGCAACATATCCGGTTGCCCCAGTCACCATGACGGGTTTATTTTTATCAAGATTCTTCATAGCTATAGTTAAGAATTAATACCCAGATAACCACTTCCTGAACCGATTGTTTAGAAACCTTATTTAGACATCATATTCACATTGCTTGTTATTGACAAATTCCATTGTATTTTATCATGTGCAAAATCAATTTAAAAAGTTAAATATGTGCAGTTTACAAACATATATCTTGTTTAGAAAAAAGATACAGGGATGCATTCTTATTAAATATTTTAGATCTTTGAAAAACAAGGAAAAACTGTAAATTGCGAAACTTAAAATCAGGATATGGAAACAAAATTTGCATCTGCAGAAAGAAGTTCGGAGGAAAGCGTTAAGTCGAGTAATTCAAGTCTCGAGAAGATACCCTACCTAAATGACATCTTTTGTTCTCTCTCCTATATTTTTTGTATCCTGGACGAAAACAGGCAGATCGTTTTCACTAACGATATTTTGCTAAAAACACTTTCAATTGATAATGTTGATCAAATATTAGGCAAGCGATTCGGCGGGGCGATCAACTGTCGTTTTTCCACGGAAGAAATTGGCGGTTGTGGTACTTCAGAACATTGCCGTTTTTGTGGAGCAGTGAATGCAGTATTGGAAAGCAAGAAAACCGGTCTAAAAACGACAACCGAGTGCAGGATTCGAAGAATAATCGATGGCGTCGAAAATTTTATGGATGTAGAAGTTACTGCAACTCCCTTTCTGCATGAGAATTTAAACTATACAATATTTTCGCTGGTGGATATCACAGATCGCAAGCGAAGAGCTATTATTGAGAAAATATTTTTTCATGATGTACTGAATGTTGCTGCCGGCTTGCAAGGATTTTTTGAAATATTCGACTCGCTTGAAGAACATGAAAAAAATCGTTTTATTAAAATCGGAGCGTCACTTAGCCAGCAAATAATCGATGAAATCGTCACTCAAAGAATAATTACACAAGCCGAAAATCACGAACTTGAAGTAAATATTCAACCGATAAAGAGCCTCTCATTTATTCAGCAAATTGCTGATGATCTTCAGTTTCTTGAGGTATCCAAAGGAAAAAATATTGTGGTTAGCAAAGACTCTGTTGATGTTTCCTTTAAAAGTGATCCTGTACTTCTGCGCCGTGTACTGAATAACATGGTAAAAAATGCACTCGAAGCAAGTACTTCAGGACAAACTGTTACGATCGCAGTGAATAAGATTAATCAAAAATTAAAATTTTCTGTTCATAACGCCAAATTTATCCCACGCAATATAGAGATTCAGGTATTTATGCGATCTTTTTCGACCAAAGGTTCACAACGAGGTATTGGCACCTATAGTATGAAAATATTGGGGGAACAGCAACTGGGCGGAACAATAGATTTTACAACTTCCGAAGCGGAAGGAACAACATTTTTTATTGAGCTGTAAAATTGAATTCAATCGTATAGACTTGCAAGCAAGTCTATACGATTGAAAAACGTAATTTTTTACGTCGCTATTTTTGATATGCTTCAATTACTTTTTTAACCGACCCATGAATCAACAATAACCTTCGGGCTTCGTCTGTCGGTATATTAATTTCATCTACAATCATTTGGGTACCACGTTCAATCAGTTTTTTATTGGTGAGCTGCATGTTCACCATCTTATTCCCTTTCACCCTTCCTAATTTGATCATAATGGAGGTTGTGATCATATTAAGAATCATTTTCTGAGCAGTTCCGGCTTTAAGACGCGTGCTTCCGGTTACAAACTCCGGCCCGACAATGGCTTCAATCGGAAATTCGGTGACTTTGGCAATTTCACTATCCGGATTGCAAGTAATGCAACCAGTGAGGATTCCATTTTCGCGGGCATGAATGATTCCACCAATAACGTAAGGAGTTGTTCCTGAAGCTGCTATACCTATAACAGCATCGTTTTTATTAATATTGAAACTTTGAAGTGAAGCCCATGCTTTGTTAGGATCATCTTCAGCTGCTTCGACTGATTTTCGAAGTGCAACGTCACCGCCTGCTATCAAGCCGATTACCATACTTTCAGGAACACCGAATGTTGGCGGAATCTCTGAGGCGTCCAAAACTCCAAGTCTTCCGCTTGTTCCGGCACCAAGATAAAAGACGCGCCCCCCTTTTTTCATTCGAACTTCGATTTGTTCAACTAAATTTTTAATCTGAGGAAGCGCCTGTCTGACAGCGATATGAACTTTCGAATCTTCTTCGTTTATATGTGTAAGTAACTCTTCTATTGACATTTTGTCAAGATTATCAAAATTCGAAGGCGATTCGGTAATGCTGGTTTTGGTTTTAACTGTTGATTTCATGAACGAATTAGTTTTTCTTTTTATAGCTTATTTTCTTTATCCAATGAAAATTTTCTTCTTGTTAACAAGTTTAAACTCACGGATGTTTTATATAAGAAGAATAAATATTTACAATTAACTTTTGTTATTATGGTATCTGATAAGTCCTTTCATAGGAGCACGTTCTATATTGCCTAAAATGAGATTCTGTTCTTCAATAACTTTACGAAGTTGTAATTCAAAATGAAAGGCGATGCTACCTGTAAAATGAATAGGCATCTGTTCGATACCAGGGTATTGCTGCAAATTTCGGATTACAAATTCATGAAAACTTTTAATAACAATATTCTCAATTTCAGGATGTTTGATGTTCTTTGAAAGGAATTTGGTAAAATCGGCAAGGTAACGGCTTGGAAAAGGTTTCTTATAAACATTTTCCAGAATCTCCGCTGCAGTTGTATGATAGATCTCAAAAAAATCATTAATCAGCGATTGTGGCAATTGCTTTTTCAAAATATCACCAATCAGTTTTTTTCCCAATACGGCTCCACTACCTTCATCACCAAGTATAAACCCCAGCGGCGAAACATTGGCAACAATTTCGTTCCCATTATAACAACATGAATTTGAACCTGTTCCCAGGATACATGCGATCCCGGACTGATCCTGACACATTGAATGAGCGGCAGCCAGGAGATCACTTCCTATGAAAATATGTTTCGCCTCAAAAACCTGCATTAAGGAATTTCTTACAATATCCTGTTTTTCCTTGTTGATGCAGCCGGCACCATAAAAGTAGATAGAATCGAATTTTTTGGTCGCTGTAAACTCCTTTTGTAAAATGGCTGAAATATTTTCTTCTTCCTGATAAAACGGGTTTATTCCTGGGGTTATTAAAGTTTCAGAGGTTCCCCCATCATTTATCATACACCATTCAGTTTTGGTGGTACCACTGTCTGCAATTAAGATCATTATCTGTAATATGTTTTTTTGTATTGAATCAAAATATTTCTAATTTTATCTCTCTTTAACAAACATTAGTAAGGTGTTAAAAATAATGAAAACAAGTTTTAAACCACCAGAAAGAAGAGTTTTCACAAAAATTTATTTTGTGTTCTCAACATGTATGACAAAAGTACAAATTTTTTAAAAATTAGTTCTATTTTTGATGAGTATTTTTAAAAGCTTATTGATGAAGAAATTTAGTCGACTCCAAATAGGCATTCTGGCATTGATTATCTCAGTTATCCCGTTTTTTGGATTTTCCCAAACAACTAACCGATCCAGATTGGTCACCAAAGCCGAAAACCGTCTAAAAAAAATGGATCATTTGATTCCAGGTTGGTCTCACGTCGGACGAATTAAATATGATTCCCTTTCAATTCATCCTGAAAAACATTTAATTCAGGTTTTTTTCACTTCTCCCCTTTCTTATATACCGGTAAGAGAGAATGAATTTGCATCTGTTGAAAACAAAGTCAAAGAAGCTTTAGGACGAAAACTAAAAAGCTATCAAATAGAGATTTATACTGATCATCATTTATTAAAAGAGCTAATTCCGAATTCATTACGGACAATAATTCCAGTAGACCAGACCAGAATTACAGGTGCAAAATCAGAAAGGATACCCGTAGTACAACAAACTGGAAAGGATAAACCTTTGATGGGATTGTATAATAATAACATAGCAGTTTGGGATAGTCACGGGTGGTATTACGAGTCGAAGCTCGACCGCTGGGAGTGGCAGCGTGCCCGTTTGTTTGGAACGGTGGAAGACATGTCGACGATGAGCTATGTTTTGCCTTATCTTGTTCCGATGCTTGAAAACAGTGGCGCCAACGTTTTCCTTCCCAGGGAACGTGATTGGCAATCGCACGAGGTAATCGTTGATAATGACAAATCAACACCTGGCTCAGAACTATATATTCCGGACGGTTTACCGGTCGACCAAATAGATAAGGGCTTTTTACTGAAAGATACCTTGTTCGCCGGTGAGAATCCGTTTCAAATTGGAACTTCACGCCGGTTTCAGGATTTTAGGGATAATAATAAGTTTATCAAATACATACCATCTTTTAGCAATAAAGGCAGGTATTCTGTGTCTGTTTCCTACCAAAGCAGTAATGCTTCATCTTCAGAAGTGAAATACACTGTTTATCATGCAGGTGGAAAAACCGATTTTTTAGTGAATCAAAAGATTGGCGGAGGAACATGGATTTACCTTGGGACTTTCGACTTTCTTTCGGGGAAAAATTCTGATATAGGAATGGTAACCGTAAGTTGCTCAGCCGAAAAGCATGGTTTTATATCAGCGGATGCCGTGAAATTCGGAGGTGGAATGGGAAAAGTAGTCCGCCGTCCTGCTGATGAAATGATTTCGAATAAAAAATCACTCGCTGATAGAAGCGCCGAAATTGAGATAGTTAAAACTACCCCCCAACAATTCGATTACAAATTAAGTGGTAAACCAGCTTATCTTGAAGCTGCACGGTACTATCTGCAAAGTGCCGGCTTCCCCGATACGCTTACATACAATCTGAATAAGAACAAAAACGATTACAACGATGATTATCAGTCGCGTGGAGCTTGGGTCAATTACCTGATGGGGAAACCAAACGGTCCGGGAAATCAGCGTGATATTGAAGGTTTAAAAATTCCAATTGACCTTGCATTTGCTTTTCACACCGATGCCGGAATTACGCCCAATGATTCAATCATTGGTACGCTTGGCATTTACAGCACAATGGCTGATCAGGGTCTTTTCCCGAATGGAAAGTCACGAATGGCAAGCCGCGATTTGTCTGATTTGATTCAAACACAATTGGTTGGTGATATCCGGCAACTGTACAATCCGAAATGGACACGACGCGGACTTTGGGACAAACAATACTCCGAAGCTTGGAAGCCAAATGTCCCGACCATGTTGCTGGAACTGTTTTCGCACCAGAATATTGCAGATATGAAATTTGGTTTGGATCCGCGATTTCGGTTTGATGTTGGTCGTGCAATATATAAAGGAATGTTAAAATTTCAGGCTTACCAGGAAAATCGTCCATTTGTTGTTCAGCCTTTACCCGTCGATCATTTTTCAATTAAAAATTTGGGAGAGAATACTGTTAAATTGAGCTGGAGCACCGTTAATGATCAACTTGAGTCAAGTGCCAAACCAGAAAGATTCAAGGTTTATCAGCGAATAGATGACAATGGCTTTGATAATGGGGTTATTGTTGAAGATACCTCCCTTGTTCTAAAACTGGCTCAATACGACAAAATTTACAGTTTCAAAGTTACGGCAATCAATAAGGGTGGTGAGAGTTTCCCTGGAGAGATACTTTCCGTGGGACTAAAAAGCAATAACAAAGGGAATATTCTGATTGTGAATGGATTTAACCGTGTATGTTCTCCTTCTATTTTTGATAATGGTACCACTGCCGGAGTTGCATGGTGGAAAGATCAGGGTGTTGCAGATCGGCAGGATATTAGCTTTGTGGGATTACAATACGATTTTGATCGCAAATCCAAATGGCTCGATGACGATAGTCCTGGCTGGGGAGCCAGCTACGGCGACATGGAAGGAAAGGTCATTCCAGGCAACAGTTTCGATTATCCATTCATCCATGGGAAAGCCATTATGGCAGCCGGATATTCGTTTGTATCGACAAGTGATGAGGTTTTTAGTCAGTCCAAATTCGATATGTCGTCCTATTTCGCAACAGATCTGATTTTGGGAGAAGAGCGATCAACTTGTAGTTTAAAAGATTCGACGATAATTGACTACAAGATTTATACACCAGCATTTAAGTCGAAGATTTCTGAATTGACTGAAAATGGAAGCAAACTTTTTATCTCAGGTGCATACATCGGATCGGAGTTCGGAGAAAGTAACGACTCTATTACCGCCAAATTTGCCAAAGAGGTTTTACATTTTACCTGGCGGACCGGTCATGCCTCAAAAGGTGGTTCTTTTTATGCCACCGATTATGCCCGTCAATGGCTCAAAGGGAAATGGACTTTAAACACAGAATTTCATCCTGAAATCTACACAGTTGAAGCGCCTGACGGAATTGAACCGGCCGGGAAAAATGCCATCACGGCTTTCCGTTATGGTGAAAATAATGTAAGCGCAGGTATTGTTTTCAACGGGAAATACAAAATAGTTGCAATGGGATTACCTTTTGAGGCAATAGCAGATTCAACTGATCGTAAAATACTTATGCAGCTAATCATCCATTTTTTCGAATCAAAATAAATCAATTATAAATATTAAAAATGAAAAATCTGATCACTTGCTTCTTTCCGATTCAGTTCGGTATAGAATTCGAACCAACACTCAAAACTTTAAGGGAATCGGGTGTTATAGATAAGATTGTCCTGGTTGGCGACATGGAATGCTCAATTGAAGGAACCGACATCGTCAAAATACCATTGGATAATTTCAATTCTACAAAAGCAATTAAAGCGTTTGCAAAAATAGTAACTACCCCTTTCACTCTCCTTTATACCAAAACTTTGCCGCTTGATCTGGGACAGAATGCGTTGCGTCGAATGATGCAGGCGTCCAACAGTTGTGGCGCAGGGATCGTTTATTCCGACTATTTCGAGCAGAAAGAAGGCGTTTTAAAACCTCATCCTGTTATTGAATACCAGGATGGTAGTCTGCGCGATGATTTTGACTTTGGTTCATTGCTGCTTTTCAGGACTGAAGCATTCACAGAAGCGGCCCATCGCATGGATGTAGAGTTTGAGCTTGCCGGTCTATACGATCTCCGGTTAAAAGTTTCACAAAAATACAAACTGGTTCATTTACCCGAATTGCTATACACAGAACTCGAATTAGACATCCGAAAATCGGGTGAGAAAATGTTCGATTATGTTGATCCCCGTAACCGCTTCAAACAGATCGAGATGGAGAAAGCTTGCACAGCACATTTGAAAGTGGTTGGTGCCTGGCTTGCCCCCAAATTCAAAGAAATTGCATTCTCTGCCGGCAATTTCAAATACGAAGCCTCCGTAATTATCCCGGTATGGAACCGCGCCAAAACAATTAGTCATGCCATCAAATCAGTTTTAAGTCAGGAAGTTGACTTTAATTTTAATCTGATCATTGTGGACAACTATTCAACCGATGGAACCACCGGAATAATCAAATCCTTTGCGGATGCAGACGATCGGATTGTACATGTAATTCCTAAGCGAAAAGACCTTGGAATTGGCGGTTGCTGGAATGAGGCTATTAATCATCCCGATTGCGGAAAGTTTGCCATTCAGTTAGACAGTGATGATTTATACATCGACAATACAGTTATTCAGCGCGTTGTGGCTTCATTCTATGATCAGAACTGCGCGATGGTAGTTGGATCGTACCAGATGGTTAACTTTAAACTGGAGGAGATTCCTCCGGGATTAATCGACCACAAAGAGTGGACACCCGACAACGGTAGAAATAATGCATTAAGAATTAATGGATTGGGAGCGCCTCGCGCATTTTATACACCTGTACTTCGCGAAATACAGGTTCCAAATGTGAGTTATGGTGAAGATTATGCTCTAGGATTGGCCATTAGCCGCCATTATCAGATTGGCCGGATTTATGATCCGTTGTACCTATGCCGGCGCTGGGACGAAAACTCCGATTCTTCGCTCGATATTGTGAAAGCAAATACTCACAATTTTTACAAAGATAAAATCCGTACCCTCGAATTCTGGGCACGTCAGCAGGTTGTTAGAGAGGGAGAGAAATAATGAGAGAGAGAAAGGGAGAAGAAGAGAATGAAAATTCGGCAATTTGCGGAACAAAAATGTTAGATAAAATAGATTATTAATTGAATTCATTGTCCTGAAGGGGCAATATCTGAATAACGCCGGGTAAGGAGGAACGACGCCACCCGGGGTATGAAATGATTGGAAAGAGAGGCGCATCTATAAAGGTAAATTAGAATGATACTGCTATATGCGCCGTAATTTGAGCATTTATTAAAGAGAAAAAATTAAAATGGATTTTTCAGAAAAAGCAAGGGAGTTAATCCGTGAACAGATCGGAGAATGGGATCTTGCGGCTAAGAACTACGACAGTCTAAAAAAAATCAAAGTAAAGACTTTTGATTACGGAAATTATCGCATTGATATCCAATTTAATCCGGAGCGAATTGTCTCTTCAGCAGCCAAAGTCGACGCTAAATCAATCGAAGCCCGGCCTTGTTTTTTGTGTGAGAAAAACCGCCCGACCGTGCAACGAGGACTATGCTTTAAAAATGAATATATTGTGCTGGTTAATCCCTTTCCGATATTTCCGGAGCATTTGACCATCCCGAATATTTCCCATGTCGATCAACTTATCCTCGGAAATTTTGGAAGTATACTCGACCTTGCTGTTGGATTAGATGATTTTGTCATATTTTACAATGGACCCAAATGTGGTGCATCGGCACCGGATCACCTTCACTTTCAGGCAGGAATAAAAGGTTTTTTACCAATTGAAGCAGATTTTTCAAACAAAAAATGCTGCCAGGTAGTTCGCAGGATTGGCAACGTAACCATTTCGCATTGGCCAGATTATCAACGGGGAATTATCTCGTTAAACAGCAAAAACAAAGACAATTTGATCGAATGTTTTAATCAGATATATAGCAGGTTGCAATTATTACAACCAAATGAAACTGAGCCGATGCTCAATATTCTTGCTATATTTGAACACGGAGAATGGATTATCCATATTTTTCCCAGATTGTTGCATCGTCCTGCTCAATATTTCGAAACCGGAGAAAAGCAGCTCGTTTTAAGTCCGGCTTCGGTCGATATGGGAGGAGTTTTAATTACACCTCGTGAGGAGGATTTTATCAAAATTATGAAAGACGATATAAAAGATATATTTAACCAGGTTTGTATTGAATCTCATGATATATTGACAATCATCAATCAACTGTAACTAAACATTAACTATAATTTATCGGAACTGATATGGATGCACCCCAGATTAAAGTCGGGATCATGGCAGAGAAGGAAATATTCTTTACCCTTGACGGAAATTATCATTTAGAAAGCTCGACAAATCTTATCACAGGCAGATGTAAAGCACGAAAAGCTGGTCCGGGAATTTACATCGAATCAGGGGATGATTGTTTCTTCTGTCCGAACAGCGTGGTGCTTATCCCTTCAGATCCCGACACCGGAAAATTCATACTCCACAATGTAACGATCGGCATTAATTTCCACTGGGAAAGAAAAGAGGATCAGACTTTTAAAGGCAGTCTTCATTTCATTACAGATGGAGATAAAGTACATGCAATTAATGCGTTAAGTATTGAGGATTATTTGATGAGCGTGATCTCATCTGAAATGAGTGCCACCTCTTCGATGGAATTGCTGAAAGCTCATGCAGTGATCTCAAGAAGTTGGCTTTTAGCTCAGATTCAGAAAAATACAAACCTGCAAACAGAATCTCAAAAATATCAGACCACCTTTCGTACTGAAAATGAACTGATAAAATGGTACGACCGCGAAGACCATACTCATTTTGACGTTTGTGCAGATGATCATTGCCAGCGTTATCAAGGAATTACGCGATCAACAACAGAGTTGGTCGAAAAAGCGGTCAAAGAAACACAAGGCGAAGTCCTTGCCATTGACGGTGTAATATGTGATGCCCGTTTTTCGAAATGCTGCGGAGGCGTAACCGAGGTTTTCGAAAATGTATGGGAACCGGTCAATCATTCCTATTTGCAAAAAATTGTTGATAACAACCTTCAGCCTGAAGGTTATAGTCTTGATCTTGAAAATGAAGATGCAGCCGAACAATGGATTACGGGTAATCCGGATGCTTTCTGCAACTCGTCCGACAAAAAAGTGTTAAAGCAAATCTTAAATGACTATGATCAGGAAACAAATGACTTTTTCCGTTGGAAAGTAGTTTATTCTCAGGAAGAATTGAGCAAACTGGTTAAAACTCGTACAGGATTAGATTTTGGGACGATCACCGATCTGATCCCTGTTGAGCGCGGCGGTTCAGCCCGGCTGATCAGCCTAAAAATTGTCGGAACGCTTAAAACGATGACAATTGGTAAAGAGTTGGAAATCAGAAAGACATTATCCAAATCGCATCTGTACAGTTCTGCTTTTATCGTTGAAAAACAGGAAATTGCTGGGAGTATCAACTTTATTTTACATGGCGCCGGTTGGGGACATGGCGTTGGTTTGTGCCAGATCGGGGCAGCAGTAATGGGTGACAAAGGATTTTCGTATCAAGAGATTCTATTACATTATTTTCGTGGGGCAGGTTTGGAACGCAAATATTAAAATTATTTAATATGAAAAGCAGAATTTTATGTGTATTCCTATTTTTAGTTTCATCACTGATAACCAGCGGATCTTCGTGGATTCGGATTAACCAAATGGGTTACTTGCCGCAGTCGGTTAAAGTGGCTGTTTTTATTTCGGATGAGTCAACAGATTTACATCAATTTCAGCTTGCTGACGCAATATCTGGCAAAGTAGTATTCGAAAGCCTGCCAGTAAGTTATGATGGCTCAAAATGGGGAATGAAATCTGCTGCCCGCCTCAATTTTTCAAAATTTTCCAAAGAAGGCAGATATTACCTGAAAGCAGGGAACTCCATTTCTGCCGAATTTACGATTTCCCCTGATGTTTATAAAGGCTCTGCTGATTATATTTTGAAATACATGCGTCAGCAACGATGCGGCTACAATCCCTACCTGAAAGATTCGTGTCACACGCATGACGGATTTATTGTCGACCACCCCACTAAAACAGGCCGGATTATTGATGTTAAAGGAGGCTGGCACGATGCTACCGATTATTTGCAATACACAACCACCTCTGCAAATGCAGTTTATCAGATGCTTTTCGCCTGGTCAAAGAATCCGGAAGCATATGGTGATCAATACAATGCAGCAGGACTTCCTGGTGCCGACGGTATTCCCGATATTCTGAACGAGATTCGCTGGGGATTGGATTGGTTAGTTAAAATGAATCCTGACAGCACGGAGATGTACAACCAGATTGCTGACGATCGCGATCACAAAGGATTTCGGTTACCCAATAAAGATACAGCATCCTACGGAAATGGTTTGTACCGTCCGGTTTACTTCGTGACTGGTAAAGTTCAGGGTTTATCCAAATACAAAAATCGCTCGACTGGTGTTTCTTCTACAGCCGGAAAATTTAGTTCTGCATTCGCAATGGGAGCACAAGTTTTTCGAAAATTTGATCCTAAATTTAGCAAAACGCTGGCGATTAAAGCAAAACAAGCTTTTGCTTTTGGATTAACTGATCTTGGAGTAGCACAAACAGCGTGTGTTGTTTCGCCCTACTTTTATGAAGAGGACAATTACATTGATGACCTGGAACTGGCAGCATATGAACTTTACAAATTAAACGGTGAAGATTACTACCTGAAGCAAGCCAATTACTGGGGACAACTTGAACCAATCACGCCATGGATGGAAAAAGGAAGTGCACGTCATTATCAATACTATCCCTTTGTGAATCTGGGTCATGCCAACCAGGCAAATATGGATTTTTCAACGGCGAAGACCTACGCCGGATTTATGAACAATGGATTAAAGGCAATTTTCGAAAGGGGTAAATCCGATCCGTTTCTGAATGGCATCCCTTATATCTGGTGTTCTAATAATCTGAATGTCGCTGCGATCACACAAGCTAAACTCTATTTTGAATCGACTTCCGACTCAACCTATATTGAAATGGAGGCAGCTTTACGCGATTGGCTTTTCGGTTGTAATCCATGGGGAACCAGTATGATCTGCGGATTGCCCGTGAATGGCGATTATCCGCAATTTCCTCATTCGTCACACACTGTGATTAAAGGTGAGCCAACCTATGGTGGATTGGTTGATGGTCCGGTTTACCGCGAAATCTTTAACGGACACATCGGTGTAAGCCTGTTGAAGACAGATGTATATGCACCTTTTCAAAATGGAGTTGCTGTTTATCATGACGATATGGGCGATTACACTTCAAACGAGCCAACCATGGATGGAACTGCCAGTTTAAGTTATTATCTCTCCTCGCTCGAAAAAGAGGGAATGCAGCAGCTCAAATTTAAAAACTGTACTGTTGATGAATCGGGTGCAGTTGTTAGAATGGATAATAGCCTGAAAACAATTTATCTGGTCTTTTCAGCTGATGAATACGGTGAAGGCGCCGATCAGATTCTGAAAACTTTATCAAGGAGAAAAATCAAAGGGTCATTTTTCCTGACGGGAAATTTCCTTCGGAATCCTCAGTTTGAAAGCACGGTTAAACGCATAGTTTCTGGCCATCATTACATTGGACCGCATTCTGATCGTCATTTGTTATATGCTCCCTGGGAAAAGCGGGATTCGCTGTTGGTTACAAAGAAGCAATTTGACGACGATATAACCGCTAATTTAGAACAACTTAATAAATTCGGAATCCAATCCGAAGTCGTGAAATATTTTCTGCCGCCTTATGAGTGGAACAATCATCAAATCACTAAATGGAGTGCCGATCGAAAGATGCAGTTGATTAATTTTACCCCCGGAGTCGGTACTAATGCCGATTATACAACCCCTGATTTGGCAAATTATAAATCATCGAAGGAGTTAAATGAAAGATTGATGAAGTTTGAGATGATGAATCCTGATCATCTTAACGGAGCTATCGTCTTAATTCATCTTGGAACACATCCCGACCGGAAGGATAAGTTTTATAACTCATTGGATCAGATCATTGAAAAACTATCAAAAAAAGGGTATACTTTTAAGGCGTTACCGTAAAGCAAGAATATGCGTCTATGATATTTTGCAGCAAGTGGCCAGTCGCTAACCGCTCTAAAATGAGATAATTTAAAACCAAACAACACATGCATATGACCGATAGCAACCAATCAAAAAAATCGCGTAATCCATGGGCTTGGATTCCAAGTCTTTATTTTTACCAGGGAATTCCTTACAGCATTGTAATGATCACTTCTGGATTGATTTACAAGACAATGGGAGTCTCGATCGCCACTTTTGCTTTCTGGACAAGTTTACTTTACCTGCCATGGGCAATAAAACCGTTGTGGAGTCCTTACATTGATGTGGTTTCAACAAAACGGAACTGGATTCTATGGACACAGTTGTTACTCGGTGCCGCGTTTATCGCAGTTGGTTTTGCGATGCAACTTCCATTCTACTTTCCGGCCACAATTGCAATTTTTGCCGTGATTGCCATCTCTTCAGCGAGCCACGATATAGCCGCAGACGGGTTTTACATGCTTTCGCTCGATCAGCATAACCAGGCGTTCTTTGTGGGTATTCGTAGCACATTCTACCGTTTTGCGATGCTTACAGCCCTGGGATTACTCCCATTGATTGCCGGTGTCATTCAGGAGAATACCGGACTTGAACCTGTTTCATTCGAGGTAAATGCCATTCCAGCCAGTCAGTATAAGGCAGCTGATATTGCAGATTTTAAGATTACTAAACAGGAGGGAATTCCAAAAATTATTATCTATCCCGAAAAAATACAAGTACCCATTTTCGAAAAAGGAACTTCCAAACTCGATTCAGCGGTAATATTTGTTGCATTATCGGCATCCCCGGCTCAGGACGAAACAATTGTTGTAAACCTGGGGCGTAAAACAGGAAGCAAGGATATTGATCTTCCAAAAAATCAAACCGGGCGTTTCGAATTTACAACCGCAAATTGGAATAAACCAGTTGCAGCGGTAATTCGGGTGGATCATAACCTGACCAGTCAAACGAGTTCTCAGTTTAGGGCAACTGCTGGTAATATCGCTTTCAGCTGGACGGTTTCTTTAGGAGCCCTCGGTATCATCTTATTGCTTCTGGCTGTTTATCATCGGATTGCATTGCCTAAACCCGTCGAAATAAAAGAAAAGACAAAAGTTGATTTAAAAGTTTACGGCGAGGTATTTAAGTCGTTCTTTACAAAACCAGGAATTGGTCCGGCATTGATTTTCTTCTTGATGTACCGGCTGGGTGAGGCTCAGTTAGTGAAAGTAGCGACCCCATTTTTGGTCGATGCACGAAACAGCGGCGGAATAGGTTTGACTTCAGCACAATATGGCATTGCCTATGGAACACTCGGTATGATATGCCTTACCATTGGCGGAATCCTCGGTGGCGTTGTTGCTTCAAAATTTGGTTTAAAAAAGATGATCTGGATAATGGCCTTCGCGATGAATATTCCGGTGAGTGTGTATGTTTATCTCTCAACATTTCAACCTGTTCCGGGGGATATAACCATCTATATGTCCATCGCTGCTGAACAATTGGGCTATGGCTTTGGTTTCACTGCCTATATGCTTTATATGCTTTCTTTTGTCGGGGAAAGTAAATTTAAAACAGCAGAATTTGCGATTGGAACCTCCTTAATGGCTTTGGGAATGATGATACCTGGAATGCTTTCTGGATTTATGAAAGAGTTATTGGGTTATCAGCATTTCTTTATTTACGTGATGATCTGCGCCATTCCCGGAATGATAGCGATTAAGTTTTTAAAGATCGATCCGACTTTTGGAATCAAAGAGGAAGCGAAGGGGTAAAGGAGAGACTTAGAGAAGGTGAGAAAGGAAGAATATATACCTTTGCCGCTTTATTGTCAAGCACCTTAAAGATATTAATCAGTTGCCAGTTTCAAGCCGCCAGCTGCTTATTATAGGAATTGTATCAAATTAGAAATTGAAGAATATGAATAAACTCATCAGCTTAAGCCTTATATTACTGATAACAATTAACTTATCTGCCGCAAAACATCCCAAAAGGGAGATGCGGGCGGTCTGGATTGCCACCGTGGCAAATATCGACTGGCCTTCGGCGTCGAACCTTACAACGATGCAGCAGAAAAAAGAGTTTATTGAGTTGCTTGATCTATGCAAGGAATACAATATGAACACGGTAGTCTTTCAGATCAGACCATCAGCCGATGCTTTTTATGCGTCGAAATACGAACCGTGGTCGCAGTGGCTTACTGGCAAACAAGGGAAAGAGCCTGACTATGATCCCCTCGCATTTGCCAGCGTCGAATGTCGCAAGCGGGGTCTTGATCTTCATGTCTGGATCAATCCTTACCGGGCTGTTTCGGATGTGAATAATAATCAGACTGCTGCTAATCATATCACAAATACACATCCCGAATGGTTTCTTACCTACGGCAAGACGAAGTACTTCGATCCGGCACTTCCTGAAACCCGCAATTTTGTGGCTAATGTTGTGAGCGATATTGTGCGGAGGTATGATATTGATGCCGTTCATATGGATGACTATTTTTACCCTTACCGGATTGCAGGTGTCGAGTTCCCGGATGATAAATCTTTTAAAGCTTATCCACGAGGTTATAAAGCCAGTCAGCGCGACGATTGGCGACGTAATAATGTAGACCTGATTGTCAAACAATTACATGACAGTATCAAATCAATTAAACCTTGGGTAGAGTTAGGCATTTCGCCGTTTGGGGTTTGGCGGAACAGCACTAAAGATCCGGCAGGTTCAAAAACCAAAGCTGGTCAGACCAATTATGACGATCTCTTCGCAGATGTCCTTAAATGGCAACGGGAACAGTGGATTGATTACATTACACCTCAGATCTACTGGGAAATAGGTAAAGAGGTCGCTGACTATAAAATAATTGCCGACTGGTGGAGCCGCAATAGTTTTGGAACTCAACTTTACATCGGACAGGCACCATACAGGATTGATCCGGAATCAAAAGATAAATCATGGCAAAGTGCCGACGAGATTATTCGCCAGATCAAGCTCAACCGGAAGTACCCCGAAATATCAGGAAGTATGTTTTTCAGTGCCAAATTTATGCGTAAAAACCCGTTGGAACTTCACGAAAAAATGCAAAAACGGTATTACCGTTATCCGGCGCTTGCTCCTTCAAACCAAAGAATAAATCCCATTGCACCTCAGGCACCCACAAATGCTCAGATAACCGGAGAAAATGGCCGGCTTCATTTTTCGTGGAAAATGGGAGGAAATACAAAATCGTTTGTGATTTACCAGTATAAGAAGATGCAAAGAATAAATATTGATAAGCCGGAACATATTTTCCTGACAACATCGGACAATTCGGTTACTTATGCGTTTGATAAACAAACTGATCCAAGACGTTTTAAGTATGTAGTAACGGCTGTCAGCAAATCAAATATCGAAAGTAGTCCGGTCGGCTTTATGTATCTGAAATAAACTATCACAACTATGAAACCAACTCAACGTTACCTGGCCCTTGATGTCCTTCGGGGAATCACAATCGCCACCATGATCACAGTGAACAACCCCGGAAGCTGGGCACATATTTTTTCCCCGCTGGAACACTCAAAATGGCACGGATGTACTCCCACCGATCTGGTTTTTCCGTTCTTTCTGTTTGTTGTGGGAGTATCGATGTTTTTCTCTTTCTCGAAATATAATAATTCGCTGAATAAAGAATCGCTTTTAAAAATCGGTAAACGAACGCTGCTGATCTTTGCGATTGGATTATTTTTGAACTCATTTCCGCAGTGGATGACAGACTATTCGAAATTAAGGATATTGGGTGTCCTTCAACGGATTGCCATTGCTTACGGCGTTGGATCGCTGATTGTTTTGGCTGTTCAGAGAAAATACCTTCCCTATGTAGGCGCAGCTATCCTTTTAATTTACTGGGGAATACTATACTTTTTTGGTGGTGCTGATCCTTATTCGCTTGCAGACAATGCTGCAGTACCGTTCGATAAGGCCATACTCGGCGAAAGCCATTTATACAAAGGTTTCGGGATACCTTTCGATCCGGAAGGTTTGCTAAGTACAATTCCTGCCATTGTAACAGTGATCTTCGGCTACCTGACTGGTGCAATCATCAAACAGACAGAGAAGCTAAAAGTGCCACGGACATTGGCTATTTATGGCATAGTTGGTGTCATCGCCGGATTTTTATGGGGATTCCTGTTGCCACTTAACAAGCCACTTTGGACGAGTTCCTATGTTCTCTATGCTGCAGGTTGGGCATTATTGGTTCTGGCACTTTTAATCTGGATTATCGACCTTAAAGGTTACACCAAATGGACTTCTTTTTTCGTCGTTTTTGGAATGAATCCATTGTTTATCTTTGCGTTATCGGGACTTTACGCCAAATCAATCGCACGATTTATTCATGTAACCGAGGCGGACGGAACCATTGTAAATGGTTCTACCTGGCTTTATCAGCATATATTTGTGCCACTTAGTTCCGACCCAAAAGTATCATCACTGCTGTTTGCCCTTGCGCACATTGTGATGTTATGGCTGGTCGGGTTGGTGCTTTATAAAAAGAAGATTTTCATTAAAGTATAAGGTTAGACAATAGATTGGATTCAAAATTAGCTACTTAAAACATTTACAAACGCCAGAATAGATTCCAGTAATAAGTTGTAAATTTGTATTAAACGATTAAATTTAAAATCATGATATCTAATGCCATACAAGTTAAAGCGATTAGCCAATATTCAATTTGGTTAAAATTCGACGATAACACGGAGGGGGTGGTTGATTTATCACATTTAATTGATAAACCAGTTTTTCAAAATTGGATGGAAGCTGATTTCTTCAACAAAGTATTTATTGATGAAGAAACTGGGGCAATTGCCTGGAATGAAAATATTGAATTATGCCCGGACAACATGTATCTGAAAATTAAGGGAATAACTTTTGAGCAGTGGAAAAACAGTCAATACTCTTATGCCTCAAGTAAGTAGATTTTTTGGGATTATCATATCCATGTTTTACGACGAACACAATCCGCCACATTTTCATGCTACTTATGGTGAATATAATGCTGAGATTGCAATAAATGGTCTAAATATTTTGGTTGGAAAATTGCCTTCCAGAGCCTTGGGACTTGTAATTGAATGGGCTTCGCAGCATCAGCCGGAACTCATTGAAAATTGGAAACGAATTGAAGAAGGTAAGACAATTGAAAAAATTGCACCGTTGGAATAGTATCTTACAATGTTTTGAATGTCATATAAAAGCGCTTATTAATACATGCCTGATGCAGAAAATTAAACTGATTGGATTGCTGTTCTTGCTAACCGTATTTTTCCCCATAAAATCACAATCGCAGGTTAATCTTAACAAGTTACTCAATCATCCATGGGTTGACTCTGTCTTTAACGCACTTACACCGGATGAGCGGATAGCACAGCTGATTTGGATTGATGTAAGCGGAGACGAAAACATCCAAAAGCAATTTAAGGTTGCTGAACTTATTCGCAAGAATAATTTCGGTGGATTGGTATTCTTTGAAGGAACGGCAGTGAAACAGTCGCAACTCATTAACTATTACCAGTCACTGGCAAAAACACCGCTGATGATTGCAATGGATGCTGAATGGGGTCCCGGAATGCGCCTCGACGAGGTAATGTCTTTTCCTTACAATATGACGATGGGTGCTACTTCGGATGACGAACTGATCAGAAAGTGTGCTGCAGCTATGGCCGGACAATTAAAACGACTTGGTGTTCAGGTCAGTTTCGGGCCAGTTGCGGATATCAATACCGAACCTTTAAATCCAATTATTGGAATGCGTTCGTTTGGCGAATCGCGCGACAGGGTTACCAACAAAAGTTTAGCCTATATGAAAGGCCTGCAGGAGAATGGAATCATTGCTGTTGCCAAGCATTTTCCTGGTCATGGAGACACTAAAGCCGATTCGCATTTATCGTTACCACTGCTCCCCTACCCGCGTCAACGCCTTGACAGCATGGAACTTTTCCCTTTCAAAAAATTGGCAGCCGAAGGAATCGGAGGAATTATGACGGCACATATGCGCGTACCGGCACTTGATCCCAGCGGTGAAGGTCCTTCAAGTCTTTCAAATAGTGCTGTTGAAGGGGTGATCCGTAAAGAATGGAATTATAAAGGACTCATTATCACCGACGCAATGAATATGGGAGGTGCGTCTATCACAAAAAAAGCAGGCAGCATTGATGTCCAGGCAATACAAGCAGGAAATGACGTGATCGAATTTCCGGTTGATGGCGAAGCGACAATTAAAGCGGTGAAAGAGGCCATTCAGAATAAGGAGCTCACCTGGGATGAAATTAATCTGAAATGCCGCAGGGTGTTAGCAGCCAAGTATTATGCTGGATTAAACCAACTTCAACCGATAAAAATTGCTGGACTTGTTGCTGATCTTAATTCAGCCAACGCCCAGTTTGCCAACAGGCAACTCGTTGAATCAGCGGTAACACTTCTTGAAAATAAAAGCAATCTGATACCTTTTCTGGGATTAGATACACTTCGGATTGCAGCTCTTTCAATTGGGTCTTCTGCCATTACACCTTTTCAAAAGATGCTCGGCAACTACACGAAAGTGGATTATTACAATCTTTCAGAAAACTTTACGGAGGAAGAATTTAATGCAACTATCAAGAAATTAACTGACTATAATTTGGTTATAACCGGTGTGCATTCTTTGTATGAAAGTAAAGTACGTCGTACAGTAAAAGTAGGGAACCTTGTTCATGTAGCACCGGAACGACCTTATGGCGTAACCGAAAATCTTGAAAAACTGCTTAACCAATTATCATCCTTGAAGAATTCAGTTGTTGTTTTCTTTTCGAATCCATACGCCATCAATGAATTAAAAGACTTTGGTCACCCAAATGGGATGGTGATCGCCTATCAAAACACCACAATCGCACAGGAATTAGCTGCCCAACTGCTGTTTGGGGGAATCGGAGCGGGTGGAAAATTGCTAGTCTCAATCGGCACTCGTTATAAGGCTGGCGACGGACTTACAATCAGTCAGGCAATCCGTTTAAAATATACACTTCCCGAAGAGGTCGGATTAAATTCGGAAAAGCTGAACAGACGTATTGATTCAATTGTAAATAATGCATTGGTTCAGAAAGCTTTCCCTGGTTGTAATGTTTTTGTTGCAAAAGATGGGAAGGTGATTTTTCAAAAAGCTTATGGTTTCCATACTTACGAAAACCGGATTCCTGCCTCTTTGGATGATATCTACGACCTGGCGTCTGTCACAAAAGTATCTGGTGCGCTTCCGGCAATTATGAAATTGAATGAAGAAGGGAAATACCTGCTCGACGCGCCATTTTCAAACTACTGGTCCGATTGGCGAAAAGGATTTCTGCATCCTTCGAACAAAAGCGATATCACGTTAAGGGAATTACTGGCCCATCAGTCCGGACTGGTCCCTTTTATTTCGTTCTACCGACAGTCAATGATTGGTAAAGACTTATCAACCAAATGGTACAGTGCTGTACCCAGCGAACAATTTAATTTGGAAGTGACGTCGGGACTCTATCTCAATTCAAAATTTAAGGCTAAGGTGAATAAGGCGATCAGGAAATCACCGCTAAAAACCAGGGGTAAATATGTATACAGCGATCTGTCAGTTATATTGACATCAGAGGTTGTTACAAAACTAGCCGGAATGAAATTTACGGATTACCTCGATAAGAATTTCTACGGGCCGTTAGGCGCCACAACAGTTACCTATCAACCAACAAAGAAATTTTCTGAAGATCAGATTGTTCCAACCGAATATGATGCTATCTATCGCAAAAGGCAGGTTCATGGTAGCGTACATGACGAATCAGCCGCCGTATTTGGAGGAATTGCAGGAAATGCCGGATTGTTTGCATCGGCGAACGATTTAGCGAAATTGGTTCAGATGTATGTTCAGTTTGGAACATATGGCGGCAAACAGTACCTTAAAAAATCAACTATCGAAGAGTTTAATCGGGTACAATATCCGCAGAACAATAACCGACGCGGACTTGGATTCGACAAACCATTGATTGATAATCAGAAATTTGACAAAGATAAAGCCTATCCCTGTCCGGGTGCATCGCCTCAAAGTTTTGGACATTCAGGTTATACCGGAACTTTTTTCTGGGCTGACCCTACAAATGGTTTGATTTACATCTTTCTCTCAAACAGGGTCTATCCAACCCGCAAGAACAATAAAATCAGCGACCTGAATGTAAGGACAGATATATTGCAGGAAATGTATGATGAGATAGGGACTTCAAATGTACGGCATTGAAATTCACCAAAATAGGATGAGATAGTGATTCGTAAATATAAACCTGATTTTGAACAGTTATTGATGGTGCTTCGTCGCGAAAAGCCCGATCGGCCCGTGCTGTTTGAGTATTTCACGAATGGACCTTTAAATGAATACCTTTCAGGTCGTAAAAATTCTGATCCGGATAACCTTGAAGAAACCATTAAAATCACAATTGAAGCCTTTACCAATGCAGGTTATGACTATGTGACGGTTCCCACGAGGTTTTATGGAGGAATGAAGTTTACAACCGCCGGACATGATCAGAAAGCGACGGTATCTCAGAATGAAGGTTCAATAATTACTGATCGTACCTCTTTCGATTCGTATCCGTGGCCTGATCCCGAAAAGGGCGATTTTGACACCTTCAACCGGATGGCACCTCTGCTTAGCAACAATATGAAGTTTATTGCTCCCGGACCTGGTGGTGTGCTTGAGAATGTGATCGATCTGGTTGGTTTCGAGCGGTTGTGCTACCTGTTATTCGAAGATGAACCACTTGTTCAGAATATTTTTGATGCTGTTGGTTCAAGACTATTAAGGTTTTATGAGATCACTTCAGGTATAGAAAATATTGGTGCATTGATCGTAAACGATGACTGGGGATTTAAAACCCAAACCATGCTCGATCCCGGTTCGATGCTCCGGTACGTGTTCTCATGGCATAAAAAGATTGTGGAAGCTATTCATTTAAACGGGAAACCAGCCATTCTTCACTCCTGCGGAAATCTGGAAGCAGTGATGGATTTTCTGATTGACGACCTCAAATACGACGCAAAACATTCATGGGAAGATATCATCTGTCCTGTTGAAGAAGGCTGGCAACGATGGGGCGACCGTATTGCGATTCTGGGAGGTATTGATATGGATTTCCTCGTTCGTCGTAAACCCGATGAAATTTACTGCCGGGCTGAAGAATTGCTAAAGTTAACCGAATCAAAAGGATATGCATTGGGATCCGGAAACAGCATTCCGGCTTTTGTCCCTATTGATAATTACCTGGCCATGATAAGGGCTATCGAAAAACCAGAATTTAGCAATCTTGAACGACCTTTAGACAAGATCTAAAAACGTTGCGTAAAATTTAAATATATACGTCCTGAATTATTATCCTTTTCATATGTAGCCTCATAGTCAGCCGAGAGCATCAATTTCTTCGCAATTCGCCACGATAGACTAACCTCTGCAATATCTTGCCGGAGTTTAATATGTGAATTTTTATAAGTATAATTTACCAGGCGATATTCTAAAGAGGTATAAATCTTCCCTTCCAGCAGATCTCGTGCTAACATAACACCGTATACCATACCATCAATATAATTTGTTTTCAGAAGAGTGGCATTAAGCGTCGCAGATGTGAGAATCAATGGTATAAGACTGTAGTTTAAGTAACTATTCGCATTAATGCTTGGTACAGGATCCGATTTTTGAAACCGGTATCCGGCTGATCCTCCCCAACTGAGGTATTTAACCGGGCGATAGTTGAAATTAAATCGTAAACCTTGCCTGGTCTCTCTATCTATAATGCTGTCTATCTGATTTTTAAAAGTCTCATAGTAATAGACGTTTTTTCTGGCATCATAGGAAACCATTAAGGAAAGGTTTTTCCATGGTTTGTATCTTATTGATGCGTAAACGCTTGTCAGATCAAAAGTGTTTTTAGGCTGCTTAAGAGTATCGAGGGTGTAGAAATCAAATTCAAAAGAACAAAAAAGATCCAATTTCTTCAATAAGGAATTACAGTGTTGAAGATAGGCAAACCTGCGATCAGTTTTAAAATCGTTCATCTGGTCGAAGACTGCAAGTGAAGTTTGCATATTCCCATTTTCATTTTGAATACTATGACCTGTAAAAACACCAAATTGCATTAAATTTGAATTGAAGCTATAGTTATAATAATCAGGCCGTGAACCTACTACAGCCCCATAAGTGAAGTTTCGGTGGACTGTCTGAAATTGAAGCCCATCAACGGCACCTATGTTTGCCATGTTCAAATTTATTTTTCGTCCCAGTGAGATATTGGTTGATTTGTTAAAATCGTATGTCACTGCCAGCGTGTATATTTTCAAATACTTGTTTATATCCTGACCCACAAGGCTCAATTCATTTGATTTGTGAGTAAATGAAACATAGGTTTCGGTAGAAAGTCCGGAATCGCCGCCATGCTTTGTGTTTAACGACAAATTATACCTGTATCTAATATCGGATGCAGAATTCGATAGCGTTGCATACGAAGAGAGTGCAACCCGTCCATCTATGCGTGGTTTTAATTCTTTGGCTTTATTATCCTGATAAAGTAATTTAATTGCCTGATCATTCGCGTTTAAAGAAACAGGTGCTTTCGTTTCTTTAGATATCGAATCTTGTTGCCTCTTTTCTACTTTTATTTTCCCAAATATAGGGTTCGATATTGAAAGAGTAACCTGTCCAACCGGAATCCCTACGCAGGAAATCGTTGAAAGATTATTTACGATTAAAGCAGGAATAAACACATTGTTACGTGCGATAAATAGCGTATCGCCCATGTGAATTCCTTCCGTATTTTCAAACTTCACATATATATTTTGAGAAGTTATATATGATATTGACCCTTTCAAAATAACATCAGTGGTTTGGCCAAAGATGTTCAAGCTTAAGCAATAAAAGAGTATAAGGAATAATAATTGCTTCATTCTAAAATAATTTATTTAAATGTTTCCCCAAATACGAGGAAATTCGCACCGATGAATCGAAGTTCGATTCATCTTTTTGAATGTTCGGAACAAATAGAACCATATCGTATTAATTTGAAGTGCCCCTGGGATGGCAAGACAAACAATTGGTGCTATTGTATACATATCCGCTTCGGCCATTATGCTGTGAATCAACAGACGCTTTATTACTATGAGCGTGGCAAAGCAGGCAATTGAAAACTGCATAATTTGTTGCAGTAGTATGACATTCAGTACACAAAGTCCATGCGCCTTTATGCCTTCCGCTGTTAATCGGGAAATATTGCGTATCGTGATTGTAAGTAGAAGGTGTCCATCCGGTTTGCGTATGACACGAAAGACAAGTAGTCGGGAACTTCGCTGCTGCATGAACCGGATTCGTTGTTGCATTGTAATTCGTCACATGACAACTGTAACAATCAGTGGAAATTCCAACATAACCTTTTGAGTGACAACTGATGCAAGTGACACCAATATGAGCGCCGACAATAGGAAAGGTGGTGCCCGTGGTGTGATTAAAAGTTGCAGGTTGCCAAGCCGTTACCGTATGACAGGTCTTGCAGTCTGTTGAGAATTTTGCAGTGGCATGTGCCGGATTTGTTGTCGCATTGTAATTTGCTAAATGACAACTGGCACAATCAGTTAAAGTTCCTACGTAGCCCTTTGAATGACAACTGATGCAAGATACCCCGATATGTGCACCTGCCAATGGAAAAGTCGTGCTTGTATTGTGATTAAATGTCGATGGCGCCCAGGCTGTTGAAGTGTGACATGTTTTACAGTCTGTAGGAAACTTAGCAGCAACATGAGCCGGATTTGTCGTTGCATTGTAATTCGTTAAATGGCAACTCTCACAAAGCGCAGAAGTTCCGGTATAACCCTTGGAGTGGCAACTAATGCAGGCAACACCAACGTGACTGCCGGTTAATGGGAAGGCCGTGCTCGTATTGTGATTAAATGTCGAAGGTACCCAACCTACAGACGTATGACATGTTTTGCAATCTGTTGAGTATTTCGCAGTCACATGCGATGGATTTGTCGTCGCGTTATAATTAGCCAAATGACAACTCACGCATTCGGCTGAGGTTCCAACATAACCTGCTGAATGACAACTAATGCAACTTACACCTATGTGACGACCAGTTAAAGGAAACGCGGTACTGGTGTTGTGATTAAATGTTGACGGAACCCAGGCTGATGAAGAGTGACAAGTTTTGCAATCTGTGGAGTATTTTGCTGTCACATGCGATGGATTCGTCGTTGCATTGTAGTTCGTTAAATGACAACTCACGCAATCGGTGGAGGTTCCAACATAACCCTTGGCATGACAACTAATACATGAAACACCGATATGTGCACCGGCTAAAGGAAAGGTTGTGCTTGTATTGTGATTAAAAGTCGAAGGCGTCCATGCAATTGAAGTATGACAGGTTTTGCAGTCAGTTGGAAATTTGGCAGTCGCATGAGCAGGATCTTTCGTTGCATTGTAATTTGCTAAATGACAACTTACACAATCTGTGGAGGTTCCTGCGTAACCTTTGGAATGGCAACTGATGCATGAAACACCGATATGCCCTCCTGTTAATGGAAAAGTTGTACTGGTATTGTGATTAAATGTAGCTGACGTCCATGATGCAGTAGTATGACAGGTAATACAATCAGTCGTGAATTTGGCAGTTGCGTGCGCAGGAGCAGTAGTGGTGTTATAATTCTTTATGTGACAACTGGCGCAGTCAGTGGCAGTTCCGGCATATCCTTTGGCATGGCAACTGGCGCAATCAATACCGACATGACCGCCGGTTAAAGGGAAGGATGTGCTCGTGTTGTGATTAAACTTTGCAGGTTGCCACCCTTTTTCATTATGGCAGAGGAAGCAATCTTTCGGGAATTTAGATGCAATATGAGAAGGATTTGTAGTTGCGTTAAAAGTTGCAGAGTGACAATCAAGGCATTCCGCTCCCATGGGATCAAACCTCAAAAGAGAAGCCGATTTGTGACATTGGGAACAATCAATCTGGGCATGTTGTCCATTTAAAGGAAATCTGCTTTGCCTGTGAATTTCAGTAATGTTCGACACTATCCAGCTTCTTGGCGTATGACATCTTTCGCAATCTTGTCCTACGGTCTGCTGATGCATGTCTTTATGGCAAGAGATACATGTAGTTTTTGTACTTGAGAACACCAAATCAGCATGACATTTTTTACAATCAATGGCCTTGTGCTGTCCAACTAACGGAAAGGTGGTTATGGAATGATCAAACGTATTACCTGTGGTTTTAAATGTCCAACCTTCGGGATTATGGCAAACATCACACTTTATACTAAAATTAGCACCATGCGGAGATTTAGCAGCTATTGCATTAAACGACAGCAATAAGGCTATGATTATTGATGGCAATTTGAACATAGTATCTTGTTATTTTTGTATAGAATAAACTTTCCGTTTGCATTTGCATTTGCCTCCTGTTTGTGGCACTTTTCACAACTAACCGTTAAATGAGCTCCTTCAAGTTTAAACCTTGAAGAATTATGATCAAATGTGGACTTTTTCCAATCTTCAAATCCATGACATTTCGTACAATCTGTTTTTCCTTTTACATCAAACTGACCAGCGTGGGAATTATTGTGACAGCCAGAACAGTCGACTATAAGCTCGGCAAATTTTTGAATCCGTTGACCAGCCTTATCTTTAGCATAGTGACAGGCAGCGCAAGTTTGTTGCGCATGTACACCTTCTATTTTAAATTTCGTTTTGGAATGGTCAAATTTAATCGTCCTCCAATCATTAACGATGTGACATTCAGTACAATTTTCTTTTTGATAATATTTTTCCTGAATAAATCCTTTATGCTCGTTCTTATGACAGTCTACACAAATGCTCCCAATTTTTCTAAATGTCCAATTTTCCTGTTTTTTATGACAGGCAGTACAAGGTGTAGCCAAATGGGCACCTTCGAGCTTGAATTTCGAAAAATTATGCTTTTCGACAGTGAATGAGCTCTCTGCAAATCCTTTATTATCGTGGCACTCATTGCAATCAGGGGCAATTCCATCCTTGACAAATTCCTTCTTATGATAGTCGGCATGACAGTCTGTGCATTTACCAAATTTAATCGGAGCTGTAAGACTGGTTTTGTGACATAATTTACAGGCAACTAACTGGTGCTTACCAACAAGTTTAAAATCTGTTTTATCGTGATCGAAATTGCCTGTTCCTTTGATGGCATGAAATGATTCTTCTGAATGACACTGTTTACAATTTTGCCCAAATTTGTTTTGATGCGCATCTTTGTGACAACTGGTACAGTTAGTGAATTCAGTTCCTGCGAATTTTTGAACTGTTTTACCATCCACAATTTCCGGTTTGTGGCATTTCTTACAATCCAAATTCTTGTGTTTTCCCACTAATGGGAATTTTGTTGTATTGTGATCAAATCCAGTTGCGTTTTTAAAAGAATCAAATCCGTGACAGGTATTACAATTTGGTGCCATTTTCCCTTTGTGAAAATCGTCGTGACATGAAAGGCATTCCTGTTTTAATCCCAGATAAGTCGATGTATTTTTCTTTAATTTCGGATCTTTAATAAAGGCAGGTTTATGGCAAGATTTACAATTACATGCTTTACAATCTTCGCGTGCATGTGCTCCTTTAAGCTCGAAACCAGTTTTAGCATGATTAAATGATGTCTTATCGAACTTTACTATCTGAAAATTACGTCCATGGTGATCATTATGACAGACGAAGCAATCTTTTCCATTGACTTCAGCTGATGCATGAAATCCTTCTTTAGCCTTAATAAGCAAATTGATCTCTTTGTGGCAATCCAGACACTTCTCTCTGGTTACTTTGTTTCCAACATCGTGGCATTTGGTGCAATTGCTTACACCTTCCAAATCGGCATGTACTTTACTCAGCTCACCAGGTGAAATCTGAGCAGATACATCGTATCCTCCAACAAGGAATATTGAAAATAATATAATAAATTGGACCAATTTCATCAAAAATGCTTTAAATCAATAAAATATGCAACGAAAACTTTAAACTAAATGACAACGGATTTATCTGTGCTTCAATATAGCTTCACCATATTTGGTGGTAATTTCAATTCCTATTTTTCTAAGGAATTGAGTTGGAAGTTCACCACCGGCAAATATGAATACAAAATCATTCGCCATTTTTAATACCTCTTTGGAATCATTTTCAGTGTAATGTATTGAATCAGTTTCTATTGAGACAATATTCGAATTAAGCTTTAAATCAATCAATCCGCTTTTGACGGCTATATTTATATTTTCAGCATTTTTAGGCTTGATTCGGCTAAAAGCATTGCTACGATAAGAGATGGTCACCTTATTCTGATCTGCAAGAAGCAAAGCGGACTCTATTGCCGAATCGCCGCCGCCCACTACAATGATTTTTTTATTTTTGATTAACTCCGGTTCCAAAAGCCGATAAGCTACTTTTTCAGTATCTTCACCAGGTACATTCAGCTTGCGGGGAGTTCCACGCCTGCCAATTGCGAGTAGTACACTTTTAGTAGTGTAACTTTTTCCATTCAAGGTGTCTACCCGATAAACATCGCCTTCACGTTTGATTGATTCAACTTTCGAATTTTCCTGGATAGTAATACTATTTTTTTCCAATACCGAATTCCACAATTCAAGTAATTGCGACTTTGACGTTTCTTTAAAATTAACCTTACCGTACAATGGCAAATCCATAGAAGAGGTCATCACAATTTTGGCTCGCGGAAAAGTGTAAACAGTACCCCCCAAAGTATCTTGCTCCAATGTTAATACTCTTAAATTTAATTCCTTGGCTGAAAGAGTAGCCGAAATACCAGCAGGACCTGAGCCTACAACAATTAAATCGTAAGAAGCCTGAGAGTCTTTATTAATAGATTTTGCAATATTTTCGACCGCTTCTCGCCCCTGGGTGACTGCATTTTTTATTAGTCCCATTCCTCCTAATTCACCAGCAATAAAAATGCCTGGAACATTCGTCTCAAAATTAGGGTTTACATGCGGCAAATCGACGCCCCTTTTTTCGGTACCGATATATAACGAAATTGCCTCTACAGGACAGGCCCGAAAACATGCGCCATGACCAATACAATGCGATGCGTTAATTATCGTCGCTTTGCCGTTCCTTATACCTAAAATATTATCTTCAGGACAAGCCTTTATGCATGCACCGCTTTTGATGCACCTTCGTTGATCAACAACCGGGTATAAAGAGACTGGTTCGTATACGCCATCCTCTTTTGCCTGCTCTATTTTCGCACTGACTTCACGCGATTCCAGCTTTTGCTTTCGAATATAGATGTACAATACAACCAGGATGAGAATAGCTGTAACACCATAAATAACAACCTCTTCTATTACTGTATCCATAATATCAAAATATCCATTTATAACCAAAGGTGAGAACTACAGCAACATGTATTATCATTACAATCAACATGATTAATGCAAAAGGCAAGTGAGCAACATGCCAGTACTTGAAAATATTTTGCATCATATCGAGTCTTGCCATTCTTCGCGTCAGCAATCTCTGACGGACTATTAATTGTTTAACTTTCCTAAAGTCAGATGCAGAGAGTTTTAAAGTTCTTAATTCCGAAACTACCTCAAAAGATTTTCCCGTTTTGATTTCGGAAATATCGACATTGAATTTCGTCTTTAACTCATTATTAAGCTCATTTCTCATATTCTGCACTTCCAGCCAACTTAATTCTCTTCCTTCGATAGAGCGAGGTATTTGCAAATAAATAAAACGACCTATAATACCACTTGCCACAACCGCAACCAGACTCCAGAAACTAACAGATACAATTCCACCAAATTTAAAGGAGGTGTGATAGAGTATCAAAACAGGTCCTAATGAACAAAGAAAAATATGGAATTCAAGCCAGTATTTTAATACCCCGATACGCGAAAAGATATGAAATCTTTTTCGTGCCATATACGAGAAAACGCCAATCAGTATAAGCAATGTTCCAATAATGCCTAAACCATGTCCCAATAAACCGCTGGGTTTAAATATTGCATAGTCTGAATGAAAATATCGTTCTTCGATAGGAAGGTTGTAAAAGGAAAAACCAAAATAACCCAGCAAAACTAAAGTCATTAAAACCACTGCCACATAAGACGACCGAATCAACTGGTGAACTACCTTTGTCATTATCCGTTACATTTTTGGTTATTTAAAAATAGCCTTGGTAAACATAACTTTTGAAATTCCAATTTAAATCCACCCATATGATATCTCCTCTAAGATTTTATATAAATTTACGGTCAATATAAAGAATTAACAATCAAATCATAAAACTGACCTACCAGTTCCTATAATTTATAATGAATCTTAATATGCGTAATTGATTTTATACACGAATTAAATATAAAAACAGACTGTCAATTAAATCATTAGATGTTTTTTGAGCCAACCTGTTTTTTTACTGTGTAAAATATTTTACACCTATAAATTTACTTAAACATCTATCTAAGTAATAGACTTCAAAATAATAATTAATGACTAATGTATTGGAATAGTATTGCATATTCTATTAAGAAAGCAATCTAATGCACTAATATTTATGTATATATATCACAAAAAACAATAATCGGCTAATTAATTTTTAACATTTAGCTATTTCAATACAGAAAGTATCGTTTAGCCTTCTTCCTGAAAGCAACAATATCCTTTTCCCAGAGCTGTTGAATTGATTCTACACGGAAAGTTTTGGAAAATTCAATCCTTACCTTATCAGTACCACAAACTTTATCAAACATATTTAATCGTGATTTTTCGCACATCCTGAAGACATCTTTTTCGGGCCAAAGCAGGTGACATTCCTGTAGCACATAGAATTGGACAAGTGACAATTCCGCTTTCCCGTAATCAGTGACGTATACCTGCACACCATGTATTACCTTATCTTTGGAAACGCTGTAATAAGGAGTAAAATGGATAGGACGAAACTGCACACCCGGAAGTTTCAACTCATTCATGTTTTTAGCAAGACTGTCGGCATTGATCCATTCAGCGGCAAAAAGTTGAAAAGGAAGCGTATAACCAACACCAATACTCATCACATAAAGCTCGCCCAGAATACCGGAAATCGGATAGAAAACCGATGAATAGTTATGAGGAATATGTGGAGAGGAAGGGATCCAAGGCAGTCCAGTTTTTTCGAATGTCATCTTTCGTTTCCAACCTTTCATTGGAATTACAGTAAGTTTGCACTTTATCTTATTCGCCAGCAAACCCTCTTCATTTAGAAAAGTAGCTAACTCACCAACTGTAAGTCCGTGAATATAAGGAATCGGAAATTGGCTCACGAATGAGGTAAACCCGGGCTCAGTAAGACATCCTTCCATCTTAAGTCCTCCCAAAGGATTTGGTCTGTCCAAAACAACGAATTCGATGTTGTTTTCAGCAGCAGCTTCCATCGCCAATCCTAACGAACTGATGTAAGTATATGATCGTGATCCAATATCCTGTATGTCATATACCAGAACATCAATATCCTTGAGCATCTCAGTTGTAGGTTTACGTGTCTTTCCATAGATACTGTAGACAGGTAATCCTGTATCAGTATCTCTGACAGTTGAAACAGAGGTACCTGCAGTATAATCACCGCGAACGCCATGCTCCGGTCCATAGAGTGCAACCAGTTTAAATTCCTTTGAATGAAAGAAAAGGTCGACCGTTGATTGAAGGTTCATGTCAACACCCGTTGGATTGGTGATTAACCCAACTCTTTTACCTTTGATCGGTGAGAAATTTTGTGCTTTAAGTATTTCCAATCCGGTTTTTACTCTCCTCGCCGATAGCGAGGTTGTAACAAGGGTGAAAATTAACACAAACAGAAAGTGTTTTTTGATTAGAAATCTCATAATAGGATTAAATTTAAAACAGTTTGAAATCAGCACAAAATGTGTAATTTTAAATTTGTATTACAACAATCGTAAAATTAGAAAAAGAGTTCAATAAATGAAGAGTATTACAATTTGTTTCTCTGTTATTATTTTAATTGTGGTTATCGGCTGCCATCGTCAGGTACCGGAAAGCCACACATTAACCGATATCGAAATGGCTAATGAAAAAGGGCAGTTGACGCTTGCAAATCATTGGGCTGATTCTTTATTAAACCATGGAAATCCTGATTCATTAACCAGCATAAAGCTTTCTTCCTCAATTGATATGAACAATCGAATCATGTCAGATTTCTCTATGACAGAACCTGAAATTGAAGCCCGTCTCAAAAAGGAATTTGGTGAATATTCGCAAAAGGAGAGAATAATCTGGGAGAAAAACAACTGGCTTGAATATAAGGTCATTGACGGCGAGAAACACTATTTCAAACGATCCATTTCAAATCTGAAATTAATCCTCCAAAGCCAGCGATCCAAACAAAATGGCTCAAAAGGATTTATTCAGGACAAACTCTCGTTGTTGTGTCTCGAACATTCGCGAAAGGTGATTGCCGAAAGCAAATCTGATGGAAAACCTGTATTCCCTGTTAAAATGAAAGTCACATACCAACTGACAGTTAATGCTGATGTCGTTCCTGAAGGAAAAACTGTCAGATGCTGGTTACCATGGCCTCGCGAAGTGCATGATCGTCAGGGTAATGTTGTACTTTTAAAAACTGTACCTGAAAACCATTATATTGCTCCTGATACAGTTGAACAACGTTCAATTTATACAGAGCAACCAGCTTCCAAAGGTAAACCCACTGTTTTTGAGATTCAGTTTACGTATCAGTCCAAGGCTCAATATTTTGATCTGAGCCAATTTAAGATTCTCCCTTATGACACAACCTCCCTGATTTTCAAGAAATATACAGGAGAACAACATCCGCAAATCGTGTTCGCAAATGAGATTAAGCAATTGTCTGACAGCATAGTGGGTATCACCTCAAATCCTGCTGAAAAAGTGAGAAGGCTCTATTATTGGATCAATGACCATATTATCTGGACGGGTGCCTTGGAGTATTCAATCATGCCATTTATCCCTGGATATGTTCTGACCAATCGACGAGGTGATTGCGGTATGCAAACAATGTTATTTATGGCGATGGCAAGGTTTCAGAAGTTACCTGTCAAATGGCAGAGTGGCTGGATGATGCATCCAAATGAGGTAAACCTGCATGACTGGTGCGAAGTTTATTACAATGGTGTTGGCTGGGTTCCGTTGGATATGTCGTTTAATCTTCAGAATTCTGCGGATTTACACGAGAAAGAGTTTTATATTAGCGGAATCGATGCATACCGTTTGATTATAAACGATGCAATTGGAAGCCGGTTTATTCCAGAGAAGAAATTTCCACGAAGCGAACCTTATGATTTCCAAAGAGGTGAAGTTGAATGGGAAGGAGGTAATCTCTATTTCAATCAGTGGAATTACCGGATGAATGTTGAATATTAACCGCTGCTTTAAAACATATTTTGAAACTTAATCGGCGAATGAATTAATATTACATTTGCATTTCTAAAAGATGTCATACAAGATACAATTTTCTGATATATGAAGATTATTACATCCATTTCAGTTGTCCTTTTAACCCTGTTGATCAGTTGTCAGCCGCGTTCAGTCGAACCATTGCAAACTGAGATCAATGGAATTGCCAAACGATGGGTTCCCGATAAACGGGTAGGGATTTGTGACATTACGCTTGTCAAAGGAAAAACCAATCAAATGGTTTTGAAAGGGGAATCATTATTTCCAGGTGCAAAAGCAGAAGTATTGGAGCTTTTGACTGGTAAAGGGATTACCGTAATTGACAGTGTTGAAATACTCCCTGATACTATTTTACTGGAAAAAAACTGGGGAGTTGTATCGTTGAGTGTAGCGAATCTTAGAAGTAAACCGGCCCATTCAGCTGAGTTGGCATCCCAGGCAATCATGGGCACTCCCGTTCGGATTTTAAAGGAAAACGACGGATGGCTTTTGGTTCAGACACCCGATCATTACATCTCATGGACAAATGAATCATCAGTAAAACAAATGAACCGATCAGAGATCAACGATTGGAGAAATGCTGATAGGATTATTTATACAGACACCTACGGTGTTATTTCGGGCGACAATAAGCTTACTAACGTGATAAGTGACCTTGTGGCAGGCGCCATCGTTGTTAAAAACACTGATAGTAAGAACATTACGGAAGTGATCCTCCCGGATGGAAGATCGGGTTATGTTTCTAATCAGAATTGGTTGAGTTTTAAAGCATGGAAAGACAGCGTCAATTTGACTCCTGAAAAAATGATTGTAACAGGTGAACGTTTTTTGGGATTCCCCTATTTGTGGGGAGGAACCTCTTCGAAGGGTGTGGACTGCAGTGGTTTTGTGAAAACGGTCTGCTTTCTGAACGGGGTTATTCTCGAACGCGATGCTTCGCAACAGGCTAAACATGGTGAAGAAATTGATATCACTTCCGGCTGGGATAAACTTCAAAAAGGTGATTTGCTCTATTTCGGGTCAAAAGATCCTTACCGGGTGACCCACACCGGAATATACATTGGTAATAGCGAAGTCATTCATTCATCAGGATTTGTTCGGATCAATAGTCTCGACCCTAAAAGAGAGAACTACAGTAAGCATTTAAGTTCTATCCTCGTTGGTGCAAGAAGGATTATTGGCGTACCGTCAGAGCAAGGAAATCTGCCGGTAAAGCTAAACAACTGGTATTAATCACACTAAACTATCAAAGGATGAGTAACAGACGTAACTTTTTAAAATATAGCGGACTTGTCGCCGGTTCAATAATTATTCCGAGTACAATATCTGCATCAGGTAATATTGCTTCAGGAAAGGTAAAATCAAGAAAACCAGCCGGCATGAAATTGCGTTTCCGGCCTTATGATCTTCAGCTTAAACATGTCTTTACAATCGCAAATAACTCGAGAACAACAACTCCGGTTATGCTTACCGAGATTGAATATGACGGACTGATTGGATATGGCGAAGCAAGTATGCCTCCCTACCTGGGTGAAAGTCACAAAACGGCAACTGAATTTCTTTCAAAAGTTGATTTGTCTTCATTCAGCGATCCATTCGCATTGGAAGATATCATTGAATATCTTGATAATATTGCCATTGGAAATTATGCTGCGAAAGCCGCTGTCGATATTGCACTTCATGACCTTGTTGGAAAAATTGTGAAACAACCCTGGCATAAACTATGGGGATTGAACCGCGACAAAACGCCTAACACGAGTTTTACAATCGGAATTGACACCCCTGAAGTCGTCAAAGAAAAGGTTCACGAAGCCGATGTATATAAAATACTGAAAGTCAAGCTCGGAAGAGAGAACGACAAAGAGATGATCAAGACCATCCGGTCCGTAACAAACAAACCCATTTGCGTTGATGTCAATCAGGGATGGAAAGACAAACAGATGGCGCTTGATATGATACAATGGCTCGCTACGCAAGGAGTCGTATTTGTTGAACAGCCCATGAGCAAACTTGCCGTAGATGATATTGCCTGGCTGACACAAAATAGTCCGCTTCCGATAATTGGCGACGAGGCAGTACAAACGCTTCATGATGTTGCAGCAGCGAACAAGGTCTACTCCGGAATTAATATCAAATTAATGAAATGTGGCGGGATGCGCAATGCCTGGAAAATGGCCAACATGGCTAAGATAATGGGTATGAAAGTAATGATTGGATGTATGACTGAAACTTCATGCGCTATTTCTGCGGCAGCACAGTTATCGCCATTGGCCGACTGGGCAGACCTGGATGGAAACCTGCTGATTAGTAACGATATCTATAATGGTGTTCAGGTTGTGGATGGTAAGGTAACCTTGTCAGACTTACCCGGTATTGGCATCCGGTTGAAATAGATTTTACCGGTTCCAATTTGCACCTTCGCTTTTCGTTCGTTTCTTCCAAAATAAAGATGCTTACTTCCTAATGAAGATGGCTGGTTTATAAGTGAAGTTAATTTGTTTTCGGTCGTCACAATCTATCTTTGTTTGGCTTATGAATGTATTCGTTTACAATCTATGAGAATTCCTCCAAAAAACTATATACAAGCCACTTATAAAATATAAAATTGAAATACTACCTGATCATCATAAGCCTGTTATTTACCTTTCAAACAGGATTCGGACAAAAACTCACCTTCGCACTCCTCACCGATTTACACGTCAATCCAAACTCTGCGAGTGATACTGCACTGCGTCAGATTGTTGATGAAATAAATAAAGCGGAATTTGATTTTGTGGTTGTAACCGGTGACTTGACAAATACCGGATCAAATGGCGAACTTGAGGCAGTAAGCGATGCCCTTAAGCAATTGAATAAGCCGTATTACGTCATTCCGGGAAACCACGAAACAAACTGGTCAGAGTCGGCAGGATTACAGTTTAACCGTTTGTTTGGAAACGACAGGTTCTTGTTCAGAAAAAACGGTTTTTTAATGATTGGAATGAATACAGGTCCTTTTATGAGAATGGGTGACGGACTTGTAAAACAAGAAGATCTGAAATGGATCAACCGTGAACTGAATCACGCCAAAACAAATCACGAGCTAGTGATCTCATTTAACCACTATCCATTGGCTGATGGATTAAGCAACTGGGAAAGCGTTACCGGAATTTTAAAGCGTAACAATTGCATCCTCTCCTTCTGCGGACACGGGCACCGGCTTACACTCCTAAACTTTGACGGTATCCCTGGAATTATGGGTCGGGCAATGATGATGCCCAAAAGTAAATTACCCGGATACAACATTGCAGAACTCCGGAATGACTCGGTGTATGTATCCCAAAAGGAGATTGGGAAGAGCAAAGAACCTGCAACCGTAAAATTGAATTACCTGAAACCGGAATCCATCGCATCCTTGACAGTTTCTAAAAAGCCTGATTTTAAAATAAATGATATCTATCCTGATGTCAAAGTCGGCTTTAATCTGGAAGATACTGCTTCGGTTTTTACAGGTCCCTGTGTTGTGGGTTCAAAAACATTGATTTATGGAAATTCTGTTGGTACAATTAAGGCGATTAAAATTGCTTCAAACAAAGTGATCTGGGAAAAGAATGTCCAGGGCCCGATCTATTCCACACCTGTGAATGGAAAGAAAGTAGTAGCAGTTGGAACTGTGGAAGGGAAAATCATTGGAATTAACTTCAAAAATGGAAAAGAATTATGGAGCGTCGAAGTTGGCACACCGGTTTTAGCCGATGGAATAGTAGAAAATAATAAGCTTTACATTGGCGGGGGTTCAACCGCTTTCTATAAGATAAACATGACCAGTGGAAAAGTTGTCTGGAAATTTGAAGGAATTGCCGGATTGATTCAGGGTCAACCCGCTTTATCTGCCGGACAGGTTGTTTTTGGTGCGTGGGATCGTCATTTATATTGTCTCGATAAAAATACCGGACAACTTCTTTGGAAATGGAATAACGGTAAACCACATTTACTTTATTCTCCTGGCAATATCACTCCCGCAATTGCAAATGGAAAAGTATTTCTTGTGACACCTGACAGATGTATGACAACAATTGATCTTGTCTCAGGAAAACAAATCTGGAGGAACTGTACCCATCAGGTCCGCGAATCAATGGGAATTAGTCCAGACAAAACACAGATTTATGCTAAATTAATGAATGATTCAGTAATTTCGGTTTCAACACTTGCCGATGAATTCAAACTGAATTGGTCAATAAATGCCGGATTTGGTTACGAACACAACCCATGTGCTATCGTTTCTACTTATAATCAAGTATTTATTGGAACAAGGGACGGGGTAATTATTTCAATTAATCCATACAATCAAATAATCAACTGGAAGTTCAAAGCGGGGAATTCAGCAGTCAATAAGCTTGTCCTGGATAGTAAAAACATGATATATGTTTCCCTTACTGAAGGAAAAATCATTTATTTGAAAAAAAATGAATAATTTTCAAAAGTTGTAATACAACATACAATCCAAATATCTATCTTTAGTGAAAATTTGTAATCCTTTCCTAATAATTGTTATTAATCGACAAACATTATGAAAATTACGGATTTCTAATTGCCAGTAGATATAAATTTCAAAACCCAAAAATCGAATGAAATGAAGAAAACAGTTGCACTCATTTTCATCTTGTGCCTGGTCTTTCAAGTGACCTACGCGCAAAAGCGAACTCTCACCGGGACTGTTCGCGACAAAACGACCAGTGAACCCCTCCCTGGTGTAACCATCATTGAGAAGGGTACCACCAATGGAACAATTACTGATGTTTCAGGGAACTTCAAAGTTTCTATTGCACCAGAGTCAGTTATTGTCGTCAGTTTTATTGGGATGACTCCCAAAGAGATCAAACCCGGCAAATCTGCCAATCTCGTCATTGACCTTGAAACATCAATTCAGGAAATGAGTGAGGTTGTGGTTGTTGGCTATGGTACCCAAAAGAAAGCAAATCTTACAGGAGCTGTAGCATCTATTGACACGAAGGTTTTGGAAGCAAGACCGATTGCAGATGTTGGCCGTGGTCTTCAGGGAACAACTCCGGGTCTAAGTGTTACTATTCCAAGTGGAGAAGTTGGTTCTGATCCAATTATGAAGATTCGTGGTCAGTTCGGTTCCATGCAGGGAGGTTCTTCTCCACTAATACTAATGGACAACGTTGAGATTCCATCCATTCAAATGTTAAATCCTGATGATATTGAATCAATATCAATATTAAAGGATGCAGCTTCCGCATCTATCTATGGTGCAAAAGCAGCTTTTGGTGTAATTTTGATCACGACCAAAAAAGGAGCGAAAAAAGAAAGTGTAAATGTTTCATATTCAACTAACCTGTCATTCCAGAATATCTCAAAGAAAATGGAGATGGGAGGACTTGATGCTTTAGAATACTCCGTGAGTGCTTTTGAACGTGTGGGTGGTACTGTTGCCGGTGCATTCTATCAGATTACCCGCGAAGGTTACGACAAAGCAAAAATTTGGCAGGATAAATATGGTAGCGTAGTAAAACCCAATGATCCTATGCTTTATGGACGCGACTGGTATGTAAATGCAAACGGTCAAAAAATTGGTATCAGAACTTATGATCCATATAACTATATGGTAAAAGAATGGACACCAACTCAAACACACAACCTCTCTTTGAATGGTAAAAGCGGCAAAACCGACTACAATATTAGCGTCGGATATTTGGACCAGACCGGTATTACAAAGCCTGCCAAAGAAGATAAATTTAACAGGTATAACGGTTCCATTCGTGTGGGAACAGACTTAACCGATAAGATAAGAGTTTATGCTGGAGCAATGTATTCCAAGCGTCTTAAAAACTATCCTTACGCTACAAACTCAACCACAGCCGACACATGGTATTACCTGTATCGCTGGGGGCCAAATATGCCATTGTCAACTGAAGATGGAGATCCAATCAGAAGCCCGGCATCAGAAGTTGCGCAGGCCAATACTGCATTCCAGGAAACCAATTACACAAGTCTAAACGGAGGTTTAATCATTACGCCTCTTAAAGACTGGAAAATAAATTTCGACTATACCCATGCAAATCAGGAATATATTACCAAAAGACCTGGCACACGTTATACAGCCCGCGATTCGTGGTCTGCTGCACTTCCTAAAAATGATGCAACCGGAAACAGAATCTATGTAAATGATGCTGGCGAAGTTGTTCCTTCAACTACTGCAGGGGCAATGCCTTCCTATCAATTGGCGATGACTACCTATACCGGCGTTGGTGCTAATCCTGATCATGTTTACCGTTATTCTAAAAATGATGAATGGAACACGATTAACCTAAACACAACATATGAATTGAATGTTGCCGAAGTACATAAATTCAAATTAATGCTGGGGATGAACAGTGTAAGCTATAAATATGCCTACAACTGGTCTCAGGTTACTCAATTAATTGATTATACGAACCCTCAGTTTGACCTGGCTACAGGAACACAAACTGCAAGTGGCGGCGAATATTGGGAATCTCAGCTGGGTTACTTTGGACGTTTAAACTACAATTACAAGGATCGGTATTTACTTGAAGCAAACCTACGTTATGATGGTACATCAAAATTTCCTACCGATTTGAAATGGAGACCATTTCCATCATTCTCTGCAGGTTGGCGTGCAAATGAAGAAATCTGGATGGAATGGGCAAAACCAGCTTTAAGCGCATTAAAGTTTCGCGGATCATGGGGCACAATTGGGGACCAATCTGTGGGCAACTCTCTTTACATTCCAACAATGGGTGGCTCCTACAACAGCTGGTTAATTGCTGGTGCCAAGCTTTATCAATTTGGTACTCCGGCTGCTGTTTCAGCATCTGTTACCTGGCAGGATATTACAACACTCGACTTAGGTATGGATGCCCGTTTCTTAAACAGTGAACTTGGATTTGGATTCGACTGGTATAGACGTGATACGAGGAATATGATCGTACCACAGGAAGGTGTACCTGCTACTTTCGGTACAGGGGCTCCACAAAGCAACTTCGGTTCCTTAAGAACAAATGGTATTGAAATTCAAGCAGATTACAATCACCGCTTTAAAAACGGCATCGGTATTAATATTGTTGCAACCTTAGCCAATTCAGAAACGAAAATTACCAAATACGGAAAAACAAATAGCATTGACTCATGGTATGTTGGTAAAACCTATGGTGAAATCTGGGGTTATGAAACAGACAGATTATATCAGAAAGGTGACTTTGCTTATGACAGCAGCAATAAATTAATCAGGGTAACCTCGAAAGATGGTTTCCAGGTGAATCAATTGGCTGATGCCTCTGTTGCTACTCAGGGTAAATTACAGGCAGGGAATTTTTATTTTGGTCCTGGTGACGTTAAGTTCAAAGATCTGAACGGAGACGGTATAATTACTCCGGGTAACAGGTTACTTAAAAACGCAGCCGGAGACGCTGATTATGGTGATTTAAAAGTAATTGGCAACTCTACACCACGTTACGAATATAGTGTACGTGCAGGTATTGATTATAAAGGATTTGATGCTTCAATTTTCGTACAGGGAGTTGGCAAACGCGATATTTGGGGAAATGGTCTGCTGGCAATTGCCGGTTACAATTCATCAGATGGTGCGATGCCACAAGCTATTGCCGGGAATTTCTGGAGAGAAGACAGAACGAATGCGTTTTATCCCGCTCCCTACAATCAGGCAAACAGTAATACTGCTTTAAATATGCAAATTCAATCACGGTATTTACTCGACATGTCGTACCTAAGAATCAAGAACATAACAGTGGGTTACTCATTACCTCCAAGCATCTTAACTAAAATTCATGTAAGCAAATTGCGTGTTTATTTAGCTGCAGAAAATTTCTTTACATTTGACCATCTTGGCAGTCTTCCTATTGATCCTGAAGAAATTGACGGATATTCAATGTGGAACGACAGCAACTATAATTCAGGTCGTACAGGCGTTGGTATTCCAACCTTCAAGAGTACGTCAGTTGGTCTACAGTTGAACTTCTAAAATACAAGAATTATGAAAAAATATTTAATTATTCTATTTTCCGCAGTTACAATTGGTTTTGCCGGGTGCAGTGACTTCCTGGACAGACCATCGTTAACAACTATGAATGACGGAAACTACTGGACATCTGAAAACAACCTCCGTTTATTTGCGAACGGATTCTATTCAAACTACTTCCCTGGGTATAATTCAGGATTTACTGAAGATTACGCACCCCTTCGCGGGTACTATTTCTCTGATGATTTTACCTCATCGGGAAAACAAGGCGGATTTGAAATACAAGCACCTGCTTCAAGAGTATCAACCAGCGAAACTGCTTCGTGGTTACTTAGCTATGCAGGCCCAACCTGGGATTTTGCCTGGGTACGGAAATCAAATTTATTTCTTGAAAGAATTGAGACGATGAAAGATAAACAGATTACTACCCCCGTTTATCAGCATTGGAGTTCAGTCGCTCGATTCTTCAGAGGATATGAATATAGCCGTCTTGTGAGTGTTTTCGGCGATGTGCCTTATTACGACAAGGTGGTTGGAGACTCGGAACTGGATCTGTTGTACAAAAACAGGGACAGCAGAACCGTTGTTATGGACAAAGTTTATGATGATTTCGTATATGTTCTTGACAATATGCGCTTAACGGATGGTAATAATCAATATCTCAACAAATATATTGCTGCCGGTTTCATTTCACGTTTTATGCTATTTGAAGGCACATGGCAAAAATATCAGCTGAATAACACTGAAAAGGCCAAGAAATACCTCGATTTGGCAGTAAGAGCCTCAGATTTGGTAATGGCTTCTGGCAAATTTTCTTTTGCCAGCGATTTCCGCTCACTCTTCGGATCAGAGGATTTGGCAAGCAACAAAGAAGTGATCATGTTCAGGGCCTATGACGCAGCAATCGGAGTAACACACTCTATTGCTTCTTATTCTAATTTATACGAAGCTCAAAGTGCAGCTCCAAATTTAAGACTGGCAAAAGCATTTTTATGCAACGATGGAAAACCATACAAACTTTCTTCAGTTGCTAATGCAGACAAACTGGATATCAAAAGCATGGTTGCTACACGTGACCCTCGTTTTGAAGCCACATTCTGGGATGCACCCAAGAAAGAATCAAGTACGCTATTGTATGCCTGCAAATTCATCGATCGTGAAGGTGTGAAACAGTATCCCGGACCATACCTTCCAAAGTACGGTTCAAGCACAAATACAAATGATGCTCCTGTAATGCGTCTCGCTGAAGTTGTACTTAACTGGATTGAGGCCAAAGCTGAATTAGCAACAATGGCAGGTGCGGCTGTAACTCAGGCAGATCTTGATGTTTCAATTAATGCAATTCACAATCGCCCCTTAGATGCTACTGCCATCGCAAAAGGTATCAAGAAAACAGCCCCGTTAACGCTGGCAACCCTTTCTGATGACCCTGATCGTGACGCTGATGTTCCAGCACTTATTTGGGAAATACGCCGCGAGCGCAGAATGGAATTCGTATTCGAGCATACTCGTCTGATGGACCTTAAGCGTTGGAAGAAAATTAATTATATGAATGGTACCGCTAATCCCGATCAACTTCTTGGTTTATGGATTAACTTCCAAACCGAATATCCTGAATGGTTGGTTCCTGCCAAAGTTAACAAGCTTAAAGTGAAGAAGGCAGATGGTACTGTTGTAACTTATACCGGCTCAAATGCAATTGACATGGTAGGTTACCTCGTTCCTGAAAACATTTCTGACAGAGACGCCTTTACAGATAAGGTTTATCTGGCCCCAATCGGTAATACTCAAATTAGCGAGTATTTGGATAAAGGTTATACTTTAACCCAAACTCCAGGCTGGTAAATCAGTAATTTTATAATATAAGTAAGGAGGCTGCTGCATTTATTGTTGCAGCCTCCTTTTTTTGAAGGTGCTTTATACATAAATGAGCAAATTCGAAAAATGGTTATCAACCGGATATTGCTTAATAAAAAGCCAGACTTGACAACAATCTGAGGATGTTTTAATTAAATTGCATTTTGCTGTTTGAGCTAAATTGAAAAATGAGTATCTTTGTTATGTAAATTTATGAAACAGATATCTGATGGACGAATTATTCGGTAAAATACGTATAAGCCAAACACTTAGTCAAAAAATAGAACGCAAAATTGAAGAAGCAATACGGCAAAAAAAGTTAGTTGCAGGAGCAAAACTTCCATCAGAAAAAGAATTGTGCGAGAGTTTTGCTGTTAGCCGGACAGCTTTACGTGAAGCCTTGCGCCGGTTAAGTGCCAGAGGATTGATCGTGATTCGAAAAGGGAGTGGAATGATTGTCTCTGAAATAAAAATTGAAGATGCAATTAATTCGCTGAACCTATACTATGATCTTAAGTTTGATTCCAATCTGATCACTCAAATTATTGAAGTCAGGCGATTGTTCGAACCCGAAATTGCACGATTGGCTTCCCGTAACCGTACATCTGAAGATCTTAAGTTGCTGAAAGAGAATCTTGCGGAATTGACAAAATGTGATCCTGATAATACACAGCTTGAGGTAGATATGATTAACCGGTTTCATATGAATCTCTCAAAAGCGACAGGGAATCCGATTATCATCATCAGTATGGAACCCATTTATTCTTTATTACCAAGGATGCGGAATTTAATCTATGCCAATGTGGAGGGTGAAAAAGAATACACTTTACGCCTTCAGCAGTGCATTTTAGATGCCGTAGAAGCTCAGGACGACCAAAAGGCCTATCAATATTCAGTAGAGCTTCTTGAACGCAATATGGAGGTTTATGTGAAGTATTTTAAAAGCTTTTTGTAATTTGCCAGTTTCTTGTGCCTTCATGCAATACGCATAAATCCTAATTTTGAGGCGTGGTTTGTCTGGGTGGAAAAGTCAGTTTTTTCAAGTATTCCGGGTTATTCTGAAAACATTTTGAAGCAGCATCATGTACCATTTTCATTAATTTGAAAAGCTCGTTCAGGTTGTTTTGATAAACCTTGACCTTGAATTCTTTATTCCGTAAATATTCAAGGTACTCTTCATGCTTATCACTAATCTGCTTAGATAAATCGACTATTTCATTCAGCGTTGGATTCGGACAATTTGCCGCACGTAATTCTGTCCTTTTATCATCAATTATTTTAACTGATCCTTCCAGACATTTTCGTAAGGTTGAATATTCATGCATCACTTTTTCTATTTCACAATACTGATAGGCTTCCCATAAATTTGAATCGTAAGGAAACGCTTTCTGCATGTAGAAACGAAAAATAGGAAACAAGCTATTGAGCTGGCTTGCAAGATCATCCAATGCGACTTCATACTCCTTTACAACGGGATCAGCCTCTGGTTCCAATGGATGAGTTTGAACTTCATAAAACAACGCTTTGAATTTATAAATAAACTCCTGAGTCAAACCCGGGCAGAATTTTTTTATGGCATCAAAATGATCTTTTAAGTGTTTTTTGAAATCTGAAGCGATTTCAAGTAGTTCGTTTTCGGAGTAGGGGAAATTTTTCATTATACTCAGAGATTGAATTTATGAAAAAACACGGCGCAAATCTTAAACAATCATTCGTAGACAACAATTGGTTTATTGTCTGAAAACAACAATCAACCAACAACTTTGTTTCATCTTTCACTTTTTCCGGGATACGCAATCGGAATGTGTATATAAAGATAGTATAAAAAACATGGTTGTGATAACGCTTTATCTAATTAATTTTAGATAGATTTAAAATAATCACCTTGATATTTGCCAGAATTAATTGCGAAAGGTGGTAATAGGATATAATCAGCAATCAAAATTCTGATACTGGCCAATTTCAAGTCCCCGGCTTATTTTACTGAAGGATAAAATGATAAGTAATGGTTCCCTTTTGGAACGCAGGAGCATTTTCGTCTGTATTAAAACTGGCTGCCAATGCCGCTTTTTTAGCAGCTTCGAGCAGATCTGTATTGACTGTATCCGAACCCTTAATACCCGGTAAAGCTTTGGTAACCTTGCCGAATTTATCAACAGTAACTTCAACTACTACTTTGCCCGATTCATTGCCGGGAAACGTGGGTTTAGGTAGCGAACGGGCATTACGTCCCGACAGGCTAAACGATATTCCCTTACCTGCGCCACCTCCAAGTCCGTACTGTTTCACATCAGGCGTACCATCAGGGCTTCCCTGATTACCCCTGCCATATGTGTTTCCCTGCCCTGTACTTTGTGAACCATTATCGGTTTTACCTCCGCCAAATGCATTTTTAGCACGTGAATTAATTGCGCCTATCTTTGCTGACCTTTCTTGCGCTAAACGGTTTTCTTCAGCTTCCTGTTTTTGTAATTCGAGTGCCTCATTCCTTTGCTGCTGTTCTTCACGTGCTTTAATCCTTTGCTCTTCGTCAAATTTTATTTTTTTCTCATCAAGCACTTTTTTCTTGGCCCGGGCAGCTACTGCTACGGTCTTTTCATATTCCTGTGTGAGCAGATCCTCCTCCGCGTTGTCTTTAACTTTAGATGTATTCTGCGGCCTCGTAACTGGTTTTGAAGCAGGTACAACTTTCTTTGTAGCCGTAACCACCTCGGGAGCACTTACTTCTGCAACTATAGGAGCACTTGCTGCTGAAGGTTCCTCTAATCCAAGTCCGGTTTCCGAATTTCCAAAATCAACTAAAAAACCCTCCTCCTGAGGTGGCGGGAAAGGCGTAACAAATCCCAAATAGAGCAACAAAAGCAAAACAACCGCGTGAAATGTTACGGTTGCAATTAATCCTGTTTTTTCGCTGTTGGTAAATGTCATAATTATTAATTCCCTGTTTTAGTTGATTAATCCCGCTCAGGACTAGTAGCAAGTATCATCTTGTATTTATTTCGTTTGGCAATATTCATCAATTTGACAACCTCTTCAATTGGAACCGATTTTTCCGCATAAAGTGAGATATACATTTCAGGTTGATCCCCAAGCATTTGACGTAGAAGCGGTTCAATTTCAGCGAAATTTACAAGAACCGGTTTGCCGTTATTGTTGACGTAGTATTTGATATCTTTGGTGATCGAAATGGTGGTAAGTGGTTTTGCATTGGTTTGATTACTGCTTTGAGGCAGTAATAATTTCAGTGCATTTGGACTAACCACGGTCGAAGTGATCATAAAAAAAATCAGTAACAGGAATACAAGATCGGTCATGGAGGCCATGCTAAATCCAGATTCAACTTTATTTCGTTTACGTAATGCCATATTTGTTGATATTTAACTATTTGGCTGGCTCGTGCAATAGATCCATAAATTCGGAAGTTGTAGCTTCCATTTGAAATACGACAGATTCAACTTTTGCAACAAGGATGTTATAAGCAAAATAGGCAGTAATCCCCACAATTAGTCCGGCAACAGTTGTTACCATGGCAAGATAAATTCCACCAGAAAGAATCGTAACGTCGACATTACTACCGGCGGTCGACATGTTGTAAAATGCCTGAACCATTCCCATTACAGTTCCAAGAAAGCCAAGCATCGGAGCACCTCCAGAAACACTGGCCAGTGCCGGAAAACCCTTTTCAAGTTTCGAAATCTCGAGGTTACCAACGTTTTCGATTGCAGTATTGACATCATTCAATGGGCGCCCGATGCGCGAAATCCCCTTTTCGATCATTCGTGCAACTGGTGCATCGTTTGAACGACATAACATCACGGCGTCATCTACTTTGCCTTTGTGAATAAGGTTCTTAATCTGATCCATGAAATGATGATCGATTTTTGAGGCTTTTCGGATCGTATAATAACGTTCACCAAAAATGTAAACTGCCACAAAACCTAGTAAGATGATCGGAACCATAATCCAGCCACCTTTTAGTGCCAGGTCGAAGAAATTTAGTTCCACTGCTGCCTTGGCTGTTTTTGTAACAATATCAGCTGTTCCGATGGCCCCTTGTGCACCCTGAATAAATAATAGATTTAACATAGGGAATAAAATTGATATATTTTACAATTCATGATTGATAACTACTCTGGCAAAAATAGGCATTCCGAATGAATATTCCACCAGTTTTTGATTACTGAACTGATTGCCCCTTCAAGGTATCCTGCTTCATGATGACTTTCTTCGGTACTTTTTTGGGTCCATAATGCGTGAAAAGATCGCTCAATGTATCGAATTCCTCGGTGAACGAGAGTCCAATACCTTGTTTGTAAAGAGAGGTATCATACATCATATCGTCATTTGCGCGATTATAAGCTTTAAGTTGTAATTTACCTGATTTATTGAGCTTTATGAATAGTTCCACTTCTCCGACTACCGGATTTGCTATGTTCGATTGTAAATTACTGTTGTTTCCAATATTACCGTTTATGGTGACCCTGTCATTGAGTATCTGGGTACTCAAGGCTAACTCCATTTGATTGGCATTTACCTGGTCTCCCGGCCGATAATTAAAACCGATATCGACATCGTTGTTAATTTTCGAAAGCCAATTGGAAAGCTGATTGGAAAGAATGTCTGAAGTTGTAGATCCAACTAAACTACCGGTACTCGACTGAAAATCCTGTCTTCCCCTCAGATATTCAGGTGTAAAGAATTGTCCCATTACGAGTAATGATACCATTTGTTTATTGATATCATCTTGTGTGCTTATAAATTGCTGTAGTTCATCCTTTGTCCTTTCGTCAGCCGTGGGGAATGTAATATCAAATTTCAAAGAGGGATTAAGCAATTTTTTTGAAAGGTTAATTCTGCATTCGACAGGAATCCTGCGTGAATTGTCTGTTTGATTGTTTTGATTGTAATTAAGCAATAGATAATTGATAGGGGCTTTTAAGGTATAAACTGCATCAAGATCAACAATAGCACCATATGGGTCACCATTCCAGGAAATAAGCCCACCCTTTTCGATACGGAATTTGCGGGCCAATACATTTTGAAGCGTAAACATATAATCGCCTTTATCTATTTTATAGTCACCGTAAATGAAAAAATTACCATCCTTGTCATAGTTAAACCTGAGGTCACCCGATCCATATCCATTAATTGCATCACCCACAGTGGAGTTAAAGATCATTTGAACCTTCGCATCAGGTGTAGTAGTAAGATCAAGATTCATCTCAAATCCACCTGAATTACTTATTCTTGTAATTGACCTTTTCTTTTGAGTAAGGGAATCTGGATTTACGAACCTGATAAAATCATATTCATTTACCGATTCGGGGTTTTCGAGCGGCACATTAATCTGTGTTCCAGGCTTGGTGGTTAAAGACATGTCCAATCTGACACTGGCCGCCTTTCCTGAAATTCGTATCATCCCCGAAGCGTGAGCCATACCATAAAACAGGGGGTTGTCTGTACCTGTTGTATTCAAAGCCATAATATTGTTTGTACTTGCAAACATATCATAGGTCATGTGATTGAATAAATTATGGGTAATTACACCATTAAATCTGGCCTTGTTGTTATCGATATCCGAAACTGAAATGTTTTTAAAAATAATTGAATCGTTTGAGAATCTCACTGTATCGCTCAATGAATAAACCACTTTGGTATAATCAATCCCGATTTTAGTTTTGGCGACAGCAACTTTACCATAGAATTTTGGTTCAGCTAACTTACCTGTGATTCGCACTTGCCCGTTTCCAAGACCTTCGACTTTGTTTGAGAAACTTCTCAAGATAGGAAGTAACGATTCAAGTGGATAATCCTTGAAATTAGCATGATAATCAATACTATCGCTTTTGGGTTTGTAATAACCTTTTATTTCCAAACCAGGCTTTGAATCTTTCATTAGAACCAACGAAGAGTTTAACTGTTGCCGTCCCTGATCCCAGGTATTATCAAGCAATATACCTCCAAAGTTCTTTTCAAGGTAGGTAAAGTCCGATACTTTGAGCTGGCTGGTGAGATAAAATGAATTGTAAGGATCAGCTACAGAAACTATTCCATTTAATTCACCAAAGATCCCAATCTCTTCGCCAACCAGCAAATCAATATTACTAAGCTTAACATTATTAAATTCAACATTTATTTTATCGAAAGTGTTGTCTGTAACTTTCCCGAAGACTTTGAAACGTTCCTTGTTATGATGGATATTAAAGTTATCGATGGCGATTGAAGTAGTATCGATATGCAGGTGACTCTTTTCAATTTGCCATAATGAATCGGCTACCCAGATTTTGGATGGTCTAAGATAAAAGTCTGCAAGACTCTTTCCCTCATTATTCCTTGAAAATATGCCCGTAAAATCAACTTTGCCGCTGGAGGTCGGAACAGAATTATTGTTCCAGGTAATAGCAGTACTGAGGCTGTCACTTACAAGAGAGTTATTAATTGAAAAATTCTCAAATATCAGATTTCCGCCAAGCACCGCATCTTTCGATCCAATTCTGATCAACCATTTATTTCCGATATTTCTTGAATTGATATTTAAACCTCTAACCTGATATTGATTGAAAAGCAATTCATCTACAGATCCTTCCAGAGATAGTGTTTTCTCTTCGGAGTTAATGTTACCGACGAGAATCACAGGAGATTTAACATGTAATCCTGGTATAAAAAACGCACCAAGCTCTTCCGCCTTTTTTATATTAATATCAAATTTAAATTCATTTTTACCAGTTGACGGCCGATCCGAAAAAGGCAGTTTGGCCGATGGCAGAAAATATTTAAGATAATCACTGATGGTGAGATCCAATTCTCCAAAAAGGTATTTCCCGTCAATCGTTACGTCAGCAATATCCGATCTGAGTGTAATATTGTTTTTATCAATACTATTCGAAGTTTTAAGGGTGAGGTTGTGAATATCGAGAGTCTTTTTATCCCTGACAAATTTAAAATTCTGAAGGTCAATTTGTCCGTTAACATTATCAATATGATCGCCTGTAAAATTTGCGCTAACATTTAATTTAAGATCTGCTACTTTTCGATCCTTTTCGAAACCAAGAATCACAAGATTGGCTCTTTCGACAGTTGATGTAAAGTTAAATTCAGGAATCTTTCCTGAAAAATCAGCTTTCCCGGCAAAATTCATTTTAAGGTTATTGTCCTGGACTTTTAATTCTCCTTCGAAACTTCGGTCACGTGCCTCACCGTTCACATAAATTGAATCAACCCTATAATTATTGAAATACAGACTGTCGATATTACCTGCAATTAATGCGTTGAATTTGTTGTTCTCCGATCTCGATCCATTTATTTTGATTTCGAGGGACACCGCCCCTAACGGTGAATAATTCAACAATTTGCCGGCTTCAAAAGCTAAAGTTTTGATACTACCTTTAAAATCAATCTCCCCCGACTTCTTCGGGCGGATAGCAATATCTGTCGATAGTTTACCCAAACTGCCATCCAGGGTTCCGTAAGCAACAAAATCCGAAGGAAAACCACTGAAATTACCCTGATATGTTAGCCTGACGTCATTTAGTAACTCTTTCGGGATCTTTAAATACCGCACCGGAGCACTGTCTGGCATGCGGATAGTAGCCAAATCGTTGAAATTGATAGTATTGTTGTATAATTTAAAAAAGATAAAAGTGTTTTTCCAATTGGGGAGTCCTTGCATTTCGAGGTCAGCATTCAACTGCGTTTCTCTTCCAATTTTAAAATTAATACGCTTAAATTTTAAATTACTCAACGATCCTTTTATCCCACCCGAAAACAGTATCGGTTCATTCATCCCCCATAATTCGGGAATGACATATGATAAATCAGTTAATGAAAGCATTGACTCTTTAAAGTCACTGTCAATTACAAAGCGATTTGTTAAAGTCTGACTTTTTTCGGAATAAAGTGAATCGACACCAAAAAGTTTATTCCTGGATATTTTAATCTTATTTGCCTCAATATGTGAATGGTTCGAAACAAGTGTCATTTTGGAGAGTTCCAATCCGGTTGAATCAATTCGACCGGCAAACCTTAAATCTCCGATAGCAAAGCCTGACTTTTCGTAAATCGAAGCATTATCCAGAAAGAAAGTTGTAATCGAGTCCGTCTGGTGCACATTTACCACAGAAAGGTTAAGCTTACTAATCTCCAAATCATTAAAATTCATACCATTCACCAGCGTATCCTTCGCATCTATGTTTTTGTAATTTATCTTCGAATTGAGGAAGTAAAAATTCGTAAAAGTGATGTGCCAGGGACGAATAGTATCGGGTTTTGATGTAGATGATCCAGCCAGAAAATCAAAATTATACCCCGTAGTATCTTTCAGGATATTGATTTTTGAATCCTCGAAGTTAAGATCTCCAAAATGAACCCTTCTTTCGAGAAGAGCCAAACTCTCAATTTGAAGTCTGACACTGCCAATATAGAACATCGTGTCCTGATTCCGGTCCTCAATCAGCACTTTTTCGAGTACAATACTTTTGAACAAAGAAATATCGACCCCACCAACACTAATATTGGCTTTATAAGTGTGTGACAATTGCACCATTATCCACTGGGTCACAAATGTTTGAACTTTTGGAGACCGAAAGGTGAGGTAGGCCGCGCCAAACAAGGTTGAGAGCGTGAGAATTAGGACAAGTAATATATTAAACCTTTTTTTGATACTTTTGACCTTTATATTAGAACAACCGGAGAACCGGATAGGATACCTGATTTTACTTTTGCAAGGTAACACTTTTTGAAGTCCGGTAATAAGAGTATTTCCGGATATTGAAATAAATAGGATAAATTAACAGGATGGGCAACAACAGAGATATTATAATTCTTGGAATTGAATCTTCATGCGATGATACATCAGCAGCGATAATTCGCAACAATCTGATTCTTAGCAATGAAGTTTCAGGGCAAACTGTTCATATCGCCTATGGTGGGGTTGTACCTGAACTTGCCTCCCGGGCTCATCAACAGAATATTATTCCTGTGGTTGATCTGGCCATAAAAAAATCGGGCATTTCAATAGATGAAATTTCGGCAGTCGCTTTTACGCGTGGACCAGGCTTACTGGGGTCGTTACTCGTTGGAACTTCATTTGCCAAAGGTTTCGCGCTGGCAAAAAGAATTCCATTGATTGAGGTAAATCATCTTCAGGGACATGTATTGGCACATTTTGTAAAAGAACAATCCGTTGCAAAAAAAGAACCCGGATTCCCGTTTCTGTGCCTGTTGGTATCAGGAGGCAACTCGCAGATCATTGTTGTCCGTGATTATCTTGATATGGAAGTAATTGGACAAACAATTGATGACGCTGCCGGAGAAGCCTTCGATAAATGTGCAAAGGTGATCGGATTACCCTATCCGGGCGGACCAATGATTGATAAACTGGCCAAAGAGGGTGATCCAAAAGCATTTGTTTTTGCTAAGCCCAAACTTCCGGGATTGGACTACAGTTTCAGTGGTTTAAAAACTTCATTTCTCTATTTCATTCGTGACAGAATGGCTGAAAACCCCAATTTCATTGACGAAAACAGGGCCGATATCTGTGCATCGCTTCAATATACGATCATCGAAGTTTTAATGACTAAAGTAAAACGGGCAGCCAAAGAAACCGGTATCCGAACGATCGCTGTTGCCGGTGGTGTTTCTGCCAACTCAGGACTTAGGCAGGCTTTACTTGATGCAGCCGAAAAGTACAATTGGGAAATGCATATACCGGCATTTAAATTCACGACTGATAATGCAGCAATGATTGCAATAACAGGCTATTATAAATACCTTAAAGGTGAATTTGCTTCTCAGGATGCCGTACCTTATTCAAGGGTTTCTTTAAAATAAGTCTGAGAGATGGAATGATGGTGAGAAAGTGAAAAAAGAAGAAATCACATATAAAAACGGGGCCGAAATTTCGGCCCCGTATATTTTAAAGAATCTATGAAACACTTTACCACGCAAACATTGGGAAACCTTCCATCATTTTATTGACCCTTCCGCGTACATCAGTGATTACATTTTCGTTGTCAGCATTCTGAAGAACTTCGTCGATCAGATCAACGATAACCGACATGTCTTTTTCTTTCATTCCGCGGGTTGTGATCGCCGGAGTTCCGACACGCAAACCGGAAGTAAGGAAAGGTGAACGTGAATCGAACGGAACCATATTTTTATTGATCGTGATATCTGCCAGCACCAATGCATTTTCTGCTTTTTTACCTGTAAGATCGGGGAATTTGGTACGCAAATCAATCAACATCGAATGGTTATCTGTTCCGCCTGAAATTACCTTGTAACCTTTGTCCATAAAAGCCTTGGCCATCACCTTTGCATTCTTCTGAACCAGCGTTTGGTATTCGATATATTCCGGAGCAAGTGCTTCACCAAAAGCAACTGCTTTAGCGGCAATCACATGTTCCAGCGGACCACCCTGCGTTCCAGGGAAAATAGCAGAATCAAGAAGCGATGACATCATTTTCAACTCGCCTTTCTTCGTAGTAAGACCCCATGGGTTTTCAAAATCTTTGCCCAGCAGGATAATTCCACCACGTGGGCCACGTAATGTTTTATGTGTCGTTGAAGTAACAATGTGTGCATATTTCAACGGATTGTCGAGCAGTCCGGCAGCGATCAATCCTGCAGGATGCGCCATATCCACCATAAAAATGGCACCGATTTTATCGGCAAGATTACGCATCCGCTGATAATCCCACTCACGTGAATAGGCCGAAGCACCCGCAATAATCAGTTTTGGAAGTTCTTTCATCGCAACTTCTTCCATCATGTCATAATCAACAAGTCCGGTATCTTCTTTCACAGAATAGGCGACCGGACGGTATAACAAACCCGATGAATTAACAGGTGACCCATGTGAAAGATGACCTCCATGCGACAAATCAAGTCCCATAAAAGTATCACCGGGTTTTAAACATGTCATCAGCACCGCCATATTCGCCTGGGCACCCGAATGGGGTTGCACATTCGCATATTCAGCGCCAAAAAGTAATTTCAAACGGTCGATGGCAAGTTGTTCTGACTCGTCAACAAACTGACAACCGCCATAATAACGATGTCCAGGGTAGCCTTCGGCATATTTATTGGTCAGACATGAGCCCATTGCCTGCATCACCTGTTCCGAAACAAAGTTCTCCGAGGCAATCAATTCAATACCATGCAGCTGACGCTGTCTCTCTTTCTCTATAATCTCAAAAATCTGGGTATCCCTTTTCATTCTTTTATGTTTTGGATATTTAAATGCAAACTTACTGTTTCTCTGCTAAACCTTTGTGACGTGGAGCGCTCTTTGTTCCTAAAAGTTTCAACGATTGTTCATATTGTTACTATTCTTCCGAAAAACGAACCAACTCTGACCGATAGGCATTAAAGATGGTTGACTTCGAGATTAAACCAACATACTTCTTTTCGCTGACAACCGGAAGATTCCAGGCACCGCTGTCATTAAACTTCTTCATCACGCTATCCATTTTTTCATCGAGTGAAATAATAGCCGGTGGCATAATCATCAGATCTTTAACCAATGTTTTATTGTAGCGCTCTTTATTAAACATGAATTGCCTGACATCATCGAGAAGAACCACACCGCAAAAGTTTTCTTCACGATCAATCACCGGAAAGATATTGCGTTTTGACCTGGAGATGATCCGAACCAATTCCCCCAATGTGCTGTCAACTTTTACTGTTAACAGATCAGTCTCAATCACTGTTTTTAGTTTGAGCAACGTCAGTACAGCCTTATCTTTGTTATGGGTAATCAGTTCGCCGCGCTGGGCAAGCCTAATATGGTAAATCGAATGTGGTTCAAGCGGCGTTATCGTAAGGTAAGCAGTTGCCGCAGTAATCATCAGTGGGATCAGCAATCCGAAGCCTCCTGTAATCTCGGCGATGAGGAAGATCGCTGTCATGGGCGAATGCATCACGCCTGCCATCATTCCTGCCATTCCTGCCAACGCAAAATTGCGGGCTGGGACAAGGTTCCCGTCTAAGTTAAGAATCGAGGAAATGAAAAAACCAGCCATCCCGCCCAGGAACAAGGTAGGTGCAAATATCCCGCCGCTTCCTCCGGCACCTGTGGTTGCAGCTGTAGCCACAATTTTAACCAGCATAATCACAAGGATCATCCCGATTAATATAAACTTGTCATCTTTAAATCCGACAAAAAGTGAATTGTTCAGAATATTCGATCCAACGTCCGAGAGTATCTGATCGATTGATAAATATCCCTCTCCCCAAAGTGAAGGGAAAAGAAAAATGAAAATACCTAACATGGTTCCGCCAATTAAAACCTTTAAATAAGGATTGCTGATTTTCCGGAACCTCCCTTCAACGTACAGGTTGCCCTTTGTGAAAAGGTAGGAGAATAGACCGCAAAAAATCCCCAGAACAATGTACCAGGGGATATTCGTAACATTAAATGCTTTGTCAATCTGAAATTCGAAATGGTGTGCACTTCCCATTAAGAAATAGGCTAAGGAGGCTGAAGTGGAAGCGGAGATCATCAGCGGCAGCAGTGATGCCATTGTCATGTCGAGCATAAGTACCTCGATTGCAAATAACATTCCGGCCAAAGGTGCCTTGAAAATACCTGCAATTGCACCGGCAGCCCCGCAACCGATCAGAACAGTCATCGTGCGATAACTCAGGTTGAATGATCGTGCAATATTCGAACCGATCGATGAACCAGTTAATACAACCGGAGCCTCAGCTCCCACTGATCCGCCAAAACCGATTGTAATGGTACTCGAAATGATAGAAGTGAACATGTTGTGGGCGCGCATCACCCCTTTATTATTGGCAATCGACTCCAGCACTTTGGTAATACCGTGCCCGATATCGTCCTTAACGAAGAACCGCACATACAATACCGTGATTAGTATTCCGATGCCTGGGTATGCCAGGTAGAGGTAATTTTCTGAATAGGAGGTGAAATTCTGGGTTAATACTGTTCCAAGAAAATGAATCAGATTTTTTAGAATAATCGCTGCAAAACCGCTGAGCAAACCAACTACAAAGCTAAGAATCAGCAATACCTCATGTTCGTTAAGGTGCTTTAGACGCCAGGCTCTGATCTTTTCGATTAATTGGACGGATTTTCCCATTGCTCTGCAAAATTAGTTTATTTCATGTTATAGAACAGCTTTTGGTTTATATTCGTGAAATATTCAATTATAAAATTATTGAATTTAACCATAGGTCTTTGAAAATGAATTATGTATTTTTGTTGTACGAGGAACATGAATGTAATTGTTAATTGAAACAGAAGACTAACTATTAAATTAAAAAACGAACCAAATGGAACTTCTTGGAATTTTTGGTCCCTTTCAGATCTTAATATTTCTGACTGTTATTTTTATTACAGCAGTACTTCCCATTCTTGCGCTTATCGATATTTTAAGATCTGATTTCACGGGAAATAATAAAATAATGAGGGTATTGATCGTTTTGTTTATGAACATTATCGGATCAATTCTCTATTTTTTGATTGGAAAGAATCAAAAAACCCAATAGATATGCCGAAACCATTACAAATTTGTCTTCGATAAAGAATGATGTCCAATATAATTTGATAACATATGAAAAGTCTGTTTGTTGCTTTATTATTAGGGATGGCGCTTTCACTAAGTGCTCAGACCAAATCGATTAAGAATTCTCCGGTATTGACGGAAGGGACGCCTGAAAGTGTCGGGATGTCGGCTGAGCGATTGGCCCGGATTGAAACGATGTGCGCCGATGCGGTTGCCAAAGGTGAGGTCCCGGGGATCGTAGCCCTCGTGACACGGAATGGGAAAATTGTTTATTACAAGGCATTCGGAAAAGCGGATAACCAAAGCGGACGCAACTTAAAACGTGACGATATCTTCCGGATTGCGTCACAAAGTAAAGCGATTACCTCAACCGCTGTGATGATGCTCTGGGAAGAGGGAAAATTCAAACTCGATGACCCTATTTCAAAATTCATTCCGGAGTTTAAGAATCCACAAGTCCTGAAAACCTTTCAATACAGTGATACTTCTTATACAACCACTCCGGCATCGGGCGAAATCACGATCCGTCAGTTGCTGAGTCACACTTCAGGTCTTGGATATGGAGTTATTGACGGAGACGAACGGTTTAAGATGATCTACCATAAAGCCGGCACGACCGATGCTTTTACAGAAAAGCAAATTAAAATTGCCGAGAGCGTTAAAAAACTTGCAAAGCTCCCTTTGCATCACAATCCCGGAGAGAAATTTACCTACAGTGAAGGACTTGACGTATTGGGTTACCTGGTTGAAATTGTATCTGGTATGCCATTTGACCAGTACCTGAAGAAACATCTTTTTGAACCACTTAGCATGAATGATACCTGGTTTTACCTGCCAAATGAGAAGGCAAACCGCCTGGTTTCGGTTCAGCAAAAGAATGATAAAGGGGAATGGGAACGCTACCCGGCAACTTTCTATGATCCCGATTACCCGATCAAAGGGGCAAAGAGTTTCTTCTCGGGCGGTGCCGGACTGTCGAGCACAGCAAAAGACTACGCCACCTTCCTGCAAATGTACCTCAACGGAGGAGAGCTGAACGGGGTGAGAATTTTGAGCCGCACAACAGTTCAGACCATTCTAAGCAACCAGATTGGCAATATATGGGGTGATACGGGCAAATATTTCGGACTTGCTTTTTCAGTCGTCGATCAAAAAGGTCAGGGATTGGGAGACCTTGGAAGTGCCGGGACATTTGAGTGGGGAGGATATTTCAACACACAATATTTTGCCGATCCAAAGGAGAAAATCATCGGGATACTGATGAAGCAAACTCAAGGAAATGTGAACGATAACACGGGCTGGAAGTTCCGTCAACTGATCGGACAATCGCTGGACGATTGATTTTAAGATTTATATTTTCAGCGTTACAAATTAAAATAACCAAAAATGAAATCAAACACATTGATTACAACAAGCAATTCACTTGAAGGCTACAGGATTGTGAAACAATTGGGACTCGTACGGGGAATCACCGTCCGTTCACGCAGCGTTTTGGGGAATATGGCGGGGATGTTTATGGCCATCTTTGGTGGCAAAAGCACCATATATACCGAATTATGCGAAAACGCCCGAGAAGAGGCCATGCAATTAATGATTCTTCATGCACGCGAACTCGGTGCAAATGCCATAATCGGTATGCGTTACGATGCAAATGACGTGATGAGTGGACTCACCGAAGTTTTGGCGTATGGAACAGCCGTTGAAGTGGAAGAGAATTTCAAATAAATTTTTCCGCTGCGTAAACAGTCACAACAGACCAACTAAAAGCCCTGTGGAAATATCCGCAGGGCTTTTCTCATTGTTAAAACTGTTACTGCTTACTTTCGTTGCGTAATACCGGCAATGTTTTCATTCACGATGGCGGCCCATTTTTCAGTCAGTGAAAGTTCGCCATTCAGAAATAAGTTATCGCGGTTCGTATTGTAAAACTCCAGCACCGTATCCGCAATTTTTGCGTCGGGGGAGGTCAAAGCCAACTCAAGTTTGTCAATCACCGTATGATTGGTTTCGTTATTGGATACAACTCTGCTCGAATTGATCACCCGGCATTTTTGAATTCCAATCAAATCAATCTCGTTACTGATTACATTATCTGCGGTTTTCCGGATGAAGAACAGTTTGTGAGCCTCTTTGTCGATGCCAATCAGGGTATTGTTCCAAAGATCGTGTTCCGAAATTTTGCATTTGCTCTTTTCGGCAAGATCGGAAAGCGTTTGTACAAACTGTTTTTTCTTGTTTTTCTTGTTACTGTTGACGATTACTACCGCCAAAACGATGATGATCAGGATTACTAATCCGAATATTGTTCCAAAATCCATTTTAATATTTTTTTATTATAAAACATGAAATACCGCAAGACCCGACAACGAATTGTCATTTAAGCCGTGCAATAAATTAATTGAAAAATTCCTGCTTTGAAGCCAGGACAATTGAATTACAATAAACGATTACCAAAAATAATGGAAGGGGAAAATGATATTGACAGGTTGAAGCCTGACCACAATATTCTTTGCGAGGGAAATATAATCAGAAAATGAATTTGCGAGGTAAGTTTCAGCCGCCTTCCGAATTGCGAGGTGGTCATTCGGATGATTTTTAAATGAAAAGGTGGGAAAGTTCCGTTGACCAATAACTACGTTATCTGGTTTAGTGGTTACCGTGAACAAGTCAACGCCACTTAGCGGGGAATAACAATCGTTTTTTGTCGAATGATTGTTCTGAAAGGGGGTAACCGGCGCTAAGATACCCGTATTGCAAATGCTTATCGTAAAGCAATACAATACTAATATCTGAAACAGTACATTTATTTTACCGGTCTTCTTCACAATGCAAAGGTAGAATGTTTTGCAGAAATTCAACACCTCTTCGTCCTCTAATGTAACCGCTTCAATGGTTTACAACCACCTGAAGGGTTAATTACACGTAAAGAATATCATCTTTTCCGTCGTTACGAAGCAATTTTCAGGGGTCTGAAAACTTCTTCGTAATGGCTACAAACATCTTCGTAACGGATTAAAAGAGCTTCGTAACGGCTACAAACATCTTCGTAATGGATGAAAATTGCTTCGTAATGGCGGAACGAATCTTCGTAGCGGACGAAGATATCTTCGTAACGGTGTAACAATACTTCGTTATTAAGTTATAAACCTTCGTAATGAAACCAGATATTTACAGCAAACCGGAACGACGTTCAACGGATGGGTTATATTTCGTTGTAAAAGTGATATTGGCGTTCAAAATGAGGCAATTAAAAATATATTGTAAATTTTTGAACATTTTGGCCTAAAGTTCATTTTTATTTGCTAAATTTCTACCATAAAACTTTATCAGTAGCAGTTAACAGATTTTTGTAACCTTTAATTTAATCATCATGAAACATCCCGAAGAAGTCGTGCGCCTCTTCAACAAGTCTGATGAAGAGATGTTGCAGCAGTCAGATGTAAAGCTGACATCGTTCATTAAAAACAAGCCGGCTTTTTTAGCCCGCTTCCCCAAACTGGATGACCCATTTGCCGCAGTTTGGGCCAATAACATTACCACCGCAAGGGAAATTCTTCCCGACTACGCATCTGTTTCTACCCAAACCGGCGAAAGCGATTTACTTGAAATCCTGATGAACGAGGGGCGAAACCTTTACCAGATGCTGATGCTTTACACACAGCTTGCTTTCCCCAACCACGCAATTGCACTTCGGACGATGGGCCAGGCGCAGTATGAATCATCAAGCAGGAACCACCTTAAACTTCCCAACCTGCTCCTCAAAGCTCATAAAGAGGCATCAAAGCCCGAATACAAAGCGGCTTTAATGGACAAAGGGATGACGGAGTCGGATATCGACATGCTCAAATCGCTGGCAGACAAAATTGTGAATCAGGATTTAGCATTACAGCATGCAAAAAAAGGCCGTTCGCTCGATGCAAACGAACGCATCATTGCAATGAACACAGTCTGGGAGACGACGGCGTTGGTTTGTCAGTGTGCCAAACTGGTTTTTCAGAATGACGCGACACGCTATGACTTGTTTCTCCTTTCGGATGGCGAAACTCCAAAACCAGGTGAAAACCCTCGACCTCCGGGTTCTGCCAATTAATAAATTGAGATATTTTTCCGATGTGGTAGAGACAAGGCTTGCCTTGTCTCTACCATTATATGCCTTGTCTCTACACAAACGCTAAATAATTATTTCTGTTAAGCTTTTAAAATCAAAGCTTCAACCTGGTTATTCAATTCAGTTTTCAATCTCTTGCCCATCGGTGTATTTCCGGTAAACGGAAAACTTGTAACCCAAATCGTATGTACTGAATTATCGTATTCCAGGTAACTTCCAACGCCCCAGTGTAAAAAAGAATCTTTTGTTCTGAATTTAATAATGTTGAGTTCATTATCCACATAAGTCAGGATCCAGTTCTTCTTAATCATGCTTTGTAATTCAGAGAACGAAAAATCTTTTTTTGTCGGGGTAATGAATTTTTCCTGTCGGTCGATGTAATAAGGGACTTTGAGATCTCCCGATTCAATATATCGAACTCTTGGTCCGACAGAAAAATAGAGCCCGCCACCTACGGCACCGGTAAATAAGGTGGCCATAATCAATCCAAAAAAGGCGACATTCACAAAATAATGATCATCTATTTGTGCTCTGCTAAAGATTAGACGAAGGGCAATATACCCTATCCAATAGACGAAAAATAAAATAACGAGGTACTTTTGAATAAATTTCATTGCTTTTGAGTTTTAGAGTTATGAGTTTAAGATGAACAAGAATGCGGGACTGCTTAAGATTCCATATGAATGCTGTTCAGAAGTTTAAGCAGGTATATTTTATTTTCAAGATTTACTTTTATCTTATAATTTTGGTAAGTATTGACTAAAAATACGATCGTAAACAGAACCATTAACCCTCCGTTATTCAGATTTATATTCCACTTTAAAGAACCATTGTTTATTAAAATAGTTAATACCGAAAAAACGATTGAAAAAAAAGATAATGGGATTGCAAGTGCAACACTATATTTGAACGTTTTTGTTACACTCCTTAGGATTTGTCCGAGCTCAAATATATCATTTGATAAAACACCATTTCTAAAGATTTTACCCCAATTATTCTTAAAAGATAGGTTCGTAAGATCAATTTGTTCCTGAATGTTCTGTTTGATTTCGTCCGAATTCATCGTGTTTTCTTTAGGTTAAATTATTTTAATCAATGTTTTTCAGAAGTTTAAGCAGGTATATTTTGTTTTCAAGATTTACTCTGAATTTGTAATAGGCGAATGCATTTAATCCAAAGACAATTGTAAACAGGATCATCAACCCGCCGTTATTCAAATCAAGATTTTCAAGCATTTTAAAAGTTTTCAAAAGTGATATAAAAAACAAAATTGCTGTTAGTAAAATTGCATCAATCAAATACAATTTAAAATAAACACCTATCTTTTTTAAATTACCTTCCAGCGATCCGATATCCTCCTTCAATGGATCCTTAATTCCCAGCGGCCCGTTTTTACCAAAAGATTGATTTGTTTTTATAATCTGAGCTTTAATATCCTGCCTGATTTCGTCTGAATTCATATTATTTCCTCCTGTCTTAAGTTATAAGAATGTTTTATTCTATCAAAACATAACCTGAGACAAACGAAAACTGTTCCAATGAATTCCCGCGATTTGTAGCGTTTATTAAAATATTGGGTTGCAATTCAGGCATGTCAGGCATTTCAGTAAAGAGGGCACAAGATAAATACTTAAAAATTAAAAAACAATATGTTTGAAGATTTTTTTTATAATAAAATGCGGGTTGAGTATATCTCCTGAAAACAGACCGGCAACAGATACATTATTCCTAAAAGATATCCTAAAGAATATCCAACATCATATCGTCATTCCAACCATTGTATTCAAAACTGCCCAACCGCTTAAAACCGTTTTTCAGGTAAAAGCTGATAGCTTTTTCGTTATCACTTTGAACACCGCCCCACAATATAATTCGTTTTATACCTTTAGATTGAAGGTCTGAAAGCAGGTAGCGGAACAGGGCATTTCCAACCCCGTAACTTTGCCATAAGTCTGCTACTGAGGGCGCAAATGTGCAATCGGTCTGATGATCCAACTTTAGTCCATAGGTTTGTACCCGATAGCTGTCGTGTGATAAATAGCCAATTTTCAGGACAGAATAGGCTACGATATTCCCTGATAAAATGTCCTCACCGATATATCCCAAATATTCGTTAGACTCTTTATAAAAGTCAGTAATGGATTGTTTGTCAAAACCATGAGGTCCAAACCGGCTTTTCGTAACTGTACCAAGACCTTGCAAATAATTGCATAAGTGATCGGTATCGTCGCTGCAAAGTCTGCGTAAACAAACCTGTCTGTTATTTTTTGCTTCAATGATCATCAGTTAACTCCTATAATTACAGGAAAATTACGATCAGAAATTCCGTACACGGTCTATTGTCCGATGATCAGTTTAACCGATTTTTTCAAATTCTTATCTGTAACCGAAAGAACATACATTCCTGACGGCAATCCTGAAGCATCAAGCCGGTTCTCAACCTGGCTTTCGGCTTTAAAATTAGCCAATAACTGGCCGTTCACGGAATAGAGCGCGAACTGTGCATCTGTACTGACAGCGCCGTTCACATAGACTGTTTTGCCGATTGTATAGACTTTAAATGGCTGCTCCTCCTTTATCGGATTACTGCTGATCACTTCGGAAGTATGAAGATAGAAACGACCGGTTCCTGTTGTACCCGGACTTACATTCGTAATGTATTTGGCATCTTTGAGATCAAGCCGCGTAAAACTTTTTGTTGTTCTGTCCTCAAGCAAAGCCTCACATCCGACCGGAAGATTAACCGATTCCGCTGTAAATGTAAGTTCACCACCCAATTTACAATCAACTCCAATCGGTATCTCGTACTGGTCGTAATCCTGATCAGGCAGACACTGCAGCGTAAAATCGATACCATCGTCCTCAACCAGCCTTGAATAGAGCGAGAAATCGGGATTTGCCTTCAACATACCAGCATCATATCCCGGATCAAGCCCTTTCGTCGTATTCGGAATAAACTTAATCTCCGTTGAACTTGATACCGTTTGGTTCGATGCGATTATTTTGAGCGAAGGCCATTCGGTGACCGCATCTTTAAAAGTTAATCCGGCCGAAGGTTTTTGCATCGTTTTGGTAAAACTAACAGTCCCTCCGCCAACGACCGATTTGACGAAAAATCCCTGACCGATCTGTACGTTTGTAATTGAAGTAGCATTGTTGATGACAATGTATTCCGGTGTTGTTTTGCTGGTCGTAATATTATTGGCATCCCATACGTAAACAGCTACGAAACCCGGTTCAAGTTTACCCGAATTAGCAGCATTTAAAAATCCGTCGTTGCTGACATTTCTGATGTTTAAAGCCGATGTGAAAGGATTTCCGATGCAGTTCCATCCCTTATCGGTTGTTGCCGCTGATCTTGTCAAAGTAACATTTACGGTATTCAGATTAGGAATCCCTGTTGCGTCTATTGATCCTGTCGCCTGGGCATCGTTGTACGTCCGGATACTAAATCCTTTGCCGCCTCCGATACTTCCAGCCACCATACTCGAACCCGCATAAACGACATAGGGATTCCAGATATCCGTAACGGTATTATAGTCGCGCATACCGACTCCTATTATAACATTAGGTGTTACAGTGGTATTATATAAGTCAGGAATTTCGGGATTGTATTTCAGAAATTCATGAACCGACTGGTCCTTCACCGGCGAAGAATAAAGATGCCAGTTATTGGATTTCGACATAAATCGTTCCACCTTAACAGTCCCGATTCCGGTAAACAGATCACTGTGAATAAATGAACCCGTTGAAGTCGCATTTGATTTCAATACCAGACACGACCAGTAATCAACCTGGTTAGGTGCAGGTACGGTAGCCTTATAATCGAGTTTTGTATAATTATCGACCGTAAGAAGTGCACCCGGAGGAACTGTAAGTATGCCCTTTGTAATTGTAAGATCATGCGGAACAGTAATAGCTGCTGTGTTTGCCAGGGCAACACCTGATACGTTATCAATGCCAAGATTATAAACCTTGTCGGCAAGAAAACAGTTACTTTCGATGGTTTGCGCTGCTGTACCTGCGTATATTACGGTGGGTGTGTTGGCAGTTGCTTCCAGTCGCCCTGAATTGGCGGTAATCGTATGTAACAACCGCATAGTTCCGTAAAGCGTTACATTGTTCACATTAGCCACGGTCAGGTCGTACACCTCACTATTATAAAAAGTTCCTGCCGGTATTACCTGGGCTGAAACACCAGCCATCTCAATGTTTGAATTGGCTGACGAAGCATCAATCTGGGCATTGTTCGTAAAGATAAAATTCCCCTTAACGGTAAGTTTATGTCCGTTGGTTACCATCCGGTAGGCAGTCTGGCCATTTGTAATGTCAGTTACCGACCGGTCCTGATCAAGCTGGCAATGCCTGAGCGGAACATCATCAAAGACAATATCGGCATCAACAGCAGGTACGGCATTTCCTGTCCAGTTGCCGGGAATATTCCAATCGACACTGGTGGTTCCTTTCCATTTGTTAATATTCACTTCCCACGCTCCCATTGTTGGTGTGCCGCCTCTTGAGCCCGAACCATAATCGATGACAATACCTGTTCCGGCAATACCGGGAAGGTTGCCCACCGGTTTATAATTTAAGGCCGTTGGCAAAGCCGGAACGACAAAGGCAGGACTCGTACTTAAGCTATTTACATCCTGACCAGTTGCAGTTTTCAAGGCGGCAATGGTTATAACATTGCCACCATAATAACCCAGAATACCGCCCGCACCAGGCGCATAGTAATCGTTGTAATTAACTGTAAGCGTTCCTCCGGTTGCGGCGAAGTACATCGCAAAATGAGAACTTGTACCTCCGGAACGGGCATTGTAAAAAATATTATTGCGGTAATCGCGGGTATTATTTGTTGCAGCGCAGTAAAACGCATAGGAATTATTTACCCCCGCAGCAACGATACCTCCGATATAGATCGTATTAAAATAGAATTTACTGGTTTGGGAAGCTGCTCCGGTATCATATATTCCATAGATCAGGTTTTGATTGGCATTTCCCAAACTCACAATGTTGTTGGAATAAGTGGTTACTCCTGAAACAACCTGTATACCAACTAAACCGGCGCCTGATGTACCAACTGTCGTTAAACTATGAATAAAGTTTTTGGAAACTTCATTGGTTCCCGTGGTGTTTCCATTGTAGTAAATACCAACGACTCTTCCGGCGAACGTGGCATAGGTATTTGATAAATTATAGATTGTATTTCCGGTGATGATTCTTGCACCCGTTGTTCCGGTAAGGGAGATTCCCAGGACTGATCCATTCTCGGTTGAAGCAGAATTGGCATTTGCGATGGCCAAATTGCGAATGGTATTGTTCGTAATTGTATTCGTTCCGCCAGTTGATACAATACCATTGATCTGACCTGCCGTTCCAGCGGTAGTATTGGTTGTCGCATTGGTTAAATTGGCAATTGTATTGCCGCTTATTACGATCGTACCGGAACCCGCGTTGTAAATTCCGTAAACGCGTTGGGCATTACCAGTACTTGCAGAGCTCGCATTTATACTATTGGCCGTTACAGCACTTCCAATTGTATTGTTGCTGATTGTAGTAGTTCCTGCTGTGACCGTTTTATTGATCGCATAAATATTTGTGGCATTGGCAACAGCATTCGATGCAGTAATGGATCCGATAATGTTGTTTTGACAATCGACTGTTCCCGGACTGGAAATATTTATTCCATAAACGGTGGTGCCAGTTGCTCCACCCGTTAGGATAATTGACCCTGTAGCGGATGTAGCACCAATTGTATTCCCGGCGCTTGTGCCTAGGTTCACTGAACCTGCCAAAACATTTATCCCGGTCCATGAAGCCGCTCCCGAATTACCCCAAACCATATTTTTAATGGTATTGTTTTGAACACTGCTCACTGCTGCGGTTCCGGCATTCAAATTAATAGCAGTGAAAGTATTATCCGAAGCATTCGTCTTCGTCCATGGAGTGCCACCACATAAAGGTGATGATCCTCCAATAAAATTTCCGGTTACTGAATAGTTTACACCGGCAGTATTGTTAATATTAATGACATTATAAGTGACACCGGCTGTCGGAACAAATGAAGTTGTTTCGTAGAAACTATTTCCTTTTATAGTTTCGCCTGTAGTATTGCTCCCCAGGTTAAGCCCGTTGGACGCCAATCCTTTGTTCAGAAAATTGAAAATTCTATTATTACTGAATACATTCCCGCTATTCTCTTTGGCAGATGTTCCGGATGAACTGATCGCATTGACAGGTCTGTTCACATCGGTTGAATTTGTGATCGAATTATTATCGATTGTATTTCCGTCGTTTCCGGTTGAACCTGTCGTAGAACCAATAAATATAATTCCCCCGTTTGCATCCGTTGAAGAACCTTTTATCGTACAATACTTCAAAGTATTATTGGTAGCATCGTTGATAAATCGAAAGGTGGATGTTCCAGGAGTTCCTGAGGCGCTTGTGTTAGAAAAAGTGATTGATGAAGTGGTTCCTGCCCCGTCTTTTCGTCCGTCAAAAGTAACATTGTCACTGCCATTCAAATCAACCAAAGGTGCTGCCAGGGAACCTGTAACAGTAACGCCAAGCCGGGCCGGATAAATAAGAATATTTGTATAACTGCAAGGTCCTGTACCGCTGGCATTCAATACTGCGGAGGCGTTTTCGATGGTATTACCCTTGAATTTTATAATCAAATCGCCCTTCCATGTTCCATCATTGATTTTATCGAAGGCATCTTTTAAGGTAATATAATTTGCCCTGAAGGTGGTGCCATTCCAAACCTCAACTGGACTTGAAAAATATTCCCATGCTCCCATTGTAGGTGCAGTAGTACTCCTGTCTATTTCATTGTAATCGGTTGCAATGCCTGTTCCGGTAGCACCCGGCAATCCAACCTTGGTCTGATAATCTATTGGAAGTATACCTCCCAGATTTACAAGCTGCGGATCGGTTTCCAGACTATTGGCATCGAAGCCGGTCCCTGCCTTCCACGCTGACAAAGTCGCATAGGATGCTGCACCAACCAAACCAAATTGTTGTGCAAATTTATAATCATTGTAATCAACTGAAGTATTGGCTGCACTTTGAAGATAAATGGCAAAGTGCGAAATGACATTATTACTGTTGGTCCGGCCATTCCATAAAATATTGTTCTTTATTACTGCCGATGTTGGTCCAGCATTTAAAGATCGGAAAGCGTAAGTATTCGATGAGCCAGTTGCAGCGATTCCTGCCAGGTACAAGGTATTGTGATAAATCTGAATTGCGTTGTTGCTGTTCGTCCACATCGCCCACATGAAACATCCGGTGGTGATCGTATCTCCCATGAAAACAATATTATTTGAAGCAATGAAAGCACCTCCGTAAAGAGAAATACCATGAAGATAAGCCTGATCTGTTGAACTGATAAAAAAGGAGTGTACGAAGTTTCGGGAGATTGCATTGGTTCCCGTCGCGGGACCCGAATAATAAATCCCGTACATTTCCATCTTTACAATTGAAGTATTTGTCAAATTATATACAGCATTCCCGGTAATGTTTTGGGTAGTTCCAATCACAGCACCAAGTTGAGAGATACCAATCAGTGAAGTATTGGCATAGTTGGCACCACCGGCAGCTCCTCCTGATTTTAAATGATGTACCTCATTATTGTTGATGTCATTTGATCCCGCAACTGTTAGAATTCCCCGTACTGCCGAAGCAAAACCAGTTTCAGTTGTACTGTTGGTGATATTGGCAATTGTATTTCCGGATATCGTTGTATTCCCGGTGCCTGCCGAATAAATACCATATAGCAATTGTGAGCCCGCAGTGGCTTGAGAGCTTGCATTTAAACTGTTAGCCACAGTTGCACTCCCGACAATATTCTTTGAAATGGTTGTTGTGCCCGCAGTGGCTGTTTTGTAAATACCATATAAATTTGTTGCGTTGGTATTCGCATTTGCAGTTGTAATTGATCCGATGGTATTGTTTTGGCAATCCACTGTATTTGAACTTGCAATATAGATTCCATATGCATTGCTGTTTGCAACGGTGCTTGTAACTGTGACGTTACCATTTCCTGTGTCAGAACCAATTGTATTACCTGTGACTGTTCCTATATTGAGTGCCCCGGCAACCGCGTTGATAGCTCTTAAAGGCGCAACATTTGAACTACGGAAGTTAATGTTGCTGATGATATTTCCCTGAACAGACGTTGCGGTTGTTGTCCCTGCATTCAGTTGTATCACATCAAGCGTAAGTAACTGAACAGTTGCAATTCCAACCGATAAAGCAGGTCCTCCGCAGAGTTGTGCCTGACCTCCAAAATAATTATCGGAGATGGCAAAATTATTCCCTGAAGGATTATTGATCAGGATCATTTGATAAGCAGCCGTTCCGGTTGGTTGAAACGAAGTTGTTTCGTAAAAACTATTCTTTGAAATTGTAAAGTCGGTTGAAGAAGCCGCAAGTTGAATCGCAGACGAATTGGCACCTAAATTCCAAAAATCAAAAATATTGTTGTTAAGAATTGAAATTCCGCTGTTCTCATGCAATGCGGATCCAGCTGAAAAAACCGCATTTATCGGTCTGATGTTGGCGTTACTGCTAATATCGTTATTGTCAATTGTGTTTCCGTCGTTTCCGTTACCCGCAGTGGCTGTTGAAAAGAAGATGACTCCACCCGCTGCATTTGTTTCCGAACCTTTAATCGTACAATTTTTTACAGCGTTATTTTCTGCCGAGTTGATAAACCGGATCGTGGAAGTTCCTGCAATAGCTGAAGTACTTGAATTTGTAATGGTCAGGGATTTTGCAGAACCTAATGCATTCAAACTTCCATCGATTGTCACATTATCCGCACCATTTAAATCGATCAGAGGTGCCGCCAAATTTCCGGTAACAGAAATACCTGTTGTTGTGGGATAAATACTTATTGAACTATAGTTTGAGGTACCTCCGCTTTGGTTTAGCACAGCCGATGCTGTTTCGAATGTACTTCCATTTACCCTGATTTCAAGTGCACCCGTGTAGGTTCCGGCATTTATCGCATCAAAAGCTCCTTTCAATGTTAAAAAGCCGGATTGCATGGTGCCTCCTTTCCATATTTCGATGGCTGTATTTACATTTCCGCTGCACGCAACATTCTGTGTTGTGGTCCCGGTTGTTGACGAAGCCACATTTTCAGCTGTGTATGCGCCACTTGCCAAACCTGCTTTTAAACGAACATAGACAGTGGTTGGAGTAACTGTTCCACTGACAGGTGCCAATGAAATTGGATTTGTTGCAACAAACGAAACACCCGAGGTCAATGAAACTTCAAAGTTTGCAGAAGGTGTTACTACGATATTTGTCCCGAGGCCGGAGCCGCTTACTGTGAATGATTGCTGCGCCGATGGTCCACTTCCAACACTGTAATTAAATCCGGTTAAGGGTGTTGGTACAACGGTAACGGTTGGACCCTCTATTGCAGTGAATTCGCCAAAGCTCGTTAACCCGTTGGATGTTATAGTGCTTCCGGTTACTGCTCCATACGCTTGCCACGGCATCGTTCCGCTCCACTTTCCTGTGATCATATTTGCCACATTCCCGACAATATCAGCTGCAGGAAATGTGCCGGTAACTGTTGCTGAAAATGCAGTAATCCCAGTTTGGTTTACTATCCAATACCTGTTCAGGTAATTCGAAATACTTGCATTATTAGGATGTTTGGCATTGATAACCCTTGCACCTGCATAAGCACCTGCAATATATGTTCCGGAAGTAAAATTTACTGTAACAGGTGAATATTCAGCAGTACCTATTACCTCTCCGACAGGAAATACATAGGAACCGTTTCCAGATAAATTTTTTCGTAGTTCTCCAACACCATCTGTAACAATCATATTAGCAGCACTCAGTGTTCCTGCAACTGCGGGTGAAGTGATTCCCATAGTAAGGTTATTGGCTCCAAGTGTCAACCTTCCATTCGTCAAAGTCAATGTGCCGTTTACTGTCTGGTTGTTTCCCAATTGTAATCCACCGGCATTACTTATCGTCAGGTTATTAAATATTGTTGGTGCTGTTCCCCCGATGGTTTTAGCAGCTCCTGTCATTGTTATTGTTCCGGTTCCAGGGGTAAAAACACCACCATTGTTGATCCAGTTTCCGGCAATCCGGTGTGTGAAATTTCCACCTGAAAAAGTAGTTCCTGTACCTAGAGTAACATCTCCGCCTATTGTTAAACCTACAACTCCGGTGACTGAGGCAGTCCCAGCCGTCGTAAAATTTCCGTTGATTGCAGTTGTTGCGGCACCAAGCGTTTTTACCCCGCTACCTGAAAACGTAAGATGATGGTAAGTAGCTATTGCCTTTATAGTCTGGGCAGCACCCGAATAGTTCACGGTATTGCCAGCCGCAGTTGCAGTTAATGTTGTTATACCGGAAGTTCCGCCAAGAATAAGTGAACCTGTTGTTCCGTTGGTTAATCCACCATTTCCGGAAAGTGCAGTTCCAACTGTTAATGTCCCATTATTATTAAGGACAATACCTGTAACAGTTACATTTGGAATCGACAAAGTACCTGTTGATGCCTGATTGTTTGTATTAAAAGTATATAGTCCTGTGCCGGCAGTAAAAGTCCCATTATTGGTAATTCCTCCCAGAAGGGTAATGGGTGCATTAATTGAATTGTTCCAGGTTCCTCCCAAATTAACAGTAACCAAACCTGTAAACATCTTTGTTCCAGTTAAAGATGTAAAATTCAGTGTTCCGGTAATCGTAGTCGTGCCTGAAACGGCTAAATTAAATCCGCCAATACCAAGCGTTGAGCCACCGGCAATACTTAAATTTGTACAGGCAGCATTTGCTGTAATAGTGACAGTTCGAGTCCCTTCAATATAAACAACATCTCCGGCTACCGGTATGCCTGCTCCTGCTGGTCCTCCTGAAGTTGCTGCCCAAGTGGAAGTTAAATTCCAATTTCCGTTTGCAACGGAATACCTGTTTGCACCTTTCAGAAGACCAACCCCAACCACAAGAAAGAATATTAAACCAACAACAAATAACTTTTTCAATTTTAGAATCTTAAAGATAGAAAATACCTTATTCATAATAAATCCCTAATTATAAATTAACAGTTTCGCATTTATTGTTATATTTAGATTGGGAGATAAGGTAGGAAAGTCTATACAAAGCGTATCTTGGGAATGGGTTGGCATTCTGGACATATATCGTGTTATTGTTTAAGGCGCACAAGTTAGATAAAAAACATTAAAAAAGATAGTAGTAAAATTTAGTTATTCCTTGCCGAAAATATATCTTTTGGCAAGCTCATTTATTTTTTATAGTCCTTTGTGGAACTCCTTCAAAAGTCATTTTTACGGGTTGAATTAAACCGTCTTTGTGGAAATACATCCTGTCCATACACGTCTCGCGGTGATTGCCATTCGTCGTATTTAACGGACGCCGATGATAAACGATATAATACTCATCGGTTCCTGGTATCTGAATAACAGAATGATGTCCGGCTCCTGTAGCTATTTTAGGGTCTTGTTTCAGAATCTTGTCGATACGCTTAAACGGACCCGTAGGTGTATCACCCATGGCATAGGCAACGCTGTAATCTGGACCAGTCCAGCCACCTTCCGACCACATCAGGTAATATTTGTTATTGCGCTTAAACACAAATGGCCCTTCCACATAGTTTTGAGGAGTGATCTCTTTATAAGTTTCGCCATCAGCAAACGGCACTACAGAAAGCAGATCTTTGCTTAAACGAACAACATTACAATGTTTCCATCCTCCATAATAAAGGTAGAAATCACCATCCGAATCACGAAAGATAAACTGGTCGATTGGCTGGGCGCCATTGTAAAATTTGCCAATCAAAGGTTTTCCCAGTGCATCAACAAATGGTCCTTGCGGGTGATCACTCACGGCTACACCAATTCCTCCTAATTCGCGGTCACTTTGGATATCATTGGCAGAAAAGAAAAGGTAATATTTATTGTTGGCATTGATAATCGAAGGTGCCCAAAGCGAATAGGATGCCCATTTAACGTCTTTGATATCGAGCACATGCGGGTGTTTATCCCAGTGAATTAAATCCTTTGAAGAGAATGCATTAAAAAAGGTTTGTTTTAGATACTGTGGATTGATTGTATTCTTTTGAGCCTTCATCTGCTCTTCTGAAAACTTCTCCGACCGGTCTGGTTTCCCGTAATCGTCTGAAAAAGTGGGATAAATCCAGTATTCATTGCCAAATATAATTCCTTCAGGATCGGCATACCAACCAGGAAACAGCGGATTTCCGGAACTTTTTCCTTTAACCGGATTTTTACTTATTTGACAATAAACATTAAGAAATAATGCCAGAAGAAGTAAAAGAGATGCAAGTTTTCGCATAAAAATTATCTGTTCAGATTTATATTAAAAATTAGCCCGTAGGTCAAGTAATAATAAATTATATCAGTGAAGTTTATAGCCCCGTTTTATTGCCGGATCCCAACCTTCTTACTGTCGCGCAAATTAACTTAATTCTTTAGGTTTCGACAACGGATTTTCAATTAATTTATTTGTTTTCCTCACAATATACTAATTGAACAAAAGCATCATCCACCTGTTTTTATTTTCATGTCAGATGGTTCTGCTTTTAAAGTTAATATTAGCATTTCAATCTGTAAAATATAGATGTCATTAAAAACCAATCCTTATCTTTGAAAGATAAATCATTCAGCATTTATGACATCACCGGATGTTTAAATTTAATCCTATTACTATGAATGTCAATCCGCTCTTTTTAACCAAAACACCCCTGTTAAATGAGGGCAAACAGGAAGAAAAAAGGGAAGAGATTCTCCGTTATTTCCATAAGACTTTTGATCTTGACGAACAGCTATTTGAAGCTTTTGCCGACCAGTCAGCCATGTTTCGTAAAGCCGATCCATTGCGTCATCCGCTGATTTTTTATTACGGACACACGGCAACATTCTATATCAACAAATTAATCATCAGCAAAATACTGACGGAAAGAATTGATCCGCGATTCGAATCGATGTTTGCAATTGGCGTCGACGAGATGTCATGGGATGATTTGAATACAAGTCATTATAACTGGCCTTCATTTGTTGAAGCCAGTGAATACCGGAATAAAGTGAGGCAAACGATCGATGGTCTGATCAGAACATTACCACTAAATCTGCCGATTGGCTGGGATAATCCGTTCTGGATTATTTTGATGGCAATCGAACACGAAAGGATTCATATTGAGACCTCTTCCGTATTGATTCGCCAGGTTCCACTGGAATTTCTGAAACCAATATACTCCTGGAATATTTGTTCTGAAGAAGCACCTGCTCCTGAAAATTCATTGATTCCAGTTGAAGGCAAGCAAATTAAAATTGGCAAATCACTCAACAACCCGCTCTATGGCTGGGACAACGAATATGGGAAACACGAGGCAGATGTACAACCCTTTAAAGCTTCGAAATACCTTTGTTCCAACGGTGAATATTTACAGTTTGTTGAAGCAGGAGGTTATGAAAATCAGAATTTCTGGACAGAAGAAGGCTGGAAATGGAAAACGTACAAAGCCGCGATGCATCCTCTTTTTTGGAGGAAGGAAGGAAATTACTGGCATTTACGTCTTGTTTTCAATGAAATACAAATGCCATGGAACTGGCCTGTTGAAATCAATTATCTCGAAGCAAAGGCTTTCTGTAACTGGAAGTCAGATGTAACAGGATTGCCAATACGTCTGCCATCGGAAGATGAATGGTATGTATTGTACAAAAATGCCAATATTCCCGACCAGCCTTATTGGAAAGATGCCCCCGGAAATATCAATATGGAGTACTTTCAAAGTCCGTGTCCTGTTGACAAATTCGGGTTCAATGCGTTTTATGACCTGATCGGTAATGTGTGGCAATGGACCGAAACCCCCATCAATGGATTTGAAGGATTCAAAATTCATCCCGTATATGACGATTTCTCAACACCAACGTTTGACACGAAGCATAACCTGATCAAGGGCGGATCATGGATCTCAACAGGTAATGAAGCAACCGGAAATGCACGTTATGCATTCCGGCGTCACTTTTACCAACACGCCGGTTTCCGGTATGTGGAATCGGCCAATGAGGTTGTGATTCGGACAGATGTTTATGAAACTGATCCTGAAGTGATCCGTACCTGTGAGGCACAATATGGCCCCGATTTCCTTGGATATAAAAATTACTTTCAGCAGATTGCAGAAATAGCGGTACAGTACGCCGGTCATTCAAAAAAGAGTGCCCTCGATCTTGGCTGCCGTACGGGGCGTACAACCTGGGAACTGGCCAAAGGTTTTGACAGTGTCACAGGACTTGATTTTACTGCACGGACAATCAGGGTAGCGGTTCAATTGCAGGAAAGCGGAAGCTTTAACTATGTCTTCCCGGAAGAGGGTGAACTCCTCTCCTACCATCAATTGAATATGAATAATTTAGGATTCGACAAATTGGTGAATAAAGTCACATTTATGCAGTCGGATGCCTCCAATATGAAATCGATATTCGTGGGATATGACCTCGTTTTAATCAACGATATTCTTGATCAGATGTACAATCCGCGACATTTCCTGACCGGTGTTCATAAACGTATCAATAAAGGCGGAAGACTTATTGTTGCCACAGGATACGACTGGAGTGAGGAGTGCACAAAGCGTGAAAACTGGATTGGAGGGCACCGCGATTCGGGTGAACAGATTTGGGGAGAAAATGACCTTGCTTCACTTCTTAGCGAAACATTTACATTTATTGATGGCCCGATCATTGTACCTTTGGTCAGGAGAATCAATAAAAGGAAATTCTCTTTCAACAACATCGAAGTGACAGTCTGGGAGAAGAAGTGATTCGTTAATGTGACTATTGCAGAAATTTAATGTAGGAGCGACTGGCATCTGGCTGCTTGCAACTTGCAGCAAGAAGCCAGTTGCAAGCTGCCAACCGCCAGTTGCCTGTCTTACCGCTTTAGCAGCCTGAATGCATGACTCCATTTGTTTTCGCGAAATCCAGGAATACACCAAAGCATGCATAACGGCTCGATGGCGCGGGCAGCTTCAACAGTTCCCATGTTTTCCGTTTCAAATCCAAATAGTTCGCAGATTTCGACGACCTCATCCTTCGCTTTTTGATCATTTCCACAAATAAACATCGTGGGTTTTTCGGTACCAAAATCAGGATTAATCATCAGACTTCCTCCGATGCTGTTAAATGCTTTGACAAAATGTGCCTCCGGAAATGAATTTTGCAAACGTTCCATCAGTGAATCATTCAATTCGGTAAAGAAATTAAGCACACCGTTTTCGGGAGGAGTATCAGCAATGGGGTTTGTTGTATCGATGATTGTTTTATCTGAAAGATTTGCCCTTCCTGCCAGTTGTAAGGCATTTAAAGCAGCTGATCCTTTTGTGGCCAGCACAAGAATATCGCCAAATTGCGCAGCTTCGGCAAATGATCCGATCAATGCGCCCTCACCTGCAGTTGATTTCCATGCTGACAGTTTTGTCAGATCACGACTTCCGATCTTCACCTCGTAACCATATTTTAAAAAACCTGTCCCCAGTGTTTGTCCCACTGTTCCTGAGCCAATTATTCCTATTTTCTTCTTCATATGCTGTTAAATTTTAATATTTCTTTAAACACGGGAAGTACTTAAATGTTTTGGAAAGGAGAATCATTTTAGACTCCGATTTTGAAATAAACTAATTTGAAAGTTTAAGCAACTATCTGGTTAGGTAGGTTAGAAACTGTTCGAACCTGACCGAAAGTCAGCACTGAGAGGTGTAACAATCCACCTGTTTCCAAAGAGATTTAATAGTGCACGAATCGTTCTTCGGGTTAAATGAATCGCCGCTTGATGGAAAACCCGGAATATTCTTTTAATGTTCTAAGTTATCTTTCTAATTACCTGTAACATTCCAAATAACTTCAGAACTATACCCAATGTCTGAAGTTATTACGTCAGTAACTTCAGATATTTACCAAATAACTAGAGGAATTTTACTAATAACCTGAGGTATTCACCCATTGTCTGTAGTTATGCTGAAATAACTTAGAGAAAATGTACAATAACGGAAGGATTTATCGGAAGCAAATCAGAACTACTTGAAAAAAAGCTGTTTATCCTTAAGATTATCTCGATTGAATACCGATGACGTTGGGGATTTTCCAGAAATGGTCGTTGTTATCGTTCTCGTAGGTCGTCGAAACGTAACTTCCAATCTTGGAGATGGTAGTATCTTTGGTTTGTATATAAAGACTGGCTTCAGGGCCGCCTTCGAGGTAAACTGTTGTGCGGATACCTGGGATTAAACCGATTACAAAATCAATCATTTTCTGATGCGTATAGGGAGAACGCGTAAAAATAAAGTAAATATTGCCGGTGATATCTGTGGCACTGATCACCATGCTGCAAGCTTGTCCGGGGCGTTTGTCCCAGGCCATTTTATTGCCATTGCAATCGATCATTCGCATTCCCTGGCACCAGGTATTATATTTTGCACGGATTGATGCCCAGTCTGTGCAGGTAAGATCGTACATCATGATTTCCGGATCAGACTTTTGTTTGGGGTTCATGGCCATCATCACATTGTAATAACCATTCATCTTCGAATTATTAAGATGGGAATAGTTTTTCATGTAACCTTTATTGGTTCTGCCGTTGCGTAGGCTGAACATTCCGGCATTTACAACCACATTCACACCAAATTCTTTGGCCCAACCATTCGCGGTCCTATTCTTTTTTCCATGCTCTGATGAACTTAGCATCCTGAAATTACAAAGCCTGGGATCTGCTTTTAAAATGAAGATCTTAGAATCGTTCAGTATTGATTTTTCCGGGGCTTCCGGCTCGCTGAAGTACAAACCTGGCTGTAATTCATGCCATTCAGGGACTGAATCTTGCCTGATTTGTGCATTCAACCTTAAGGAAGAAACCATCATCACACAAAAGAAGAATGGCAGTAGAATTCTTAAACTGTTACATTTAAAACTCTTATACATGTACCCAGTCGAATTTTGTTGCTTTAAACGGGAACAGGTCGAATAATTCGCCCGAATAATAATACTCATAAGCGATGGCACCAAATGAGTATGGTTTGCGATGAATCATAACTGTTGATCCACCCACAACCGGGTTCTCTTTGGGAATTGAAACTTCAAAACCGATGTTGTACAGTGTGGCAAGGATTTCGGGGCGATCTCCAATCGGAAAACCAGCACGCTCCCATTGCATCTTCATCTGTTTGATGTTCAAGGCAGCATACAGATAGGAATAAAAATGGTTCTTATAGGAAGTAAGTCTTTTAAACCGTTCATCTTCGAGGTTGTTCGTCTGGAAATCGAGCAGATGTTCATATTTTTCGCCGAGGTAGAACACTGATTGCTTGTCTTTTAGATTCCGTTCAATCGTTTGGGCTGTCGGGACTTTTATTCCGGTTACACCCAACGAAAAAGTCGATTCAACGGACAAAATCTTTAACGGACCAATCCATTTTTTATAGGCTTCACGTTCAGAATTAAAGAGCCTGATCTGTTCACCCACAAGTACTGCGACAATCAGACGTGGTTCAACATCTGTCAAATTAGCAACAGAATCAATCAACGGCTTATCTTTTGCAACAGCCAGTTTAAAATCCCCCCATTCCGAAATATTCATCCATTCGAAAACGCTGCCACTGTTTCTTTTGGTGCTATCTTTTGATTTCGAAATTTCAAATTCGTTTATTTCAGTTTTATAACCCTTATTATCCTGCATATACAAATTGACAGCGCTTATCATGCGCTCCGCCTCACCCAGGTTACGGCTTTTAAGATAAGCATTTAAAATATAGAGGGAATTATCGGGATAGTATTTATTTAAGACAAGAACATTGTGAAAAAACGTAGCTTCCCTGTTATTTACCGTAGTGCTATCATTTGTTTTGGATTGTCCGTATTTATCTTTGAGTTCCTGGAAATACCGGTCGTTATAATCTACGGCACCCGGATCATCGGTAACATGCAATTTGACAGCGAAAAAAGCGGTGGTCAGAAAAAGGCCGATCAGGGCAAAAACGACGATGAATCCAACACTAAAATACTTTAACCAATTGCGAAGTGCGCCTTTGTTTGAATCTAATTTCATTACGTACGAGAAATCTCACTTTAAAAGTTGCGCAAAAATAGTTCAAAGGGTTCATCTTTATTCATATAAACGCATCTTTCCTTCCGATAGACCAGTTAAATAACGTTAAGGTTACAAACGCAACTCATAAACAGCTTAATCCCAGACGAATCGCCAATGTCCGTCGGGCTGACGTTTCCACACTGTATGGAATATACCCTCATTTTTAGTTGTATGACCGACACTGTCAGTTGAAGTTAAGGTGTATTTTCCATAGGTATAACCCAAATCACCCGAAGCTGAAACGTCCGCAAAGTCGGGTACCCATTCCAATTTCGAACCTTTTCGGGGAAAAGATTCGTACTGAAGGCGAATCGCATCTTTCCCTTTAATCAATTGACTTCGCCTTAATACGACAGCTGAATCGGCGGCAAAATGAACAAATGCATTCTGAACACCTTCGGTCTGCGCCATCGTACAAAACTCCTTTTCAACTGCAAACAGTTCAGACTTTAATTTTTCGGGCGAAGCAGGAGATGCCGGTAACCGGCAGGAAGAAACAGTGGCCATTAAAACAATTATTTCAATGTAAAACCTGATGTTCATATATTTAAGTTTTAAAAGTAAGCAAGCTAAATTGTTGAGTTTACCTGTTTAAATCAATCATTCAGAAACAGTCCATTTCTTTTTTCCGGCGGTTCATTTCAGCGTTGAAAATCGCTGAAAATTCATTTTTCGCACCGGAAAGTAGAAACAGGGATGTTCCCCGTTCACGGGCATCCGGATTTTCGACAACCCCCACTTTTGTAAAATGCTCAAACAGCTTTTGGATGTTTTCATTCGGAGCTTTACCAACCAGCAATATATTTTTGATCTTCATATCTTTAGGAATCCAGAAAAGATAATCAGTATTGAAAGAATAAGCTTCAGGCATTTTTCCATGGTTGTAGAAATTAAGCGCTCCGGTTTGTCCGTAATTATCGCAGAACACCAAAGTTTCGGCCTTTACACTGTCAGGTAACGTATTATAAACAATCAGTGCCTTTGAAGCCATCTCTTTCCAGCCAAGCATATCCGCAAAATCCTGTGGCAGATCGTGATTCTTTCCATCCTCCCACTTCAAAAAACCCATATCCTCAAACCTTTGTTTATTCTGCGCGATTTCTGCCGGACTAAGTACCGGAAACATAAATTTAGCAACTCCAATGAAAAACAAAATATTAAGCAATATATAAACAGGAGCAACCACCTTAAATTTTGGAAGTTTCTTCTCAAGTAAGACGGCACCAAACGTAAACAGTACGGGATAAAGACCTAAAGCATAATAGTTTTTAGCTCTTAATAAGGCAAAGATGGCCATTGCAATAATGAACGTAAGTGCGATAACCCGATATTTCCGGAATGGTCCGTAATTAAAGAATCCGATAAATGCGGCTAAAATCAATGGCATTGCCATTGACATTAACAGGAATTGCTCTTTTAAAAATCCAAGCCGGCTCACATTGTTCAACTGTGTTTCTTTCAGCACCCTCATATGATCAATTACCGGAAACTGATGGTTGTATTGCCAAAGGATATTAGGTAACAAGAGAATAAATCCGACAGTCAATATCAGATAAAAATATTTGGTAATAAACACTTTGCGCAAGTCAGTTGCCAAAAAGGCAATGAATATTGCTGTTAAAAGAAAGACAATATTGTATTTGTTATAGAACCCCAATACCAATGAAATCATCATCAGAAATAGCCAGACAGGACGATCTTCGTCGATAAACCTGATCAGGAAGTAGAAAACGCAGGTCCAGGCGAGTATATCGGATGAATTGGGTTGATACAGAATGTTGATCCTTACAAACACAGAAAAGATAAAAATAGAGCTCACGAGTATTTTGGAAAGAATTCCACCTTTTAATTGTTCCACCATCAACCAGATGACAACAAGCGTCAATGCACCGAATAAAGCCGGGAAAAACCGTACCCAGAAAACATCACCACCCAATATTTTAATCAGGAAAGAAACCCATGACATCAAAGGTGGAACAGATATAAAACCGGCAGCCAGGTGGTTTGCCTGATCAAGGTGAAGAAACTCATCACGGTGCAATTCATAAACCGGATTAACCACAAGCATTTGCAACACCATTTTCACCCCGACAAGTAAAAACAGAATCCAGTAATTTTTGAACAGTAATTTGAATGTTTTTTCCATAGGAATCAGGTTGTTGATATTGTACTATAAAGACATTTAGCATTAAGGCAGTGTCAGGAAAGCGCCATACTTTGTGCAAACCTGTATCTCCCAACTGTCCGTTAGTCCATGGTCCTACCTGAAAATTACACTACTTCATCCATTTCTCCAAAGTTTCCATGACGAGTATCCGTTGATACTCGGGTAATGTTCCGATTCGTGTACGATGGCTTCCTTCGGGCTGAACAACTTTTAGGATTTTTTTATTACCACGTGAAGAGGCAGCTGAAGCAGTCCATGGATCATTGCCACCGTAAATCAGTAAAACCTTATCTGCATCTTTTTTTAAATATTTTTTCACGAGTAAGCTCATGGAAGGATCATATACAAAGTGAGCAGATGACGGCATAAATAATTTTTCGATATAACCCTTTGTGTCTGTCAGTTTCATCAGACCTTTAAACGGCTTTGTGTTATACCCGTAATAACCGAGCTGTTTCAGTGCCTGGACGAAAAAGGGGAAGGTTGATTTTCCGGTTTCTTCATCAAAATAGTCGGGAGAACAGATTTTAATCAGGTAATTAAAAAACTCCTTATCAGTTTCACTGGAAGCAGGGATCACAGTTGCAGGATAATTTGCTGATGCAACTTCATCATTGACCATTGGTAATGAAGCAGTAGTTCGTGGAATCTCATTCACCGGCCGGCCCCATTGCCAAAATGAAAATGCAAATTCGAGCACACAATAGTCGAATATTTCGCTGGTGCTGGCCCTGAATTTGAAGTTTTTTTCCTTACAGAACTGTTCAAAAAGCGGCATCAGCTGCTGTTTCCTTTTCAGAAATTCCCTTTGACAACTGGCAATCTCTTTCCGTTCGGATGCTGTTCCTGCTTTATGCCGTATAAAACGGTCGTGGCGTTTCTCTTCCACAGAGAAGTTGACTGGCGCAACATAAGGCACTGATATATCAACATCTTTGGGATAGAGAGCCCGGTGGTACAAAGCAGTCTCTCCCCCTTTGCTGATGCCAGTGCTGATCCATTTCCTGTTGTAAACCTGCTTAAATAGCTCAACAATATGGTGATGGTCTGCAGCCGCGTTCTCAACGGTCAGGTATTTCCAATCGATTGTATCTGGAACTGATTTACCAAAAAAACGGTGTTCAACAAATAGTTGATTGGCATTGAGAAATGGACAAAGTTCATTCAGGTATTTCGGAGTGGCACCGTAAGCACCACCATAACCTTCAGTTATAAACACGACAGGTTGATCAAGACCTAAATTTGAAAGTACAATGCGTTGCGGAAAAGAACCCAGTTCGGGATGAAGATGGTCGAGCGGTTGCTTCACCATGATGATCATCGCCTCCGAGAAAAATGGATTGTTCTCCATCTTTTCGACAGAGATAATTCCGGGCAAACTTTTTATACGGGTTTCAAGGTTCTGTGAAAAACCAATCTGCCACGCGGCAACCAACAAAATAACCGGCAGGGAAAATCTTAAAAATCTGATCATGATGAAACGAATGATTATATGGTATTTTTATAAGTCAATAACAATGGGATTCTATAGTGCAATCAATCCGTCAACCAGGTTTGCTTTTTCGTAAATGGCAATGATTGACTCTGCATCGGGCATCAGTTGTTTGCACGAAATACTGATAAATTTGATATCCCTTGAAGTATTATAGGTGATAGTCGAAGGATCGTCAAAAAGAAGCTTTACCTGATCAAGTTTTTCCTGACTATTGTGAATGATAAACTTAAAATAATAGACCATTGGCCAGGTTGTATTTTTTGAAAGTAATTCCCGAAATTTTTCAATATTATCACTCATTCTCTAAATCAGTTAACTATTCTATAAAATTTATCTTGTAAGAATTTATTCCTGGCAATTGGCATGTGAAACAGGTAAAAGCATAGCGTTTCTACCAGATCATCTGAACAAATCCCTTCTTTCGTCGTCGTTCGCCGTCGCGTCCTACGGCATCCACCACATAAAAATAAACACCCGGTGTAGCAAGTTTACCGTTGACTTTGCCATCCCATGCGGCCAGTTCAGAATCGGCAGGAACATAACCCGATTTGCTGAATTTATGAACAATGCGACCCCAACGATTGAATACTTGAAAATCAAGCGATTGAAGCGACCTGGTTCTAATAACCAAAATATCATTTACACCATCTCCATTGGGAGTAAATGCCGGAGCAACTTGAACAAGCGAAGTATCAATTACAATGTAATCTTTAAGATACATGGTGTCGCGACACGTGAAACCAACACTTTGTTTTGCTGAAACAAGTTTAACTTTATATTTACCCGAGTTTTCGTAGATATAAGAAGGACTAACGTCATAAATCTTCGTCAAAATAGAGTCAACCTTTCCTCCGACCGATCCTTCAGCTTCGATGACAGATTTTTCCTTGTAAAAGAACCACTCGAATTTATCGGGGTCACCATTCTCCGATTCGTTCGTAAATTTCACTTCTAAAGGAGCCTCAGGGATTGTAAACTGTGGGCTCAATTCCTGGTTGGCCTTCCATGAAAATTTCGCACGGGTAACAATTGACTCATAGGTAACCTGACTACTTTGCATACACCCGGCACGATCTGTTATCTCAAGACGGTAAACACTATTTTTAGTTGGTGGATTGTTAATTACGGGATTCTGAACCGTTGCTGCCGAAACATTATCGCTGTACCAGATGTATTTATAATCCGGATTAATTGTAACAGGCTGAGCTGACGACAAATCGTAATACACATAATTTGAACCGGTTGCGCTGCCATGTAATTTAAGAAACTGACAATTGGATTCGGAGATTCCGGCAGTCACCTCAATCCAGCCATTCATGATCCAGGCCCGAAAAAGATAATCAACGCCATTATCTCTGAAACTAACCCGGTAACACCCATTATCAAGAGCTGACAAGGTAGAAGATGTTCCGGTTTCATTCGTAAAAAAGCTAAAAGTCCCGGAAACCGGATTGTATTTATCCCAGGCAAAAGTGACAAGCATACCAGAAGAGGTTGCTTTCAGTGAACCACTCTGTTGCCCGTTAGTGCCGCAGAAATAATAGATAAAATCCTTACCAGCGAAAACAGGATAGGAAGTTTGTTCTGCAAAAGAAGCCAAAGGTGACGAGAGCGATTGACCGTCAACTAATTTCGCAGAAAATAAAAGAACGAATAACAATATTATTCCTGACCTGACAATTCGGATATGTTCCATTTAAAGCGACTTTCAGTTATTGGTGTACAATATTACGAAATTAATCATTATCGAAGTAACAGAATATTTGTTCCGGATAGCCAATATTCAGTCAGGTCGGTATATCTTTGCGCCATTCGCGGTTAAAACCAGGATATATTAATACGAAGTACTTAAATTACAACGATTTGTCAAATTATCTTGAAAGTCTGAACAGCGCGCAACGCGAAGCTGTGATCAATACAGAAGGAGCTTCACTTGTAATTGCAGGGGCAGGTTCCGGAAAAACGCGCGTACTCACCTATCGCATTGCACATCTGTTAAAGAAGGGAATAGAACCATCGGCCATCCTTGCCCTTACCTTTACAAATAAGGCAGCCCGCGAAATGAAAGAGCGGATAGCATCAGAAGTTGGGAATAACGTTTCGAGGCACCTTTGGATGGGAACATTCCATGCCATTTTCTCAAGAATATTAAGGGCCGAAGCTGCAACCATCGGTTATCCAACCACTTTTACCATTTACGATACACAGGATTCAAAGAGCCTTATAAAATCAGTCATCAAAAGTCTCAATCTCGAAGATGCCACTTATAAACCGGGTGTTATTCTTAACCGCATTTCGACTGCAAAAAATAACCTGATTACTCCGGTCGCTTATCATCAGAATGCCCAGCAGCGGGAGGCAGATCAGGCAGCACGGATTCCGCGAACGAGTGAAATCTACCTCGAATATACGAAAAGGTGCAAAAACGCCGGAGCAATGGATTTTGATGACCTCCTGTTGATTACAAATATTTTATTCAAAAATCATCCTGATATTCTTGCCAAATATCAACAGACATTTCTGTATATACTTGTTGATGAGTACCAGGATACCAATTTTTCGCAATACCTGATTGTCAAAAGACTTGCCGAAACGCATCAAAACATCTGCGTAGTTGGTGACGATGCACAAAGCATTTATTCTTTCAGGGGAGCCAGAATCGAGAATATCCTCAACTTCAAAAACGATTATCCCGGATTTGCCACGTACAAGCTTGAACAAAATTACCGTTCAACCCAGGTGATAGTTGATGCAGCCAATAGTCTGATTGCAAAGAATAAGCACCAGTTGCAAAAAACAGTCTTCAGCGAAAATGCCAAAGGCGAACGGATTAAAGTACTTACAGCAACAAACGAACACGACGAGGGATACCTTGTCGCAAACGAGATATTCGACCACCGGATGCAGGATCACGACAACTTCTCTGATTTTGCAATTCTTTACAGGACCAATGCGCAATCGCGTGTATTTGAAGAGATTCTGCGGAAACGAAACATCCCTTATAAAATCTATGGCGGATTATCATTTTACCAGCGTAAAGAGATCAAAGATATCCTCTCCTATTTCAGATTGATTATCAATTCGAAAGATGATGAGTCATTTAAACGGATCATCAATTATCCGGCAAGGGGGATCGGAGCCACCACCCTTAATAAACTTGAAGATGCAGCAGGGATTTCAGGTTGCAGTATATGGGAAGTTGCAACCTATCCCGAAAAGATGTTGTTGGCCGGATTAAATGTCGGAGTGATAAAGAAGATCAGTGTGTTCACCCAACTGATCAGCAAATTCTCGAATCAGTTTGCCACCACTGAGGCGTACGAAATGGCCAATAAAATAGCCTCCGAGTCGGGAATCCTTTCGGAATTGTACCAGGATAAATCACCCGAAAATCTTAGTCGGTACGAAAACACACAGGAGTTACTAAATGCCATCCAGGACTTTTCAATTGCAGCCAAAGAAGAGGGACGACCCGATGGTTTACAGATATTTATGGAAGATGTGGCGCTATTGACCGATCAGGACAACGACAAGGAAGGCGATACAGATAAGGTAACACTTATGACGGTTCATTCTTCAAAAGGACTTGAGTTTAAGAATGTATTTATCGTAGGACTGGAAGAAAATCTTTTCCCGTCGGGATTCTCAGGAACACTGACTTTATCGGAATTGGAAGAGGAACGCCGGCTTTTTTATGTGGCGCTTACCCGTTCCGAAAACCAGGCATGGCTTTCGTTTGCACAGCAACGATTTCGCTGGGGAAAACCCGAATTCTGCAATCCAAGCCGTTTCATAGGCGAAATAGATCATCAGTTCCTCGATGTTCAAAACAGCCGTTCGATTCCGCAATTCCGAAACCAGGAGCTTCGGGATGACAACAGTAACCGGCATCTTCAAAGAGATGAAACAAAATACACATTACCCCGAAGACCTGAACTACAGGGACAGCGAATGCAAATCGCCAAAAGTGTGCTTCCTTCAGGTTCTGAACCATTTGTAAGCGACAGCCCCGATAAAATTAAGCTTGGAATGTTTGTAGAACACGAACGGTTTGGACGTGGAAAAGTGCTTAATATTGAAGGTAAAATGCCGGATATGAAAGCGAAGGTATTTTTTCCCAATGCCGGAGAAAAGAACCTGCTTCTTAAATTTGCGAAACTAAAGATCTCCGATCAAGCAGAGTAATGTTACCATAGATTTGAAATAACAATTAAAAACGATTAGCTTTGCAGATTGAAAAATACATTGATCTGCAATGCCGGTCCCACACGATAATTAATTAAAGCACAATGATAGAACGCGATTATAATACCCAGCGCAAGAAAATGAAACTTCCCGAATACGGAAGAAGTATTCATAAAATGGTTGATCATATCATGCAGATCGAAAACCGCGAAGAGCGGATACTTGCTGTTAAGGCAGTAATTGACGTGATGGGTATGATGTATCCTTACCTTCGCGATATCAACGAATTCAAACACAAACTTTGGGATCATATCGCTATTATGTCCGATTTCAAGTTGGATATTGATTACCCTTACGATCCGCCAAAACCGGAAACATTTATTGAGAAGCCAAGGTTAATACCTTATGGTCAGAGCGATATAAAATACCGTCATTATGGAAAGATCATGGAAACCTATATTGCAGCGACTGCCCGACTTGAAGATGACAATCCGGCCAAAGCAGTAAATACTGAGATGCTTGCCAACCAAATGAAAAAATCATACCTGGTTTGGAACAAGGATGCGGTTGAAGATTCAAAAATATTAAAGGATATGGCCGATCTTTCGTACGGTAAACTTATTCCAAAGCCGGATATGCACCTTCAGGAAGTCAACGACATTTTCAAACCTCAACCAAAAAAAGGCAAAATAACGAACATGTCATCGAATCAATCGAACATGTCGAATCAGTCCCGTAAACGTAAATAGGCATATAAGAAGTAGAAATGGCAAGGTTTATTATTGAAGGTGGTAGCCGCCTCCATGGAGAATTATCACCGCAAGGAGCTAAAAATGAGGCATTGCAGGTGATTTGTGCCACGTTACTCACTTCGCATAAAATCACAATCTCAAATATTCCCGAGATTAGTGATGTATTGAAACTCATCGAAATCCTCATTAATCTGGGATCAAAAATTGAGCGGATATCCAAAGCAACCTTCTCATTTCAAGCCGATGAAATCGACATTGATCAGCTTAAATCCCCGCTGTTTTTTTCGCAGGCAGGGAGTCTGCGTGGCTCGTTGATGATCATCGGTCCGTTGCTTACCCGATATGGCGTCTGCATAATCCCCCAACCTGGCGGAGATAAAATCGGAAGAAGAAGACTCGATACCCATTTTCGTGGTTTCGAAGCACTTGGAGCCCGATTTACTTACGACAATACTGAATCTTCTTATCGTGTTGAAGCAAAACAACTGACAGGTTGCTACATGCTGCTTGATGAAGCCTCGGTAACAGGGACTGCCAATCTTGTGATGGCTGCAACACTTGCTGTCGGAACAACTACCATCTACAACGCTGCCTGCGAACCGTATCTGCAACAGTTGTGTAAAATGCTGATCTGCATGGGGGCAAACATTCAGGGAGTAGGTTCCAATCTTTTAACAATCAAAGGGGTAACCTCATTAACAGGTTGCGCTCATGTATTGTTACCCGATATGATTGAAGTTGGAAGTTTTATCGGACTTGCTGCAATGACGGCTTCAGATATTACGATTAAAAATGTAGGATACGATCAGTTGGGAATCATTCCAGAATCTTTTCGTCGATTCGGCATTAATATGATCCGTAAGGGAGACGACCTGCATATTCCAATACAGGAGCACTATGAGATTGAATCGTTCATTGATGGTTCGATTCTTACGGTTGCAGATGCGCCCTGGCCCGGATTAACCCCCGATTTATTAAGTATTTTCCTTGTTATCGCAACACAAGCCCGCGGAAGTGTGTTAATTCACCAGAAGATGTTCGAAAGCCGTTTGTTTTTTGTGGACCGTCTCATCGAAATGGGTGCAAAAATCATATTGTGTGACCCACACCGTGCAACAGTGATTGGCCTTGATAAATCGCACAATCTTAGAGGGATGAGAATGAGTTCACCCGATATCAGAGCCGGAGTAGCTTTATTAATTGCTGCACTTTCTGCCACAGGAAAATCGACAATCGACCACATCGAACAAATTGACCGTGGATACGAAAATATAGACCTCCGGCTTAACGCGATCGGAGCTAAAATCACGCGTGAATAAATTTCGCAAATTATAAATTATGAGATATTTAAAAACTTCAATCGTCGCAGTAACTTTTGTGTTATCAGCAATTCTGGCCAATGGTCAATCACTTATACGGACTGGTATTCAGGTTGGCGACAAAGCACCTGAAATTATCGAAAACTCGGTTACAGGTCAGCAAGTGAAATTATCATCCCTTGCAGGTAAAGTTGTACTGATCGATTTCTGGGCTTCATGGTGTCGTCCATGCAGAAATGAGAATCCATCTGTCGTGGCAGCCTATTCAAAATTTAAAGATGCCTCATTTGTTGGTGGAAAGGGATTTACTGTTTTTAGTGTCTCTTTCGATAAGGATGTAGATGCATGGAAAAAAGCAATACAAGCCGATCATTTGACCTGGGAAAACCATGTTTGCAAACCTGGTAGTACTGCTGATTACATCAACCAGTATCAGATACGGTCCATACCTTCCAGCTTCCTGATTGATGGTAAAGGAATAATCCTTGCTACGAACCTCAGGGGTACAGCGCTTGATGAAAAGCTGGAATCATTGAAAAGATAGAAATTATTCAGTCTGATTAATTGAGGATTATCAATTGATCTGGCACCTATTGACAGCAAAGCACCCTACATTGTGCCATTTTGTCTATGAATTGACAATTGGCAAAATTTTTGAACACTCATCAAAGAGATTTTGTAAATAATTTAACAAGGGCGTAATAAAGGTAAAACGTCCCCGAAACTCGCAGTCGGGAACCTTTATACAAAAATGAAATTCAATTTTTTTAAAGATAAGAATTCGCAGATGAAGAAGAAGGATCATAAAGAAACCACAAAAGTTGAAAAAAACAAGGTTGTTGATTTAAATACTGATAATCAAAAACCTATTGAGCAGGATGGAGCAATCGCATCCGATGAAGAAGTACTGGAGCTGCCAATTGAAGAGTTACCTGTACTTGATGAAAAACAACTATTGGAAGCTAAAATAGCTGAACTGGAAAGTGCCAACAAGGAAATGAATGACAAATACCTTCGCTTATCAGCTGAATTTGACAACTATCGTAAACGGACGTTAAGAGAACGAATGGAACTGACAAAAACGGCAGCCGAATCGGTTATGTTGAGTATTTTGCCGGTAACCGATGACTTCGAAAGAGCCATGCACTCCATTGAACAAGGAATGGATTTTGAAGCCACGAAGGAAGGTATATTATTGATATATAATAAATTCAAAGAATTTAACAAGCAAAACGGTATCACCGAAATTGAAGCAGTAGGAAAATCCTTTGATACTGATTTGCATGAAGCACTGACAAAAATACCTGCTCCTTCGGAAGAATTGAAAGGCAAGATAATTGATGTGATTCAAAAAGGATATTATCTGAATGATAAGGTTATAAGGTTTGCCAAAGTTGTGGTGGGCGAATAATTAAAAACAGGTTAAAACCTCACAATAAACTGAAAATGGCTAAAAGAGATTACTACGAAGTTTTAGGTGTAAGCAAAAGTGCAAGCGCTGATGAAATAAAAAAGGCTTACAGAAAAAAAGCCATGCAGTACCATCCCGATAAGAATCCGGGAGATAAGCAATCGGAAGAAAATTTTAAGGAGGCAGCAGAAGCTTACGAAGTATTGAGCAGTGCTGAAAAAAAACAACGATATGACCAGTATGGCCATGCCGGATTGGGTAATCAGGGCGGATTTGGCGGTGGTGGTCGTTCGATGGACGATATCTTCTCAATGTTCGGCGATATCTTTGGAGGCGGCGGTTTTGGTGGCTTTGGAGGAGGATTTAGCTCAGGTGGAAGGAGCCAACGTGTCAATCGCGGTTCAAACTTACGCGTTAAAGTGAGCCTCGATCTAAGCGAAATTGCTCATGGAGCTGAGAAAAAACTCAAGGTAAAAAAATATGTAACCTGTACAACCTGTCATGGAAGTGGCGCCAAAGGAAGTAGCGGGTTTACAACCTGTTCAACCTGTCGCGGATCAGGCCAAGTAACCCGTTTAAGCAATACGTTCCTGGGACAAATGCAAACCACGTCAACCTGTCCAACATGCGGTGGTGACGGTAAAATCATCTCTCACAAATGCGACACCTGTTATGGAGAAGGAATCATTCAGGGTGAAGAGGTAATCACGGTGAAGATTCCTGCCGGAGTAGCCGAAGGGATGCAGCTGTCGCTGGAAGGCAAAGGAAACGGAGCACGTCGCGGAGGAATGCCAGGCGATCTTCTGATCCTTATTTCGGAAGAAGAACATCCTGAACTTACACGCGATGAAAACGATCTGATCTATAACCTCTACCTTTCATTCCCCGATATTTCATTGGGTGTCACAACCGAGATCCCTACGATCGACGGAAAAGTGAAAGTGAAAATTGAATCCGGAACACAACCCGAAAAGATTCTCCGCCTTCGCGGAAAAGGTTTACCCGACGTAAATGGTTATGGTAAAGGCGATTTATTGGTGAAGATCCATGCCTGGGTTCCTCAAAAATTAACGGCTGAAGAACGTAAAACGCTTGAAAAACTGCAGGTTTCACCCAATTTTATTTCTCCGGAAGGAAATCAGGACAAAGGTTTCTTCGATAAGGTAAAAGATATGTTCGAATAACGGGAGCATCCGAAATATTTTATCAGCGGAGCAATGTCAAAAAGATGTTGCTCCGTTTTTGTTTGTTACTAACCATTTAACTGATTGCAAACCCGTGATGTGATAAAGAACATTGGAATATATTTCAAACAGGTTTTATATATTTGTAAAAAAAATTAGATATGATAACCATCATCATTAACGATAAAACGACAGATGCCAAAAGAATGATTGAGTTTCTGAGAACCCAACGGTATGCTAAAATTATAGACGAAAAAATACCTAATACCTCATTATTAAAATCAATGGAAGAAGCACGTTTAGGCAAAGTGACCCGCACAAAAAACATAGCTGATTTACTCGAGAAGCTTAAAAAATAGGCTTATGTATGAAGTAACCTTCACCAATAGGTTCCTACGAAATTACTAGCAATGTACAAAGCGAAAATACGACATTCCTTTGCTTGACAAGATATTGACTTCGCTTACAGAAACCGGAAACGTACCGCCAAATCATAATCCACATATCTTATCGGGCAAACTTCAAGGATATTGGAAATGTCACATAAAACCAGATTGGCTTCTGATTTGGATCAAAAATGATGATCAAAAAATAATCACTCTTATTGGTACCGGAACCCATTCCGATCTGTTTTGATCATTCCTAAATTTATTTTACATCCTATTCAAATATCTGCAAACCGAAAGAAGTGAATCAAATTTAGCAGTTTGTTCCTGGTGCATAACCGTCCATTCAGGATACGCAACATCAATTATCACAATCACATCTCCGGCGCTTTCAGAATCAATTATTTCAAACCCGTTTCTTTCAAGAGCCTTCACCGTCCAATCTACAGCAATACCCTTCCCAGCAACAATTGCTTTTCGCTTGGTCAATTTTTTTATCCGGAAATCACCTTTCTCCTGATCGAAAAAGAGGTGCTCGCTATGAAACAGCGAAGCAAAATCGCCATTTAGAATTAAATCTTCGGGCGAACCCTGTTCAACGGATTCGTTCAGCATGACCCACATACGGTCAGACTCTGCAATGGCAGTGGTGAGGTCGTGCGTCGAAAACAGAATCGTTTTCCCTTTTTCGCTTGCCAATTCGTGCAAAATATGTACAATCTCGTATTTATTCGACAAGTCAAGAAATGCCGTAGGTTCGTCCAATACTATCACATCGGTATTCTGGGCCAACGTTCTGGCGATCATCGCTTTTTGTCGCTCGCCATCCGAAATATAATTCACCATGCGGTTTTCATATCCTTTCAATCCGACAGATTTGATTGCCTCTTCGACAATATCGCGATCTTCGTCAAGTAATTTTCCGAACCAGTTGGTGTGCGGATAACGACCCAATGAAACAAGATCAAATACAGAGAGATTCGGTACACGGATAATTTCAGTCGAGACAAAACTCATGATCAGCGCCAGTTCCTTTTCGCGGTAAGCATTCACCTGTTTTCCCCTGATCAATACATCACCTCCCATTGAAGGCTGAAACCCGGCAATTGTCCTTAAAAGGGTACTTTTGCCGACGCCATTACCGCCAATCAGCGCAACAAGTTCGCCTTTGAGCGCATAGACCGAAATACCAGCTTTCACCACATTCACCGAATGGGTTTTCGCCTTGTAACCAATCGTGGCATTATTTAATGCGATGATTTTCTCTTCCCCGATCATATCATCCCGCTGTTTTTGTTACGAATAATGATCCAGATTACAATCGGAATTCCGAGCAAGGCGGTCACCGAATTGACAGGTAATGTGCTTTCGGAACCCGGAAGCTGCGAGATGATATCGCTCACGAGCATCATCAATGCCCCGATTAAAATCGTACCGGGAACCAGCAGACGATGTTTTGCCGTTTGCAAAAGCATCCGCGCAATGTGGGGAACTGCAATCCCTATAAACCCGATTGGCCCGCAAAAAGCGGTGATACTTCCTGCCAGAATGCATGTTGAAAGGAAAACCATCAAACGGGCAAACCGGACGTTCATCCCCATACTCCGGGCATAATTTTCGCCCAATAAAAAGGCGTCAAGAAATTTTGACGAGAAGAAAGCGATCATTATTCCGATCAGAACAGACGGGAATAAAACCGATAACTGGATATTTGTAACACTTCCCAGACTTCCCATTGTCCAGACAACAAATGACTTCAACGTTGATTCGTTGCTGAAATACTGAAGGATATTTACAACTGAAGATATGGCACTCGAAATCAATATTCCAAGAATCAGGATGGTCATGATGTCCTTAATGCGGGCAGAAATCATCACAATCACGAGCAGTACCAGGCCCGAACCAATCCATGCCGCGGCAACAATGCCCCATGAACTGACGGCCGAAACGATACCTCCGCCCAGCAAGCCGCCCGTGCCAAGAACTAGTAAGGCAACACCCAGGCTTGCTCCGGAACTTACTCCTAAAATGTAAGGTCCTGCCAAAGGATTACGAAAGACAGTTTGCATTTGCAATCCGGCAACCGACAAGGCAGCACCAGCCAAAATTGCTGTAAATGCCTTTGGAATACGAAACTGGTTAATGATTAATACAATTTGTGCATCCGCATTTTCGGAACGAAAGATTGCCTTCAGAATTTCGGGGATCGAAATATAATACGAGCCTACCAAAAGATCGGCAAGAAAAAACAGTGGAACAAGGAGTGACAATAGCAACAGTATCCGAAAAGCCCGGTTATTATTATTCTTATTTATAACTGTTTCTGCCACTACTATTCTATTTTTTTATAGAAATTAAAAACTTTGCTACTATCACATTCCGGATGAAAGATTTTCACCAAATCTGACAAAATCAAATCAGGTCTTACCACACCTCGTTCCCAGTAATCGTTCCCGCCACCCGGGCCAACCTGCAAATTGTTGTTAAATATAGCCTTTTTTCGAACCTGCGGAAAGACGGTAAATCGGCTGTCAGTTGAAAGAAGTTCATTAAGTGTATTTACAGTACCGCAATTAATCCAGAAATCGGCTTTGGCAGACCGTATCACAACCTCTTCGAGCGAAACGACAAAAGCCTCACGCGAAGTGTTCTCATGCCAAAGGAATTCTCCCCCTGCATCACTGATCAATGAAGCAAGGTTCGAATGACCGCCGGCCATCCACCATGCATCTTTATAAGGCAAACCTGTCAAAACAACAGGATGATTTTTAACCGCTGCTACCTTTTGTTTAATGTCTTTGTAGTTTTTTTCGATTCTGGAAAAATAGTCCGCTGCTTCCTGATCCTTGTTGTAAAATGCACCAACGAATTTTATCCATTCAGCTTTGGCCAGCGAATTTTCCTCGAGGTACTCCCCGTTTAGAATCACATTCAGTCCCAGGTCGCGGAGCTTATTAATAAATCCTGTCACCTCCCCTCCTACTCCATAAGCCATTATAAGATCAGGTTTAAGACTAAGAATCAATTCATAATTGATACCCTGATCGTAACCAACATCAAAAACAGTTTTCGAAGCAACTGCCTTTTGTACTTCAGGATCAGAAACAAAACCGGCACCCGAAAGGGCTTTCAGTGAAGGAATTTCGTGGAGGGCACTCAAAAAACCAATGTGTGAGGTTGAGAGACAGATCACACGTCTTACAGGTGTTCTAATCACTTCCTTTCCGGCAAGCACTGCGGGGATATCCCTATCACGGTCAACAAGATAATACTCGAAACTAATCCCTGATGATTGCTGCCACGGATCTATAACAGTTATTTTTCGGTAATTCCCATGATCACTGATCGTAAAGCCGTTGGCATAACTAACCGGCAAATTACGATCTTCATTTGAATGATCATTTGATTTCTTCTTGCCTGGAGCACAACATACCACTCCCCAAAACAAAAAAGCCATAAAAAAGAAGGTAATTCTGGACATCCTAAAAATTTGTCCAAAGTTAGTTTAACAAGATCAATTATTTGGTATTACTTACCTTGATTTTGATCACCTGCCGCGCATTTATAGTCTCAACAGACAGGAAGTAAACACCGGATTGGTATTGTCCGACCGCAATCATTTTGGGGGTAGACGTAAGCATCGCTTCTTCTGAGTAAAACTTACGACCAAGAATGTCATACAAGCTGATTACACCATATTCTTCAGTACCCTTATTATGAAGCAAAATATAGTTTGTAATGGCCGTTTGCGGGTATAAAACCTCAAATTTCTGTCCTTCTCCACCAACCGGAGTGCCATCTGTCGCCAAAGTGTTCTGACAACCATTGGCAATAATCATAAGTGACGTTGAAATTCCAAGTTCAGGTATCCAATAAAATGGTTTCCAACTTCCATTATATTTGGCAAAAGAATCATTTTTATCAAATGCCAGTCGGTCGGGTGTATGATAAACAGCAAAAGTATCTGTAACGTTTGAATAGTCAATATTGAAGCCGACAAAGAAATTTTTGTTAATCACAATCGGACTTACAAGTTCGATGTAATTCATCTTATTCTCACTCAATAAAGTATATGGCAAATCCATCGTTATCAGTTCGCTTCCGGGAAGTCCACTTGCCACATCTTCCTGGTAAACCTTTAGTGTGATCTTACTTTTCGCATTGAACAGAACTGAAGAAAGCTTTGCAACCCCAATCGAAACAGAAGAGAGCAGTGTCTTATCAGTCTTACTGAAACGCTCTGCATAACTGCTTATTTTCAATATATTATGACCAGACTTATATCCACCTGAAGAATTTGATACATTTTGTACAGTATAAGTCTCGCCAACTACACTATTTGTAAATTGGGCACATGAATTGCTGATATCAAATGGATTTAACCCTGCAACTTCCGTAGCGCCTGTGCCTGTTGGGTCAAGCCATATCTTTAACTGTCTGTCACTGGTTTTATAAAAATCCCATTGTTTATTAAACATGGCGAACAAATCATTCGTGGGTGTATCACATGTAGCTGTACCTCCCGTTAATGATCCGACTATTAATTTATTCTGATTGAACAACCCACATCCTGAGGAACCTGTTTCTGTTGTTCCAACTTCCCATTTCCCGATTACCCAAAAACTATTGGGTGTGAAATCAGCGTTGTAGCTGCCAATTGTCGGCGGATTGTTATCCTTGCATACTTTTTTTACATCTCCTTTTGGATGATGTATTGCAAAAGTTGAAGTAGGTATAACAACCGCTCTGTTCCATCCGGCATAATAAGGACGGTATTCAGCAGGAGGCAATGTTTCTAGTTGAACAAGTGCAAAGTCGAGTGAATCAGACCGGGATTTTAAAATGGAACCTGAAAGGGTCTGATCGGCATATCCGTTCACACTACTTCCACCATTACCACACGAAGGACTTTCGTAATTAAAACAAAATACAGTTTGCTGAGCATCGGTCGCGTTTGCAATGCAGTGTCCTGCAGTTAAAAGATAAGGTGTCTTGTTCTGGCTGGTATTATTCACCAATGTCCCCGTACAAAGTTCTCTTCCGGCAACAATTAAACTCACAACAGCCTGTTTTTCTACAGCATATGGAACTGCATCCGGACAATAAACATCCATATTACAAAGTCCGGCTTCGCCCAAAGGCCGCGTTCCAAAAGCATTCTTATAATCATGATTTACGGATGAGATATGCAACTCACCCGTATAAATGGATTTAACAGGTTCGTTGTATTCCACCACAATTTCATCGCCCGAAACCGGATAGGTTGAAAAATAACCGGATGATTGTTCGTTAGCCGAAGTAAAAGCTCCTAAAACCTTTTTTTGATCTTTCGAATAGATAAATAAAGAAGCATCCTGCGGAATAATCATCTCATCGAAAATCAAGTTGATAGACCAGGCACCTTTCGAACGGATTCCCACCCGCCAGATCTTCATATCTCCATTCACTTCCCATCTTCCTGACGATGCCGGGGAGATATCCACCTTAAAACTTTTTGCAAAAAAGAATGCTTTCAGATTTTTCTGATCTGCTTTTTCAGCTATCAACAATTGATCATTATCAACCGGTTCCATATCAATAACCGGAATTGTATAAACAGCTTTTTTTAATTGGCTAAAGGATGCAGGAATTCCTCCAAATGACAATTGACCAGAACTGTTTAATGCCAATCCTGATAATAGCACTAAAATCGGGAAGTATCGTAAAATCATTGATTTTTCAAATTTCGCACAAAGATAGTTGATCCCCTTCAAATATTTACTTTACTTGACAATATTTCAGTAATTTGACTACTTTGCACTTTAAATTAAAGATTTCAAATGAAGGTACTTGCAATTTATTGTACAGCATTTTCCTATCTTCCTGCAACAAAAACGCTTGCAGAAGTTGAAGAGGTTAACCATGGTAAAACTTATAACGACTGCATTGTTGCATTTATCCAGGTGGAAGAGGAAGACGAGGAGAAAGATATCGCCGGCAGGGAAAAGAAGCTGGTCAACCACCTGAAATGGACGGCACGTAAAAACAATACGAATACAATCGTTTTACACTCCTTCGCTCATCTTGCTGATTCAAAGGCTTCGGTTGAATATACCAGGGTGCTGTTTGACCTCGCTCAGAAACGTCTGCAGAACGGAAATTATACGACAGAACAAACGCCATTTGGCTATTTTCTCGATCTGAATATTAATGCGCCAGGCTTTTCACTTGCACGCATCTGGGCATCACTTTAAAATCAGTTTATGATAATTATACACAGAACATTTACTTTTTCAACTTAAAGTAATCTGCTGCAAAATCCATGTAACACTGCCAGTCATATGGTGTGACATCATGTTTGCCAGGACGTATATGATAGGCAATTGTACCCGCCAGCGGACTGCTTAATGCCGGCATCACGTTCGAAGGAAGTCCTTTCATTCCTAAAAGCTCATACACGGGAGATGCAAATACGCACGATAAAAATTCACCCTTCGGATCTGCCCATAAATCTTCGGCCGCACTTGCCACATAAACCGGCCTGGGTGCTATCAATGCAAGCAACTCGTGCTGATCGACAGGCATCAACTCCTCTTTCAGATTGTACTTTTTATAATTATCACAAAACCAATGTGGAAAAGCGGTATTGATCCTGCCGACCGTTTCACCAAATTTCCGTCTCGAAAGGGCAGCTCCGCCACATCCTGAGTTATTGGAAACCACCATCGCAAAACGTTCATCAGAAGCTCCTGCCCATAGCGAGGTCTTGCCTAGACGTGAATGACCCATCATGATCACCCTTTCGGCATTCATATCCTTATCTGTTTCAATATAATCCATTACACGCGACAATCCCCACGACCATGCGGCAATCGATCCCCACGAGGTACTATCTCTTTTCGAATCGAAAAGCTTTTGGATTCCGTTTTTAAAACCATCATCAAAATCGGGATCAATATCTCCGTAATAAACAGTTGCCACGCCAAAACCGCGTGATACAATTTCTATGATGGGCCATCTCGAAACAGCCGCTCCCCTTCCCTTTTCATTGGCCCGGTTATCCTCAATACCAAATGTTTTATTGTTGGCAACCCACGAATCAGGCATTAAAACATCCGGTTCCAACGTGGTGGTATGATTCCCGTCAAAATTATAACTCAGGAAAACAGGCGCGTTTTTTGAATTCTGGGGTAAATAGATCAGTACCATCACCGATACCTTTCGGTCTCCGTTCATAAAGTCAAGCCTGACTTCCTTCCGTTTTGCAATCCCGCCAAACGCATCTGCTTTTTGCGAAACGATGGTCGATTTTACATTTCCCTTCCATTCAGGAACAACACCAAAAACCTCTTTTTCAAAAATCGTGTAGATCTCATTTCTCCGCCTGTCCCAATCCTTTTTAGTTTTAACCAAGGTGCCATTGTTAAAAACAAGCACATCGGGCAAAGTAAAGACCGGCACTTTTGCCTCATCGTAATTTGCAACAAACTGCTGGGCATTGGAAATCCATGGCAGCACCAGAAAAAACAGAAAAGTCACTAATTTTTGCATTGTGTGTAAATTTGATTGTCAAAATTAAGTTTTATAGTATGAATTCCAATTGTATGGTAATTGAATTTAAAGATGAGAATTTAAATAAATGCAAAAGATGAGAATTTGATCTCTTATACAGTTTTTCAAAAGCGCCCAAAATAAAACTTAGCGATGGTATATTTTTTCGAGTATGTGAACTGGTCTTTTTATCGTATGTTTTCTAAAAAGTTATCTGTTTTGATGTTCGGTTATAAAACCGAGGAAACTTTGCAAGAACCTTTCTGCAAAGTCATGCAAAGCTGCTATTACGAAGAAGAATAATCAGACAAAAAATCTTAATCGTCATTTTTTGGTCCTCGGAATAAAAGCTATTTGTTTTCTTAATCTTTTTAATCCACGGAATCCTCTTTCATAATGCATTTTTGTTATCACTCTATTACCTAATAAGGTTATTTCGCTCCACTACTTTCAGTTCATATAAATATCATAGTATATTTAATTGTATTTATCTCCATATTGCTAAATACTTCAAATACTTTCCTATGCCAATAGAAATGTGAGCTATTGATTGATAAAGCTGACTCATGTTAATTATATATTCTGATAATAAGTCTACTCAGTTAAATTACGAGTATTATTTATTTGCTTTTAATTTTGATTTTTTGTAACTTTAAAGCAAAGATGTATTGTAAAACAAATAAGCATTCATTATTTATTGAGAGTAAATTATTAAATGTTCATAACAATAATTAGACATTTGATATTGATAGAAATCTATAGCATTTTAGTGATTGAAAACGGAACTAACGACTTAAAAATAATTTCGACATTTCCGGATTAAAAATTTGGCAATATAAAGATTCCATTTTTCAAGTTATTCATCAGGAATTCTTTACGAGATTATTTGATGTTTTGAATTTCTTAGTAAAACAAAAAATAATTCTATTTTATATTTGACAATGAAACAGCTTTTCCCAGTAGAAGTCATCCAGAACAGTGCTGAAAATTTTTACTTCAAGCAACAAACTACAAGCAGGTTAATATACCTTATCTTACTGGTGATAATTATACTTCTATTGCTTTTACTCCCAATCATCAAGATCGATATTACCATACAAAATAATGGAATAATCCGTTCTCGATATGACGATAATATTCTTCAGTCGGCTGTTTATGGAGAAGTTGTATATGTGAATATTTATGACGATGCTTCGGTTAAACAAGCTGACACACTGGTGGTGATCAGTACACAAAAGATAGATGAACAGATCAATTACCACATTCTACAATTAATTGAAGAATCCATTCATCTGAAAGACCTTGCTATATTACTCAAAAGTGATAATTCACCTTTAGTTTCTACCTTATTTAGACAAGAATTTACTGGCTTTCAGGGAAAGCTTCAGGAGCAAAAAGTAAAAATGTCTCAGGTCGATAAGGAGTTTATCCTTGCGACAACATTATATGAGAAAAAAGTTATTCCAAAAATGGAATATGAAGAAAAAAAGAACAATCGCGAATATCAGATAAGCTGTTATAACAACATTTGTGAGCAACAAAAATTGATATGGCAGACAAAATATTCGGAGCTCAAGTTGAAAATTGAGGGTTTGAAATCAAATATAGTGCAATTACAAAAAGAGAAAAAACAATATATCCTTACGGCTCCTATTTCGGGCACAATTACCGCTTATTCCGGCATCAAAGAAGGCAACTTTATAGTTCCTAATCAACAAATTGCAAGGATATCACCTGATGATGAATTATTGGTAGAATGCTATGTTAATCCCTCAAATATAGGTCTGATCCATCGGGCTATGGATGTCCGGTTTCAGTTTCATTCATTCAATTATAATCAATGGGGAATTGGTTCGGGTAAAGTTTCTGAAATATCCAATAATACAATAATTATAAATGAACACGCGTTTTTCAAAGTAAAGTGTAGCCTCGATCAAAGCTATCTTTCATTAAAAAACGGTTATAAAGGATATTTGAAGAAAGGCATGACCTTAACCGGCAGATTTATGATAACAGAACGTAGTCTGTTCCAGTTACTCTATGATAAAACCGACAACTGGCTTAATCCTAAAATCACTGAAAATGAACGTTAAAATCAAACAACACGATATCACCGATTGTGGAGCTACTTGCCTGGCTTCAATTGGGGCGCATTATAACCTTGGAATTCCTGTATCGAGAATAAGGCAAATAGCCGGAACGGATCAAAAAGGGACAAATGCATGGGGGTTAGTGAAAGCCGCGGAGAAAATGGGGTTCTCTGCCAAAGGCGTTAAGGGAAATATTGAAGCATTGCCCAATATTCCTCTTCCTGCCATAGCCCATGTTACGATAAAGAAAATTCTTCAGCATTATATTGTGCTCTACCGTGTAAAAGATGGAAATGCAGTTTATATGGATCCGGCAGACGGTTTAATGCACAAGCTGACACTAAAAGAATTTGCCGATATGTGGAGCGGGGTATTGATATTATTGGCACCTGGAAACGATTTTGTTCCACGAAATGAGAAAATCTCGAACATTCAACGTTTCGTTTTTTTGTTGAAACCGCATAGAAGTATATTGATGCAATCGCTGATTGGCGCTGTTATGTATACTGTTCTCGGACTTTCAACATCGATCTATATTCAGAAAATAACTGACTATGTGCTGGTTGATCACAACTTAAAACTGCTCAGTCTCTTAAGTGTTGTAATGATCGCCATTTTATTGGTCCAGCTCTTCATTGGCACGGCAAAGAGTGTATTTATAATGAGGACAGGGCAAAAAATCGATTTACGGTTGATTTTAGGTTATTATAAACATCTTCTTACACTACCTCAGCGCTTTTTCGATACAATGCGGGTAGGTGAAATTATTTCAAGAATCAACGATGCCGTAAAAATCAGGGCTTTTATTAATGATACGGCGATATCATTGTTGGTCAATATTTTTATTGTATTTTTTTCGTTTGGACTAATGTTTTTATATAGTTGGAAGCTCGCGATGATTATATTGACGATCATTCCATTTTATGTTATTGTTTACTACTTTACCAATCTGGTGAACAAAAAACGCGAACGAAAACTAATGGAAAATTCAGCTGAATTGGAGAGTCAATTGGTTGAATCATTGAATTCAGTACGAACAATAAAGGAATTTGGACTTGAATCGTATTCGAACCTTAAAACCGAAATTCGTTTTGTCAAACTACTCCGGACCGTATACAAATCTGGTCTTAACGCTATTATGTCCGGCACAGGCACAGAATTTCTTAGTCGTATTTACACCATTATATTACTTTGGGTTGGCTGTTACTTTGTAATTGACAATACAATTACACCTGGAGAGTTGCTTTCTTTTTATGCCATACTTGGGTATTTTACATCCCCTGCGGCGAGTCTTATAGGGATGAACAAAGCGATACAAAATGCATTAATAGCTGCTGACCGGCTTTTTGAGATCATGGATCTCGAATGCGAAGAAGAAGAGAATAAAATGAATTTATCACCCGATAAAGCTGGAGAAATCATCTTCAGTAATATTTCCTTTAGCTACGGAACCCGAACTGAGGTTTTCGATAAATTTAATTTCGTTGTTAAAAAGGGGCAAATTACGGCTATTATCGGCGAAAGTGGCTCCGGCAAAACTACACTTGTAGCACTGATACAAAAGCTCTATCCGCTAAGTGGCGGCTCAATTACTGTTGGAGGTTATAATATTGCACATATTACTTCTGACAGTATGCGAAGTATTATCGGAATTATTCCACAAAAGCTCGATCTGTTTGCTGGAAATATTGTCGATAATATTGCAGTTGGCGAATTCCATCCAAATATCGAACGCATCATTGAAATATGCAAGTCATTGGGAATGCTGGGCTTTATCGAGAAAATGCCGGCAGGACTTAACACCTACATAGGTGAGAATGGCGCAACTCTTTCGGGCGGACAGAAGCAGCGCATTGCAATTGCAAGGGCACTCTACCGCAACCCTGAAATACTTGTTTTGGATGAAGCCACCTCTTCGCTTGATTCAGAATCAGAATACTTTGTTCAGCAAGCAATTAACCACATGAAAACTGAAGGAAAAACAGTAGTCATTATTGCTCACCGACTCAGTACCGTTGAAAATGCAGATAAAATAGCGTTAATTGAAAACGGACGATTAATTGAAGAGGGAACACATACGAAATTATGGGAATCCAAAGGAAAATATTATGAGATGTGGCAAAAACAACTTCCAAAATTCAGTAATATGCGCCAACCTGATTTAGTAACTAACTTAAATATTGAATAATTATGAAGATGATTTACCAATTGGAAAGAATTAAGAAGATTAACCGGATGATTAAATCGGCAAATACAGGTTCCCCCAAAGAATTTGCAGATGAGTTAGGTATAAGTGAAAGCCACTTTTACAGGTATATTGAAGAACTACAGGAAATGGGAATGCCCATACAATATAGTCGTGCACGAAAGACCTACTACTATGAAAATAATACAGAACTCTCTCTTAGCTATTCTCTGAAGATAATATCTGATCATGGGGCAAAAGAAATTATTGGCGGATGCAAAAAAAGTTCTTCCTTACTTTTTTATGAGAGTGGACGACTGTTACTTTGATATTCAAAGTGTAACATGATGTAAAAAGTGAGCTTGAAAGAACAAATTATTTTTTTATTCATTGGATTTCTCTCTTGAACAGTTTCTCTTTTTTATCTTATTGGCCAGCGGCTCTTAAAGGGGTTGCAATCGTTCCAAGGAAAAGGCTGAGACGACGCCACCCGGGGATAAAATGCAAAAAACAGTAAAGGTGCATCTACGAGTGGTAAAATAACAGCATACCGCTGTACGCACCGCAAAACGAAACTTTTGTGAAGTAACTAAATCAGTATTAATCGAAATCAATCATTGCCTTCATAACGCCATCCCCATAGGCAGTCACAAGGTCAAAGGCATCTTTTGTATTGTCAAAACTGAAACGGTGAGTTGGCATTTTATCAACATTTACATCTTTATTTTCCATTAAGGTAAGCGCCTCTTCGACAGAATGATTTTGCCTCCGGATACTTTGAATAGTTATCTCTTTACGACGCAATAAATCAACACTGAAGCTCCAGTGATCGAATTCAGGTATGCCGATGATCATTAATTTGCCACCCGGCTTAAGCATTTCAATAGCCTGGTCCATTGCTTCCTGTTTGCCACAGCACTCAAAAATAACATCAAGCAGTAATGGTTCAATATCTTTAATTTCATTTACCACATCCACGTTTGATGCATTTCCAATCCAGGTGGCGCCACAAGTTTTTGCAATATGGAGTCTTTCGTCAATCAAATCAGTAACATATATTTTCTCTGCACCTTTTGCAATTGCAGGTAAAAGAACACTCATCCCGATCGGTCCGAAACCGAGGATCCCTATAGTGGCACCTGTCATAGGAATGGATTGATTTACGGCATAAACGCCAATAGCAAGTGGTTCACTAATTGCTGCTTCCGTATAAGTCATATGATCACTTATCAGGAAACAACTGGTTTCCGGCATTACAATATATTCACTTAAACAGCCGTCAGCTTGACCAGGGCAACCTAAAAAACGAAGTTTCCGGCATGTATGTGGACGACCGGCAATGCATTGATCACATTCGCCACAAGGCATGGCCGGTTCGATGGCTATCCGGTCACCGCGTTTAACCTTTGTTACTTTGGTTCCGATGTCCATCACTTCACCTGCTCCCTCGTGCCCGACGGGAAAAGGATACTGCACAACCTGACTTCCAATCTTACCTGATGTGTAGTAATGAACATCTGATCCACAAACCCCTACTACCTTCATTTTAATCAACACATCAGTTTCTTTCATGATGACAGGCATCTTCACATTCTGCATTTCCATCTGTCTGATTCCGGTAAGTACCATTGCCTTCATAATGCCAATATCTTTAGGTGAATAGTGTTTTCAATATCTGTTATCAATGGCAAATATAGACATTTAGAAAAGCTTTGACACCCATGCAATCATTTAGCGGAGGAAAGTAATTCTTGCTGATTTAGTTTCAATAGAAATTGGATGCAATTAGTGTAAATCATGAATCATTTTGTATATTGACGGCTCTGAATTTCAAGATATCTTTGTTGTGGCGATGGAACCATTATGATCAGGCTAACAGGATTTATTTGGTATCATTTCATAAACTAACTATTTCAATACATTTTCAGAAGTAAGGACTGGCACAAAGATCATAAAACCAAATTAATACACCATTATGCAAGCATTATTAGGGATTTTATTTCATTCGATTGGCGGATTCGCTTCCGGAAGTTTTTACATGCCTTTTAAGAAGGTAAAGAATTGGGCATGGGAAAGCTACTGGATCATAGGAGGATTGTTTTCGTGGCTGATCGTTCCCCCGATTGCTGCCTGGATAACAATTCCCGGATTTGCAGATATTATCAGCGCTGCTTCATTCGATGTTCTGACGATCACTTTTGTAATGGGATTGATCTGGGGAATAGGTGGATTAACTTACGGTCTTGGCGTACGTTATTTGGGAATGTCACTTGGAAATTCGGTAATTCTTGGTTTTTGCTCAGCATTTGGGGCATTGGTTCCTCCTATTTATTATTCCATCATCCCCACAGCCGGGAAAATTTCTTTTATACATATGCTATCAAATCCCGGAGGGCAACTTGTTCTGCTGGGAGTGGTTATTTGTCTGACAGGTATCGCCATATCAGGTAAGGCTGGTATGATGAAGGAAAAAGAGATTACTGCGGAGGCCAGTCAGGCAAGTGTTGAGGAATTCAGTTTGATAAAAGGCTTAATCATCGCCGTAATTTCAGGTATCCTGAGTGCATTTTTTAATTACGGCATCGAAGCAGGAAAGCCAATGGCCATCGTTGCCAATGAAGCATGGAAAAGCATCAATCCGAACCAGGGAGAATTTCTATTTCAGAACAATGTTACTTATATCATTTTACTTTGGGGCGGGTTAACAACCAATCTGATTTGGTGTATGATCCTTAATTTCAGAAATAAAACATTTGGTGATTATACGAACAAAAAAACACCATTACTCAACAACTACTTCTTTGCTGCCCTTGCAGGTACCGTGTGGTTTATGCAATTCTTCTTTTATGGAATGGGTGAGAGTAAACTTGGGAACGGTGCAAGCTCATGGATTCTGCATATGTCGACCATTATATTGACTGCAAATATGTGGGGTTTATACAATAAGGAATGGAGGGGCGTCTCAAAAAGGACCTTTAGGACATTCGTAATAGGAATCTCTGTAATTCTATTGTCTGTTGCAATTGTTGGTATTGGAAATTCATTGTAACAATTCTGAGATGGAAAGATTTGCCTTTAAAATGAAGCTTAAACCTGGTTTCAAAGAAGAGTACAGGAAAAGACATGATGAAATCTGGCCGGAGTTATCTGAGTTGATTCGTTCGACGGGAGTTTACGACTACTCAATTTTTTTGGATGAGGAGAGCAATACTTTATTTGCGGTTCAGAAAGTAAGCGGCGAAGGTTCATCGCAAGATTTAGGGAATAATCCGGTTGTTCAAAAATGGTGGGCTTACATGGCAGATATCATGGAAACAAATCCTGACAAATCGCCGGTAACTATTCCGCTTGAAGAGGTATTTTATTTGGAATAAAAAGGAATTAGACAATTAAAAAGAGCCAAGGCTAAAAACCGAAAAGAGCCAGTTGCCAACAACCAGATTCCAGTTGCTTTTAAAACGAAATAAAATTAAATTGAAAATATCATGAAAAAAGAGTTTGTTCAGCGGGCTTATGAACTTGCAAAAGAGCAGTATGCTACATTAGGTGTCGATACCGACGACGCCATAGCAAAGATGAAAGATGTGAAAATCAGTCTGCATTGCTGGCAAACCGACGATGTTGGCGGATTCGAAAAACCTGATTCAACATTAGGTGGCGGAGGAATACAGGTAACTGGTAATTATCCCGGCAAAGCGCGTTCGATTGCTGAAATGAAAATGGATCTCGAAAAGGTGATGTCACTATTGCCTGGTAAACAGCGTTTGAATCTTCACGCCATTTATGGTGATTTTGAAGGACAATTTGTCGACCGCGACCAGATCGGAGTTAAACACTTTCAGAGTTGGATTGACTGGGCGAAGAAACATGGTATTGGTCTTGACTTCAATCCTACTTGTTTCTCGCACCCAAAAGCAGACGATGGTTTTACTTTGTCGAGTAAAGATGAAACAATCCGTAAATTCTGGGTTGAGCATGTTAAAAAGTGCCGCGTCATTGCTGCTGAAATGGGAAAACAGTTAGGAACACCATGCGTCAATAATATCTGGATTCCTGATGGTTCAAAAGATATGCCGGTTGATCGTGGTGGTCATCGTGCAATTCTTACAAAATCGCTCGACGAAATCTTCGAAGTCACTTATCCAAAAGAATACCTGAAGGACGCCGTTGAATGCAAACTTTTCGGAATTGGTTCTGAGGCAATGGTTGTTGGCTCACATGAGTTCTACATGGGCTATGCAATGAAAAACAATAAGCTGCTATGCCTCGACAATGGCCATTTCCATCCGACAGAACAAATTGGCGATAAAATCTCTTCATGTCTTCTTTATGTAGACGAACTTTTATTGCACGTCACCCGCGGCGTAAGATGGGACAGCGATCATGTAGTGACATTAAACGACGAGATCATGCTGATTGCGCAGGAGGTCATACGTTGCAAGGCAATGGATCGTGTAAATATCGGTCTCGACTATTTCGATGGAAGTTTAAACAGGATCGGGGCTTATGTTGTAGGTACAAGAGCTGCACAACAGGCATTCCTGATGGCATTACTTGAACCTCTGGCCATCATCAAAAAATACGAGGAGAGCGGAAAGAGCTTCGAAAGACTTGCTTACCTCGAAGGAATGAAAACGATGTTGTTCGGAGCCGTTTACGATAAATATTGTCTTGACAACAATGTGCCGTCCGGCATTGACTATATTGCTGAAATACAAAACTACGAAGAGACGGTTTTGATTAATAGATAGGTTTTTTTTAGATTAGTAAATATTTTGTTGGTCCGGCTCTCTGTTTTTGGGGGCCGGACTTTTTTTCACCTTAAATTTTGGTAACTTTATCTAAAATAATTTGGCGTTGAAATGACAGAATTTATCAGTAACGATCAATTGCAGCTGGCTTTTGATTTTGTGCAGTATACGGGGAAGCATATCTTCCTCACAGGGAAAGCCGGTACAGGGAAAACAACTTTTTTGCACCAGCTTAAACTAAATTCACCCAAACGAATGGTCGTTGTTGCCCCTACAGGTGTGGCCGCAATCAATGCCGGAGGAGTTACTATTCACTCTTTTTTTCAAATGCCATTCGGTCCTTTTCTGTCACCCGAAATTACCGGAAATACATCTGCCGGGAATGAAAGCAATACCTCACCGGAAAGCTTTCAAAAGTTTAACCGGGAGAAAATTGCCATTATAAAGAGCCTGGACCTGCTCGTTATTGACGAAATAAGCATGGTTCGTGCCGATCTGCTCGATGGAATTGACAGTGTTCTGCGACGTTATAAAGATCGTTTCAAACCATTTGGCGGTGTACAATTACTGATGATTGGTGATTTACAACAGTTGGCTCCCGTTGTGAAAGATGATGATTGGAATCTGTTGAAACCATTCTATGATACTGTATTCTTCTTCAGCAGCAAAGCCTTGAAAAAAACGGATTATGTGAGTATTGAACTGACCCATATTTTTCGTCAGCGTGACGAAGTTTTTATTCGGTTACTGAATAAAATCCGCGATAACAGTGCCGATCAGCAAACGCTCGATGAATTGAATAAAAGATATTTACCGGGGTTTGTTACCAAAGATGGAGATGGTTATATCACCCTGACGACGCATAATTACCAGTCGCATAGTATTAATGATTCGAAACTTGAGAAATTGCCGGTCAGGGTTCACAGATTCACCGCAAAAGTCGAAGGTGAATTTCCTGAATTTTCGTATCCGAATGATTTTGAGTTAAGCCTGAAGAAAGGTGCGCAGGTGATGTTTGTGAAGAACGATATTTCAAGGCAAAAGCTTTTCTACAATGGTAAAATTGGTTCTGTCGTGAATATTGACGACGACGTAATATATGTGCGTTGCCCTGGTGATGAGGAAGATATTGCAGTTGGACAGGCGGAATGGCAGAATACAAAATATACGATTGATGACGAGACCAAAGAGATTAAAGAATCGATCCTTGGTACTTTTAGCCAGATCCCATTAAAGCTCGCATGGGCCATCACGATTCATAAGAGCCAGGGTTTAACTTTCGAAAAGGCAATCATTGATGCCAAGGCCGCCTTTGCACATGGACAGGTTTATGTGGCGCTTAGCCGTTGCAAAACAATGGAAGGGATGGTTTTAAGTACGCCGATTTCAAATCAGTGTATTAAAAGCGATGCAATGGTCTCGGTCTTCAATCGTGAGATTGAGCAGAATCCCCCCGGACCTGAGCTATTGGAGAAAGCAAAGCTCACTTTTCAACATTCGTTAATGCTTGAACTTGTTGATTTTCAACCGTTGCTTCGGCGATTGATGTACTGCGTTAAACTGATGAATGAACATCAGGAGAGCATTCTTCCTGCTTTAAAAGAGATCTTTGTGCTGATGAGTACTGATTTGAGACATGATCTGGCCGAGGTTTCAGAGAAATTTAAAGGTCAGCTATCTCAGTTAGTGGCAGCTAATCATCATATTGAGGAGAATATTCCTTTGCAGGAACGGATTAAAAAAGCATGTCACTATTTTACGGAAAAACTTGAATCAACAGCGATTGAGAAACTCAAAAGCATCGAAATTGTGATCGATAATAAGAGCGTCAGAAAATCGGTGAATGATGCAGTCGGGAAACTGAATGAGGAAGTAACGATTAAGCATTCCTGTCTGAAAGGTTGTCTGGATGGTTTCAAGGTAAAACAGTACATGGAGATCCGTGCGAAAGCTTCAATCGATCCTTCGGATAAAAAGGTGAAGAATAAAGCTTCCGCTTTTTCACCTGATAGTAATATGAAACATCCCGAGCTTTATAAGAAACTGAGAGCATGGTGTAATCAGAAGGCCGACGAACTGAATGTTGATACCTATATGATATTGCCCTATAAGGTTTTGATTGAATTGATCAGCCAGTTACCTGCATCGACAGCTGATCTCAGGAAGGTGAAAGGCTTTGGCGCAAAAAAAGTCAGCCAGTTTGGAAAAGAAATTCTGGCGATCATCATTGAATACCGGATCCGTACAAATATGAAAATCCCGGATATACAGCCGGATATTGAACCTGAGATATCGGCTAAAGTTCCCAAAACAGATACAAAGCTTGTTTCTTTCGAGCTGTTTAAAAACGGTAAATCGATTGATACAATCGCCAAAGAGCGGGGATTTGTAGCATCAACCATAGAAGCGCATCTTTCTTATTACGTCGGAACCGGAGAACTTGGACTTGACAGGTTGGTGGATCCTAAAAAAGCAGCAATTATTTCCGCCTGGTATATTAAAAATCCAACCCTTGGTTCGGGACCGGCCAAAGCGGCACTTGGAGATAATGTAAGTTTTTCCGAATTGCGGTTTGTCTGGATTTATTTGATGCAGACAAAGCAAATAACGGCATAAATAAATACTTTTATAGCCTTTATTAACCGAAGTGAAAAAAGATGCGACTACTATTAAACTCATTTATTATCTGTTTGTTACTATTATCATGCTCTTCCGGCAAAAAAGCGTTTGAGCGCGGCGATTATTACAATGCCACCATTCAGGCGGTGAATCGCCTGCGGAGTAATCCCAATTCCGAGAAAGCGCTTCAGGCTGTTAAGGACAGTTATCCCATGTCGCTCACCTGGTTCCAGGGAAAGATAGACTTTGCATTAAGTACAAACAGTCCTTTCAAATATTCAGAAATTGTTGGATATTATGAAAATATGAACCGCTTATCGGATGAAATCAACCGTTGCCCTGCTGCGTTGAATCTCTTCCCTAAAGTGAATTATTATACAAGTGAATTAGCCCAGGCGCGCAAATTAGCAGCTGAAGAACAGTACGAAGCCGGTTTGCTGAACGAAAAAATCAACACGCGCCTTTCATGGAAAGACGCTTATTTTAATTATCAAAAGACGGATCGGTTTATGCCGGGTTACAAGGATGTCAAACGTCGGATGGATGACGCCAAATACAATGCAACGTTAAAAGTAATTGTAGAGCAGATTGCAGTATCGCGCAAGTATCAGCTTTCTTCAGACTTTTTTCTGAATCAGATCATTGAGAACCTGATGCGTTACCGGCCCAATGAATTCGTTGAATACTACACCCCCGAAGCTGCCGCGAATGCAAGACTCAAAAATCCTGACCAATTACTGAAAATGAGTTTTGATGATTTTGTAATCGGTCAGTCCTATGATAAGGAATCAGTACGCGAAGTCAAACGCGATAGTGTTGAAGTAGGAACTGTGACCCTTCCGGACGGTAAGAAAATGAAAGCTTACAATACCGTTAAGGCCAGAATAACGGTTTACCGAAGGGAGTTGATTTCCAATGGTATATTGGATGTTACCATTGTTGATCTTTCGAAAAACAGTATTGTTTCACAACGAAAATTTCCGGGGCAGTTTGTTTGGGCCATCGAATGGGGCTCATTTAACGGTGATGAAAGGGCGCTGAATGACGAACAATATGCCATTTGTAAGCGTAAACCATCACTTCCTCCGGGACCACAGGATCTGTTTATCGAATTTACAAAACCTATCTTTAACCAGGTAACTCCATTTCTTAAATCGTTTTACCAGCAATTCTGATGTCGTTTATAATTGTTAAAATATCAATCTAAAAAAGAAAAATCATGTTAAGATCAATTCTGATGTTTAGTTTTATAACCCTGCAAACGATGGCGATGGCAATGAAACCGGCTGTACTTTCGGATGTGAGTTTAATTCCGAAACCAGTATCCGTAATTCCTGCAAAGGGTACCTTTAGTCTTACAGATAAGAGTGCCATTTTTGTAACCGTCGAATCTCCTGAAGTTAAAATGATTGGTAAGTACCTTGCCGACAAGCTTAATCCTGCAACAGGGTTGGGTATTGAAGTGAAGACTGCCACAGGTGATCACTATGCCGGGAATATTTACCTTGCGCTTTCCGCTGATGCACAACTTGGAAATGAAGGTTACCTGTTAACGATCAATTCAGAAGTTGTAACCCTCACTGCCAACAAACCAGCCGGGTTATTTAATGGTATTCAGACCATCCGTCAGCTGTTTCCTTCCAATATTGAGATGGCTTCGAAACAGCAGGGCCCCTGGGAACTGCCAGCAGGAACCATTAGAGACTATCCGGAGTATGCGTATCGTGGTGTAATGCTTGATGTGGCACGTCACTTCTTCCAGGTTGAAGATGTGAAAAGGAGCATCGATCTGATTGCTGCCTACAAGATGAATGTGATGCACCTTCATCTTGCTGACGACCAGGGATGGCGCATTGAGATTAAAAAATGGCCGAAGCTTACCACAATAGGTGGCAGTACCCAGGTTGGAGGAGAGAAAGGTGGTTTCTACACACAGGAACAATATGCTGATATCGTGAAATATGCCGCAGAGCGATACATCATGATCATTCCTGAAATCGATATGCCGGGACATACGAATGCGGCGCTTGCCTCGTATCCCGAATTAAACTGCAATGGCAAGGCTACCCAATTGTATACGGGTACCAAAGTTGGATTCAGTACCTTGTGCACCAAGAAAGCGATTACTTATCAGTTTGTTGCCGATGTTTTTGGTGAACTTGCCGCAATAACTCCCGGTCCGTACCTTCATATTGGCGGTGATGAATCGCATGTTACGAAACTCGAAGATTACATTCCATTCGTTAACAAGGTTCAGGACATCGTCAGTAAAACCGGTAAACAAATAATAGGATGGGACGAAATTGCACTTTCAACATTGAAACCCAATACGTTTGTTCAATTCTGGGCGAAAGCCGAAAATGCATCAAAGGGTGTAAAACAAGGAGCGAAAGTGGTTATGTCGCCTGCTGCGAATGCATATCTCGATATGCAGTACGACGCAACTACAAAACTTGGATTGCATTGGGCCGGTTACATCGAAGTTGACAAGGGTTACAACTGGGATCCCGCAACCCTCGTTCCCGGAATCGGAAAAGAAAACATTCTTGGTGTTGAAGCGCCATTGTGGTCCGAAACGATCACCAATATGAAAGAGATCGAATACATGTTTTTCCCGCGCCTTCCCGGTTATGCCGAAATTGGATGGAGCGCTCCAGCAGGTCGCAGCTGGGATGAGTATAAAGTAAGACTTGGCTCACAGGGTGAACGTTTCAAAGCGATGCAGATCGATTATTATCCTTCAAAACTGGTGCCCTGGTCGGCAGGTGTCGCACAATAAAACGGATGATTTTCTTCGGTTATCTGAAGAAAATAAATGAATATAAAACGGCTGTCTGAAAAGATGTCCGTTTTTTTTGTTGGCATGTCCCTGAAGTTCTTAAATAATAAGTTGCAGAAGCAAAAAAACAAAGTGCAGGAGCAAAAAAACAAAGTGCAAGAGCAAAAAAACAAAGTGCAGGAGCAAAAAAACAAAGTGCAGGAGCAAAAAAACAAAGTGCAGGAGCAAAAAAACAAAGTGCAGGAGCAAAAACACAAAGTGCAGGAGCAAAAACACAAAGTGCAGAAAGCAAAACACAAAGTGCAGGACATCGACTCAAAATCAATGGGGGAAAAAATAAAACTGCGATTATCAAAAAGATAACCGCAGTTGAGATATATAAAGCGCGCCTCGAATTTACAGAAAAAACTGAACCTTAATGCTTTATCATTACTTTACAATAATGAATTTTAATTTTGATATTTGTTTGTATTCCTTGCTTGTTGCGCCGAACAGCGACCGAATATAACTTTTGGTGTCTAATGCCAGATCGACAAGCCCTGTCTTATCCTTATAGAGTACTTCCTGTCTTAAATTCCGGGCCTTTCCCAAGCTTAATTCGGTTCGAACAACCTCTTTATTCAGCATGTTTAACTGATCGTTGTAGGCGGAGAGTTCCGAGAGTTTTAATTCTGTTTCGTTCGGTGCATAAAGAGAAATACCAGCTAACAGTCTGATCAGCTTATCGAAATTTTCCAGGCGATCATCGAAACCCATTTGCGATGCTGATATTTCAACCACTTCGGTACCTGCGGCAGCAAGTACTTTCTTTTCTTCTTCCGATTTCTTTGGAGTAGCCCTTGTACCGCGAAGTTTTCGTACCAATGTACGAACCTGGTTATCGACTTCCTTTGAGGTATCTGTCGATCGGACGGAATTGATTATCCTGGTGATCAGCTTACTAAATGGCCTAAAGGCCACTACACGCGCTGCTTTGGCACCATTGTTTGCTGAAGAGGCATCATTTACATTTTCCATTGAATTTTTTGCATTTTCTGCAACAACCTGAAGCGATGCATACTCAATAGCGGCTCTCGAAGGTTTGAAAACATCAAGATAACTCAGAATGAAAGCAATTAAAACATTAAAGTTGGCCACATTTTTTGCATGGCCCATTTCTGAACGACTTGCCATAACTTTAAAATTTATTGATTAATTAATGAAGAAATAAAATACCTGTTTGCGTAAAATTAGTCTGTATTCTATTCATACTGGTTCCAACGAAAAAAGTTTCAGAAAAAAGTAAAATAATGATAGATAATTTTAAAATATATCTTCATAACCAGTGTTTACCGGGATAATTGATAATTTTTATTTTTAAGTGTTCAATGTTCATGCGAGGTTTATAAAATGAGGAGGTGTAAAAGATTATTGTCAGTCATTATTTTTTTCGGTTATTTCAGATTTGGCGAATATTATTTTGAATGTATTTGGTGTCTGAAAGATAAAAAGGACTGCTTTAAAATCTTAAATCTGAAGAAGGAATGAAGACTCAACACAAACAACCATTGTTCAAAATCTGCCAATTGTTCGATACTGTGCAAACAGGATCAGGAATCAAAAACAATTTCAACATCAAATCTGTTTCCTCTTTCATAAACCAACAATTTTAAGAAAAAAAAGGGGCCTGATACTTAATTGAATTATTTCAATATATTTGCAGTGTTAAAAAATGTATTTATGGGTTAAAATTTACCGACCGTACAACTCCTTAAGTAGAATAACACTGATTAACAAAACATTAACAGCTACATTAGATCACCAAAAGATACGCAGAACTGACAAATTGAAGTTTTCAGAAATAGTAAACTTTTGAAAGAATAACTGAATTGATTTAGGAATAAAAAAATATTTCAACTACACAGCATAAAATTAAAAGAATTGTAACCCGGTTAAGAAAGTTTTGTTCGATATCCGTGTGCGCAAACGAGCGGATGTAGTAGTGATAACATCTATTTCAAGACTTTAAAAAACAATCGAATAACCAAAAAACGAACAGTAATAATTAGCAAAAGAAAGGAGGAGCTCAAAAGAGATACACATTTTTCTACAGAAAATAGAATCGAAAAAAAATGAATATACGGCGATGTTTGCCGAATAACTGAAAGATTTTTTTATTGTTGCAGTGGTCTGCTTTAGACCTAAAGCATTGTATTGTAGAACTATTTAAACGTTGCAAAATTATGGAAAAAAAATTATTTAAGAAAAAAACCGCACTAATTATGAAGATGACCTTTCTTTTTATCCTCTTGGGATTTCTTCAGGTTACTGCTAAAGTCCATCCCGGAACCAATGGTTCGCCCGAACTATTGATGGCCAATGCAGGTATTAAAGTTACAGGAACAGTTACTTCCAAAACGGATGGTCAGGCCATACCGGGAGTTAACGTTGTTGTAAAAGGGACGACTGTTGGAATGATAACGAGTTCAAATGGTGCGTTTAGCATTGAAGTACCCAACGCCAATTCTGTTCTGGTTTTCTCTTTTGTGGGATTTATCCCCCAGGAGGTTAAATTAGACGGAAAAACCCAGTTAAACGTTGTTCTTGAAGAAGAGAACTTAAACGTTGAACAGGTTGTCGTTGTTGGATATGGTACAGTGAAGAAAAAAGATTTAACCGGTTCGGTTTCGTCTGTCAGTAATGCAAAGCTCATGGAAAAGGCCAGTTTTAGTGCCGCTCAGGCATTACAGGGAAAAGCGGCCGGTGTTGTAATTCAACAGAAAGAATCCAAGCCGGGTGCCGATGCAACTGTGATGATTCGTGGTAACCGTTCTTTAAAGGCTACCAATGATCCCCTTTATGTTGTGGATGGTATGCCATTGGTTGTTGGATTAAGTGAAATCAGCCAGTCGGATATCGAAACCATCGACATTTTGAAAGATGCTTCTGCAACTGCTATTTATGGTGCACGTGGCGCCAACGGCGTTGTATTGATTACAACCAAAAAAGGGAAAGAGGGTAAAGCTGTTGTTGATTACAACAGTTATTACGGCGTTCAGCAAGCGGCAAACATGGTTGACGTTTTTAATGGTCCTGAATGGGTTGATTTTATACGTGAAGCTTATCGTAAGGCAGGAAAATTACCTGTTGTTCCAACTTTTGATACCGATAAACTGATGATACCTGTTGGCCAGGAAAACGACCCGACGGGTATTGCTTTTAAGATGCAAGGTGCATATGATCCGGATGGTTCATGGCATGGCGACCGTTTACAGACGACTGATTGGCTGGGCAAGGCAATGCGCACAGGAACAATCACGAATCATGAAGTCAGTATCCGTGGCGGTACTGAAAAATTGAAAGTAATGGCTTCGGCAACTTATTTCGATCAGAAGGGATTACTTAAAACACAGGATTATTCACGCTATTCAGCCCGTGTAAATTTTGACTGGAACCTTACTGACAGAGTAACAATCGGAGGTCAGACACAATTCTCGCATTTCGATCGCAACGATGGTCCAAATGCATTCAATGATGTGATCAGGCTTTCACCTCTTGCAAATATTTATGACGCAAATGGCGTCATGTTCAACCGTCCGGGAAATGATCCTCAGATATGGAATCCATTGCTTGATATTGACAATGCGAAGGTCAAATATCGCAAAGACAGGTTTATGGGTAGTTACTATGCTGAAATAAAATTGCCATTTGACTTTAAATTCCGTTCAAACTTTGGACTCGATGTTGGTCCGTACTATGACCAGCGTTTTTATGGATCGCGCAGTTCTGACCGTCAGGGCGGTATTGCCCGTGCAGAAAATGGTGGTGATACACGTACGATGTTTACATGGGAAAACCTTTTATATTGGAACAAGACCATCAAGAAACATACTTTTGGTGTAACAATGCTGCAATCTGTTCAACAGGAAAAATATGAGTCTTACAGGATCAATGTATTGAACCTTCCTTATGAAACACAGTTGTGGTACAATGTCGGAAGTGCGCCAACCATTTCGAGTGTGAGCAGTAATTACACAAAATGGCAGCTTGCTTCATTTATGGGACGTCTTAATTACAGCTTCAACGACCGTTATTTACTGACCGCTTCTATTCGTGATGATGGTTCATCACGTCTGGCAGAAGGCAATAAATGGGTAATGTTCCCATCTGCTGCTTTTGCATGGCGTGCCAGTGAAGAATCGTTTATGAAAAACATCACCGTTATCAGCGCTTTAAAATTCAGGGTTGGATATGGTGTTACAGCCAATACGGCCATTGACCCTTACAAAACAGGTGGTAATCTCGACTATGCGCGATATAATTATGGAAGTAACAATGTGATGGCATTTTACCAGAACGAAATGCCTAATCCGAACCTTGGATGGGAAACAACCAAAGCATGGAACGCCGGTGTTGATTTCGGACTCTTTAATGGTCGCATCAACGGTATTGTCGACGTTTATCTGCAGAATACTTCCAATTTGCTGATGGACAGGCAACTTCCTCAAACATCGGGATTCAACAGTGTGGTTTATAACATTGGTAAAACCCGTAACAAAGGGATTGAGGTTACAATCAACACCCAGAACATCAAGAAAAAAGATTTTAGCTGGAGTACCGATTTTATCTTTGCAAGAAATAAAGAGGAAATTGTTCAGTTATACGGTGGAACAAAAGACGATGTTGGTAACGGCTGGTTTATCGGACAACCATTATCGGTTTACTTTGACTATAAAGCTTTGGGAATATGGCAATTGGGCGAAGAAACAGAGATGGCAAAATATGGTACAGCATTCAAACCTGGTGATATTAAAATCCAGGATACGAATGGTGACTATAAAATCACTGAGGCTGACCGTGTGATCATCGGAACACCACGTCCGACATTTACTGCCAATATTGCGAACTATATCAACTATAAGGACTTTGATTTCAATTTCTCGTTGAATGGTTCTTACGGTAATATGCTGAACTATGACCGCGGTTTGAGTTTTAATGGCCGGTACAACAGTATTAAAGTAAATTACTGGAGAGTAACAGCATACGATGCTGCCGGGAATGCAACTGCAAGTAACGGAAGTAATGAGGCACCAAGGCCGAACAATGGAATAGAAAATCCGGCCTACAGGAGTTCCTTGAATTATTTTGAAGCTTCATTTATACGCTTAAGTGATGTAACGTTGGGTTATACTCTACCAAAATTTTTGATTAAAAAAGTTGGTATTACAAAGTTGAGATTGTATGTATCTGTACAGAATGGATTTTGCATTACCAAATTCCCGGGTACAGACCCTGAAAGCGGTGCGAATTTCAATGTTCCGGCACCTCGTACATTTATGTTCGGTATTAATATGAGTTTGTAATCTGACTCTTAAAACGTAAATTATACAAAGCGATATGAAAAGAATATACTATTTTATATTAATCCTGGTTTTATTTGCGGCTACTGCCTGCAATAATTACCTGAAGGAAGAAAAATATACACAGGTAGGTTATGATTATCCCAAAACAAAGGTTGGGATGGAAGCTGCTGTAACCGGTGTTTATCAGGCCATGCGCTGGTACTGCGGTTCATATAACCAGGCAGGTAACAGCACATCAGGCGGAAATATGGAAGCCTATTTCTGTCTGACTGAATATGGGACCGATTTTACCTGGGAAGGTGCTGACGGGGGGAACAAAGATCCATTCAACAAATACCAGAGTTCTTTAAACCCAAGTCAGGATGTGATAAATAAATTCTGGAACAACAATTACAAGGCAATTACCCGCGCCAATACAGCGTTGATGTTTATGCCGGATGTTCCAGATATGACAGCCGATCAGAAAACACAACGGACTGCAGAGCTTCAATTCCTGCGTGCTTTTTATTACTTCGATCTGGTTCAGCATTATGGTGCAGTCCCGCTCGTTATCAAGGGTAACATTACTGAAGTAATTACAGATTTTAAAAGATCTCCTGTGAAGGACGTTTATAATCAGATCATTTCGGATCTTGTTGCCGCCTACGCTGTTTTGCCGGATGTTTATCAACAAACCGATAGAGGTCGTGCTACGAAATGGTCTGCCAGTCATTTATTGGCGAAGGTTTACCTGACACGCGGCAGTGCCGATCTTGCAGAACGTGGCGGTAAAGCAACCGACATGGACAGTGCAGCCTTTTACGCTGTGAAGGTAATTGATTCAGGTAAGTTTTCGTTGGAAAACAATTATTCGAGTATTTTTGATCAGAACAATCAAAAGGTTTCCAAAGAAATTATCTGGGATGTTGAGTACACAAAAGACGCCCTGTTTAGTGGTGCAGGAAGCTCAACTGCAGACGGAGGAAATCAATTACACCTGTATTTTTTAATGCAGTATGATATAAAAGCAGGTATGATCCGTGATCAGCCCAACGGTCGCCCATTTAAACGCACACGTGTCAATCCTAGGGTGGTCACTAAACTTTGGGATCATTTGAACGATTCACGTTTTTATAAAACCTTTAAATGGAATTATATTTCAAATAATGCAACCACAGCTGCTACAAACGTTTGGAAAGATAAATACTATTACATCGATCCTGTTACAAACGCTGAAGTAAAAACAGATGTTATTTATACAACACCTGCAGAACTTGTAGGCAAGCCAAAATTCAAAACGGGTGATACCGCCATCTATATCTCTTCGAAATATTATGGCGCACTAAGTTATTATACAACGACCACCCCAAAGCAAACAAAGCTGAATGATGCTGCTTACCGTCAGATGCTGACTGATATCGCAAAGTCTCCTTATTTGCTTATCCCAGTGGATAAAAACGATGTAAATAACTTCCCGACATTGATTAAATGGCTCGACGATCAAAGACCTGATATCAACTACCAGGCTGGTTCCCGTAACTTTCATCGTATGCGTTTAGCCGATACTTACCTGATCGCAGGTGAAGCTTATGGCCGTAAAGGTGACTGGACAAATGCACTTAAGTACATTAATATCGTTCGTACACGTGCAGCATATGCTAATGGAGAACAAAAACCGAAGCAGATTTTCACACTTGACGGAGGAGCCAATGTAACAACACCAACAGTGGCCAGTATGCTGGTAACACAGGCTGATGTTGTAAACCCGCTATTACCTTCAGGTGCAGGATTTGATGCTTTTGTAGACTGGATGCTTGAAGAGCGTGCCCGTGAATTATACGGCGAATTAAATCGCTGGGAAGATTTAGCGCGTACAGGTACATTGATTGCCCGTGCAAAACTTTATAATCCTGATGCTTTTGCTGTTAAAGATTTCCACAAACTCAGGCCAATTCCGAATACATATACCGACCGTTTGTCTCCTCAGCCTCCAATGGCAGAGATGCAAAACCCGGGATATTATTGATCTTTGGATGATGTTCTATAAAAAGACTGCCTGGTTCGGGCAGTCTTTTTATTGTGTGCCATGTCTGGCGAATAACCTGACGGTAGATATGTATTCAAAGTATCCGGAGGCAAAATCACTCGGTCGAAGAGGCGCTTGTCCTGATGGAAAACAAAGGGTTATTCATCTATAACCCCTTCAGGGTAAAGAATGACCTTTACTTTTAAATATGCACCAAAAAATGACAGGTCTGACCTCCGCGCCTGATTGATTCGAGAATATCAACCTTAAATGGTCTTCCCAATGCATTTTCGAAGATTGCCTGGTGTGTTGCTTTGGTACAATTACAATGCAGCCCCTTTGTGTTATATGCCTGATTCTTTAATACGGGACAATAACACCCGGGAGATTTCTCACCATACCGAATATGAACAGTATCATTCTCTTTCCATACCTCGAAATTCTTTTTATAGGCAATCAATAGTTTATCAAGATCTCCCTGAGCGGCAATTGAAATATCCTTTTTAAACTGGTGACGGTTATAACATCCACGGCCACAACCTTCAATCAACTTAATATAGGTTTCTTCGTCCAGAACCTTATCCATTGTATCCATCAAATCATTGACCCAGTTCAGGATAAAGTCGCGCTCCATTTTGGTATTTGCCAATTCATCTGATTTGTCATCAGGAGCAGCACCCGGTATAAAAGACCTGGTTGTTGAAGGAGAAGATGTTCCTGCATAAGCAGTACTTATTAGTGTTGAAACCATAGCAGCGCAACAGCCAACTCCGGCCATACGTTTGAGAAAGAGTGATCGGTCCATGCGATTAATTTTTGAGGTTTTTGTTAGGACAGATGACCCGATCGATACCCTGAATAAACTTTGTGATTTTATTGAAAAAATCAAAACCAATGCATAGGCATCGTAAGAAGTACGCTGATGAAATTTATGGTTGAATGCATTAACAAGCCATTTGCAAAACCATACTTCATTCTCACATAGCCAAACACATATCCCATTACGATGTACGGGGCAGTTAAAAAAGGAATCAGAACAATCATCCACCAATAGATGGTAGCATAGTTGGTCAAATGAATCATTCCGAAGACAATGGCAGAAAAGTGAAAGACATACCTGAATTTCGATTTTACGAAATTGTCAATTTTGTCAATTGGAAAATGAAATTGGTTGATGGCGTAGTAAATCAATGCGAAAATGGGGATAATTGACAGGTAGATAAAAAAATGAAACTTCCGGAAAAATGACACCTGAATAATCAACACTAACAGGCCTGTTAAAAATGCGGAGATGTTCAGCTTCGTTATTTTCAGATTCAACCGGAAGAGTAATTCTTCGAGGAGCGGGCCAAATATTACTACGTACAGGAAAAGGATGATCGAGCCTGATTGGGCGAACGAATCTATTTTTGGTACAGAATATTCAGGTAATAAATCAAATGATATAGTGATTTTCAAGAAAATGGAGGAAATAATCAGAAACAGGTAATACATCCCGATTAGTTTGAAATAAATTCTGAAGGTAAATAAATCAGAATTTTCATTCGTAACAGGGTTTTTCAGGTATTCAAAAAAACTTTTAATCATAGGTTTTAGTACAAGGCAGGTTCGTTTTTAATACAAAGAGAAGTTGTTTCAGGCACGGTTCACGCATTTCCACCGTTTTGAAACAACCTCTCTTCCTTTATTTTCTGAAGAAGTCAAGCAAAATATCGTCTATTGCAGGATCAACAGCGACAACGACTCCTTATCCTTAACAAACAGCTTATTGCCGGCGATGATGGGGTAAGTATAAGTCGGTGTATCGGCCACTTTAATCGTTGTAACTTCAGTATATGCTTTTTCGTCGGGTTTGAACACAACCAGGTTGGAAGTTTGTGGTAAAGCGATGATTACAGATCCCGCATCGACAATGGTTCCGAAATCGTTGTGCAGTTTGGCATCAATCCAGGCTGTCTTCCCGGTTGCAGCGTTCATGCAAAATAATTTCCGTCCGTCCGAGAGACCATAAAGAAAACCATCTTTCAGCACAGGTGTGTTCCATTTTGTACCAAGTTCTGCATTCTTCCAAACCTCGGTGGCAACGAAAACATCTCCTTGTTTTTGAATCTTAATGGCTTTCGTTCCCTGTCCCTGACCAGTAATAATAACTGTTTGTCCATCGATTACAGGACTGGCTGAATTATAAAACCTGTTTTCGCATGGTACCGGGAAAGACCATAAAAGCTTTCCATTCTCCGGATCAATACCCACAAGGTTTTTTGATGTTAAGTCAACAATTTGCTTTTTACCATTTACGGTCATCATGGCAAGAGATGCATACGAAGGACCGTCACTGGCTGATAACCATTTCTGTTTGCCGGTTTTCAGATCAAATGCGATGATCTCGCCTTTCTCTTTTCCACCAAGGTGAACGATGCAGTTTCCTTTATAAATCATTGGTGACAGGCTCGTGAAGAAAGCAGGTAAATCATTAATGAACCCTTCATTTCGCCATTCCAAAGCTCCGGTGGCGGCATTCAGACAGGAGAGAACTCCCCCAACACCTAAAGTAACAATCTTTCCTTCGCCGACAACAGGTGTACTTCTTGGGCCCGGATGTTGTGAACTTGCAGGACCCGTGATGGCAAGTGCAGGGAAATTATTCACCCAGACTTTCTGTCCGGTTGTAACATCAAGGCAAGTGATGACTTCATTCGAATCCAGACGTGCAAATGAATAGAGTTTTCCCCCGGCCAATACAGGTGAAGCATCACCCAATCCTACTGTTACTTTCCATTGGGTCGTTAGTTGGGCCGGCCAGGTTTTTGGGGCAAGGAAGCCTGTAACTTTACCGTCGCGGTTGGTTCCCATCCATTGAGGCCAATCCTGCGAAAATACATTTGTGGTCATGGCAAGAACCAGAAAGCCTGCCATAGCAAAAAACAATCGATTCGACTTTTTCATGTTGATTACTTTTAGTTTGAAAAAAATGACCTTTTCCAGTGGCATAAATTTACAAATAATTTAAATAAAGATTTAACTTTGAGAATTATTAACACGAATGATTATGAAAACCGTGTGAAATCTGGCACTTTTTCATTTTAACAATCGTTTCTTACTAAAAGCGGCACTAACTGTTATGAACCGAAATCTGCTCTTTGTTGCACTATTGACCTTCATTAACTGTGTTTCTATTGCTCAGAATACGCTAAATGATTCGTTGCTTGCTGATAAACTGTTTGTCCCTTACAAGAACTACTTCCTTCAGAATTGCGAATGGGTGTATACTCATTTTAATAAATCAGCCTATGTTCAGGGAGATGATGTATGGTTTGCAAACTATATATTAAACCCGTCGGACAAACATCTGAACCCTGCTACAACAAAACTTTATGTCGAGCTATGGTCGCCCGAAAAGGTATTGCTCTCCCGTAAGATTCTCTTTGTGGAAGTGGGTACCACCAATCACTTTATTCATCTTTCCGACACACTGGCACCCGGTTCCTATTGTTTCAGAACATATACCAACTGGATGCGGAACTTCTACCCTGAAAACGATTTTAATACGTTTATAACCATCCTTGGCCACGAAAAAGTGTTCAGCGACGAACTTATCGTGAAGCACTTTATTAAATCTGTTGATCAGAAGGGACAAAAAGAACTGATTACATCACCTGATACCCTGCCTGATTACGATATTCAGTTTCTGCCCGAAAGCGGGAAGTTTCTTGAGGGAGCAAATAATGTATTCGGACTTAAAGCCATCGACCCGAATGGTAAAGGAGTGAGAATTACAGGAAAGGTATATACTGGTGACAACCAGGAAATAACTTCGTTTTCGACAAATGAAACCGGGATGGATAAATTCATTATTCCACAGGCAACAAGCGGACAATACATTGCTAAAGTAACGCTGCCCGATGGAACCATACGCGAATTGCAATTGCCGAAAGCAGCACCTGCGGGTGTAATTATTCATGTATATCCTTACAGGAATGATGCAGTTTGGATCAAAGTACTAACCAATGAAACGACACATCAGCTGAACAAACATTACTTCCTTGTATTACATGCCAACGGACAGTTATTCAATGCCTTTCGCTTCGACTTTTCGAAAGAGAATGCCATACAGCTGAAGGTCATTAAAAAAAATCTGAGCAGTGGTATTGTCAGTGCAACTGTCTTTGACGAAAATTTAGTGCCGGTAGCAGAACGAATCTTTTATAACCAGGATACCACAGCCAGTGGGACCTTGTCGGTTAAAGCAACTCAACTCGCCCATGATTCGTTGAACCTGAATGTATTCATTACAGATTCACTTAACAAGCCACAACAGGCAAAACTAAGCATCTCCATTCTTCCGGGAGAGAGCCACCTGAACAGTTTCAATAAAAGCCTTCTAGCCGAATCGGTATTACGTCCTGCTCTTCGCGGGAACATCGAAAACCCAAACAGCTATTTTGAAAAAAATGATTTTGAACACGCTGTTGCCATTGACAACCTGCTCTTAACACAGGGATGGCGTCAATATGACTGGCCAATTATTTTAAAAGATACAGTACCCAATTTCGTTTACCGTTTCGAAAATGGTTTTACAGTTGAAGGGCAGGTTAAAAACTGGCTTAGGAACAAACCGGAACAAAAGAGTCAGATCACTTTGATCTCCCCAAAGAATAACCTGGTTCTATGGTCTAAGGCTGATATTGAAGGGAAGTATAAATTTGACCGGTTATATCTTTCCGACTCAACATGGGTTATTGCATCGGCTTCAAATAACAAAGGTCAAAATATGAACCGTGTCCTTCAGATGAGCATTCCCGAATCTTTTATGGGTATTCCCGATTTCCGACCACTACTTTTTACATTGGCCAATAAATCGAAAGAGATCATTGATGATCTTCCACAACTTACAAAGGAAACAATCCTGTTGAAAGAGGTGACAATTAAATCGCAGAAGAAAAGCCCGTTTGCAGATAATCCTTTTGTCGGATTAATGGATCATACCCTGACGCTCACAAAAGAAAATTACAGACAGTTTAGTGATATGCAGATGTTACTTGAAATCCATTTTTTTATCAGGGTGGAAAAGATCGATGGAGAATCTCATTTTAACATGGGCAGAGGTACAAAGTCTATCAGTCACAATGCAAGTGAACCCATTATGATGATAGATGGAATTAAGGTAAGGAATCCCCGTGATATTCTCGAATTTCCGATCGAATTAGTAGAGGCTGTTGCTGTTAATAAAAGCGGATTTGGCCAGGGGATGGGAGGCTCTGAAGGTACGATTTCGATAAAATCACGGACAACGCCTCTTTTTGGAAATATCGCTGATCCAACGAATATAAAGCGAATAGCAGTAAACGGTTATGCGCCTCCTGTAAAATATTTTGAACCTAAATATGTCATTCCTCCTACCTCATCCGATTATGAAAAATATGCATCTATCTTCTGGAAACCTGACATGGTGATTGATTCGACCAGCACCGCCTCTTTCCGGTTTTATGCTCCTCCTTCAGTTCATACTATCGCAGTTCGCATCGAAGGAATTTCGCCTGAAGGAAAGATTTTTCTTCATGAACAGAAAATAGAGTTACCGGGAAGGAATTAAAATTATTTTTTCTTCTTTGCTTCCGAGTAGGCAATGGCGACTGCTTGTTTTGTGCCATTTCAAACAACTCCGGGTGACTTGTACCAATGATTTCTGTCTCCCTGAACTTATGTAGCAATTCCTCTATATTCGAACCGATTACTTTCTTTGACTTTCCTTTTTTTAATGACATCTTCGTTACTTTTAAAATAGGCAAATGCAATTTTGATCAGGTAAAGTTATGAATAGGCATGTGAAATCACATCAGGCTACTGGTTTGGATCAGATCATTCATTTCAAAAATGGCATACTGCCGCCAGATAAGAAATGAGGAAACCCAGGCCGCGAACAGTATTATTATTGAACCAATCAATTTTGTGTCGAGAAACACATAGGAAAGAACGCCCGCAATCGCGCCAAGCAGAAATGTGAAGAATAAGAGGGAGTTAAGTTTGATTTCCCATGTGACTTTTGTTTTATCAGCTTCCGCCCAGAACAATTGAATCTCACCTTCACGAAGTGGCATTATTGTACCCGGGCCGGAACCCGCACCGCTTACATGTTCCTTTAACATCTGTCCGAAAACAATTTTATTTCCAAATACTTCGGTTTTTGTATTTAATTCATGCAACAGGATTTTCAGATTCGAGATGATCCTGGTGGAATCACTCTTAAAATCGGATTGATTCTGAATCGTTTTTGAGGATTTGTATTTTAAAATCATTGAATAAATTATTGAATAATGTGCTTTAATTTCCAATCATAAAGGAAGTGAATAAATTCTAAAGCAGAAAGGCCGAACAGATAAACACATGCATCTTCATCCATCCATGTTTAAATTTTAAATTATTTAATCCTTCTTTGGTTTGATTTTATTGTAATTGGGGGATTATTGCCGGTGATATTGCATTTGCCCTTATGATATCGCAGGTTTAAGAATCAAAAAATCGTTATCACATTTTATTTTACAGCATTTTATCGGTTAAGAAGGTAGTGGAATGCTTTATAAATGCAAAAAGGTTATTAAGTTTGCATCTCCGGAAAATTAAGTTCAACGTTTTAATAATACTGTTGCAGATGACTTTATTTCAGAATATTATAATTTCTATTGTTGAGGGACTGACCGAGTTTCTCCCGGTTTCATCGACAGGGCATATGATTATTGCCCAAAAAATACTGGCGATGGAAAGCACTGAATTCGTGAAGGTTTTTACTGTCAATATCCAGTTCGGCGCCATATTATCGGTGATCGTTCTTTATTGGAAACGTTTTTTTCAAACCTGGGATTTTTACTGGAAACTACTGATCGCTGTTTTTCCTGCTTTGATTATTGGCTTTTTATTAAGCGAGAAGATTGATAGTTTACTCGAAAATGTAATTGTCGTTGCCGTAATGCTCGTAATAGGCGGTGTGTTTATGTTGTTTGTCGACAAATGGTTCAATTATCCTGACAAAGACCAGGAGATGGACTGGAAACGATCTTTAAAGATAGGTTTCTTTCAATGTATTGCGATGATCCCCGGAGTTTCGCGTTCAATGGCAACCATTGTAGGCGGAATGTCAACCAAACTGACACGGAAGAATGCGGCGGAATTTTCGTTTTTCCTGGCGGTACCGACGATGGCAGCTGCTTCGGGCTACAAATTACTGAAGCTTGTAATGGATCCCCAGGCTGCAACCATGTTAACTGACAATTTAACGGCATTGCTGATCGGTAATGTGGTGGCATTTTTAGTGGCAATGGCTGCAATTAAATTCTTCATTGCCTTTCTTACCAAATACGGGTTTAAAGCTTTTGGATATTACAGGATTGTAGTTGGATTAGCAATTATCATCATGAGTTTATTGGGTTATGATTTGAGTGTACTTTAAAAATTAATTTTAATATTTAGGATACTATGGCAATAATTGTTAAAACTGAAAACCCTGAGGGGTTATTGAATGAAATTAAGAGGGCTGTCGATGATAAGAAAGCCGAGTTGTGGTCGTATGATTCGTCAGGCGATTTTACACATACGCCAGACAAATGGATCAACAGGGCTTGGCTTCGTCCTGAAGTGGGAGAAGATGAACTGAGGTTTGGTATTCTTGGTACTAACGATGCTCCGATGACTGCATCACTTTACAGCGCTTATCATGGCTATTTTATCGAGATGTTGCTGACCCATCTGGATAAATATTTTACTACTGCCGCTGCTACAGCCAAGAAAACTGCACCCGATTATTTCTAAATACGAGGATTACACGGATTTAAGAAGAATCACACGGATTTAAAAAGCAGATTTCCATGGATTAATTTTATTTCCATGGAGATCTGCTTTTTGTATTTGTGATATACAGGTTTTGGTTCTTTCCTGATCAACTTTAATTCTGAGGTGCTTCCGGAAAGATAATGTTACGCGGTAAACTTGGTCTTCCGGCTTCGATCCATGCCATTCTGATTAATTCCGCAAGCGATTTTGACGAACCGGCAATTAGTTTCTTCGTAAATCCTTGTGTCTGATTCCAAAGAGTCTGGTAGTAAAGATCGGAATATTCGTGATTTGCTTTTTCGTAGGCAACCTTATCCGCATTTAACAGAGAGTCTTTATACTGGTAATTGCTGTACATATAATCGAAAATGTAACGGTTTACATCTTTAATTTTCCGGTTACGTGATCGCTTAACAGTTATTTCATCAATATACTTGTTGATCATTTTCGATTCGTAACGACTGTGAATACCGGTTTGCCCGGTAAGTTTGCCATCGTAATTAAGCGTAAGATGGAGCGGCATATATCCGTCACCCACGTAATGTCCAAGATCGGCAGCTGTTAATACTACTTTTGTCCAATCGTTTGCTTTGAATTGCTGAACCAATACATGGTAGGTGGAATCGGTGACCCATGGAAGTGTACCGTTTTTCATAATGAATTTCTTTCCATAAAGCAGAAATGCAGCGTCTTTATCCTCAACTATCTTGTGCGTTTCAACAAAATCCTTGTAGGCATCAATATCGATGTAATGCTTTACCCCTTCTGTACGATCATCTTTTTTGCGGTCGTCGGCATCCGAACCATGCGCGGCGAGCTTTTCAGACCAACCTTTAAAATTACTGAGCCCTGCAGGAAAAAATTGCGGGGCAGATCCGTTTATTTTCTGATGTCCCTTTTCTCCCCAACTGCACAGGAAGATTATTAATGACATCATCATAATTGCGCGTGCAAACTTCATTCTCATATTGTATTAATAATTAGATATATAATTTTAAATTTTTCCCTGGTAATCAGGTTTTAAATGTATTGATTTTCTTCGTATTCAACAGATGTTTTTAATATAAGTAATCTGCTATTTACTGTATAGCGAAATTGACAAATTGCTAGTGGAACAGTTTTTTGTTCTACCTTTGCAATCTAAAATAAAGCGAAGTGGTTAATATAGGTAAATACAATACCCTTAAGGTACTTAAGGAGGTCGATTTCGGGGTTTATCTCGATGGAGAGAGCGAAGGTGAAATATTGATGCCGATCAGATATGTTCCCAAAAACTGTCAGCCCGGCGATCTTGTCGATGTATTTCTTTACCTTGATTCGGAAGACAGGCCCATTGCAACCACTGAAAAACCTTATGCGCAGGTGGGTGAATTTGCAATGCTTCGCGTGAAGTCAGTCAATAAGATCGGCACTTTCCTCGACTGGGGAATCATGAAAGATTTACTCGTCCCCTTTCGGGAACAAAAGGTTACAATGATTGAAGGTCGATCGTACCTTGTTTATATTCATGTTGATGAGGAGAGCAAACGGATTGTTGCTTCTGCAAAGCTGAATAAGTTTTTAGACAAGACTGTGCCTGAGTATGTGACAGGACAAGAGGTTGATCTTGTTATTGAAAGTGAAACTGAACTTGGTTATAAAGCGATTGTGAATAACCTTCATTGGGGAATTCTTTATGAAAACGAAGTTTTCGAGCAGCTTGCCAAGGGTATTAAGATGAAGGGATATATAAAAAAGGTAAGAACAGATAATAAAATCGACCTTTCACTTCAGCCGCTTGGATATGTAAAGGTAGATCCGATTACCCAAATGATTCTTGATGAGTTGAAAAAGGCGGGTGGATTTATTCCCGTTTCAGACAAAAGTGAAGCAGAAGAGGTGTACCGCGTATTTGGAATCAGCAAGAAGACTTTTAAACAGGCTGTCGGTTCTTTATACAAAAAACGCCTGATTACAATCGGGACAGATGGTATCCGGTTAAATTCCTGAGGCTGCCGAATTTCGGGTTAAATATTTTTGAAAAAAAATAATATTACGGTTAAACCAACAAGCATTCGTATAGTCTAACCACCGAAATTTAAAATTTTATATTATGAAAAAATTATTATTGGTTTTGTTCGTTGCGATTATGACGATGGGTTCAGGTTTTGCACAGCCAGGTGGTGGTGATCCAGCTGCCAGACTTCAAAGAGAAATCGATGGTCTGACTACCGAATTAGGACTAACAAAAGATCAGGTTGCCAAAGTAACTCCTATTGTTACAGAAGCTCAAAAGAAACAGTCGGAAGCATTTGCAAAAATGCGCGAAGCAGGTGGTGAAATGGACCGCGATAAAATGCGTGAAGAGAGAACCAAAATGCAGGCAGAAACTGACAAAAAAATCAGTGCAGTTATAACTCCTGCACAAGCGGAGAAACTGGTTGTATATCGCAAGAAACAAGCCGAAGAACGCGCCAAAAGAATGCAGAACAGGTAGTCCGTTTCTTATACTGATTTAAGATTTTAAAAAGTATCAAGGGTGAAATTTCACTTTTGATACTTTTTTTTTCGAGAAAAATATTTGTTTCTCGCACAATTTAAGTCCTTGTATTTGATGTTTATAGTGTTTAAGTATTTTAGATATTATTTAAACAGAATAGTTAATTAATATTTATAAATCTTAATATTCAGAACATTGTGTTGTCATCGTTGTTGTACAAATATTATTAATTTAAAGTAAACATGCGATGAAAAATTCATTTTTATTACCAGTTTTTGTTTTTGTTCTTGTAATTGCATCCGTTGGTGCAAAAGCAGAAGGAGATATCGTAGGAGTAGCAGCAGGATCAAAAGATCATACAACCCTTGTTGCAGCAGTTAAAGCGGCCGATCTTGTGGCCACACTTCAAAGTAAAGGTCCATTTACGGTTTTTGCACCCACAAACAGTGCATTCGCCAAGTTGCCGGCCGGAACTGTAGATAACCTTCTCAAACCCGAAAACAAGGCAATACTTGCATCAATTCTTACCTACCATGTGGTAGCCGGAAAACTTGATGCCGCAGCTGTAATTGCAGCAATTAAGACAGGTAAAGGAAAAGCTGTGCTTACAACTGTCAATGGTGGAAAGCTGATGGCCTCACTAAAGGGTGCAAATGTAATCCTTACAGATGAAAAGGGTGGTACTGCAACTGTTATCGCTACTGATTTAAAAGCTACAAACGGTGTTGTTCATGTGATCGATACGGTGGTGATGCCAAAGTAGAAACTGAATTGTATTTTATTAATGAACCGAAGCTGACTGATCAGCTTCGGTTTTTTTGTTGTAGTAACTATTGAATGTTGCAATTACGTCTAATGCCTGAACGTATCACAACAAATCTAAATTTTGAATGTTATCATTCAAAAGTATTTAATCGATTTTCTAACTGCTTTTTGCAATTATACCCGGTATAAATTGTAAGTCAATAAAAATAAATTGGATTTTTCGAATCATTTTATAGGAGATTGATTTGCAAGTAATACAATTTGTGTCAATCTGTCAGTTTTTTCAACTGAATTTATATTCTTTATAAATGTCTGATATACACCTGTTTTTTGTCATATTTCGACATTCATTCAAACACTAATTTTGCACAATCGCATTACCTTAAAACACTACTTATGGCCATCAGGAATCTAATCGAACTCTTTGATCTGTTAAAAGAGAAAGTGCTTAAAACCATGATCGTGGTTTGTGCCAATGATGAACATACAATTTCTGCCGTTGGAGATGCTGTGAAGCGAAACCTGGTTAAAGCAGTTCTGATTGGTGACGAAGCAATCATTAGTTCTGTTTGCCATGAATCAGGGATCAACATCAACCTTTTTACTGTTATTCATCAACCTATTGACGATCTTGCCGCCCGGATTGCTGCTGATATGATTAACCGGGGTGAAGGTGATATCCTGATGAAAGGGTTAATCCCTACCGACAAGTTTATGCGGGCAATTCTCAATAAAGAGAACGGGATTACCAATCAGGGTAAAGTTGTGAGCCATGTAACGCTTGTTGAAAATGAATACTATCACAAATTATTGATTGTAGGTGACGTAGCCATAATTCCATTACCGGATTTGAACCAGAAAATTCAGATTATTAAATATATGGTTGATGTGGCTCAACATTTGGGAATTGATCTTCCCAAAATCGCCGTCATTGCAGTAAGTGAGCAGGTTCTCCCTTCGATTGTCGCAACAACCGATGCTGCGCTGCTTTCTAAAATGAATGACAGGGGTCAGATTACAGGTTGCATTGTCGATGGTCCGCTCGCGCTGGATGTGGCAATCGATAGTGAATCGGCAATTATCAAAGGATTAATATCGCCGGTGGCAGGCGATGCCGACTGTTTGTTGTTTCCAAATATCGAATCGGGGAATGTCTTTTATAAAGTGAATACCAAATTGTCAAGGTCTGAATCGGCAGCCGTCATGGTTGGAGCCCGGGTTCCTGTTGTTCTTGCATCACGTGGCGATAGTTCACGCGTAAAACTGCTTTCGATTGCGTTGGCGGCAGTAATGGCGAACTAAATGGAGAGGGAGAGAAGGGTGCGATAGGGCGACGGGGAGAAAGGGAGAAGTGGTGAAAAGGTGACAGGGCGACAGGAAATAACCCGATGATTTTACTTTATCCTTTAATCTTTATCCTTTAACCTTTAATTTTTGTTTTAAAAATTAACAATCTGAAATATAACATCACATGAACACAAAACAAACCCGGATCCTGGTTATTAATCCGGGATCAACATCCACGAAAATTGCCATTTACGACAATACGGTCTGCACTTTACTAAAGACACTTCATCATTCGGTTGCTGATTTAGCCCCTTATAAAACAATCGGCGAGCAATATGAATTCAGAAAAGGGGTCATCCTGCGCGAACTGGATCATGATCGCGTTGATCTTGAGACCCTAAGTATTGTTATTGGAAGAGGCGGACTAACTTATCCGCTGAAATCGGGCGTATACCTTATCAATGAACTGATGGTTGAACATTGCCGTACCGGTGTGATGGGGGAACATGCTTCGAACCTGGGTTCTTTGATTGCTTATGAAATTGCTCAAATGTATCCCGGAACCATTGCTTTGATTGCTGATCCTGTGGTTACCGATGAGATGGATGACATTGCCAGGGTCTCAGGTCACCCTTTGTTTAAAAGGTTATCGATCTTTCATGCGCTGAATCAGAAAGCGGTGGCGCGTCAGCATGCATCCAAGATCGGAAGGTTGTACGAAGAACTTGACCTGATTGTTGTTCACCTTGGTGGTGGGATTACCGTAGGTGCGCACCACAACGGGAGAGTAATTGATGTGAATAACGGACTTGATGGTGAAGGTCCTTTTTCTCCGGAACGCAGCGGTACACTTCCTGTGGGAGGATTGATAGGTATGTGTTTTAGCGGGAAATATTCAGAGGAAGAAATGCGGTCAATGGTCAATGGTCAGGGAGGTCTCGTAGCATATCTTGGAACGAACGATGCCCGTGAAGTTGAAATAGCTGTCAACGAAGGAGATAAAAAGGCAGCATTTTACCTTGAGGCAATGGCTTACCAGGTTTCGAAATCGATCGGTGAAATGGCTACTGTTTTAAAGGGAAAAATAGATGGTATTTTAATTACCGGTGGTATTGCTTACGATAAAAATATGATGGCGATGATCCGCGAACGCGTTGAATTTATCGCTCCGGTTTTGGTTTATCCGGGTCAGGATGAATTAAAAGCTTTGGCGATGAATGCTTTGATGGTTGCACGTGGCGAGGTTGAAGCAATCGTCTACGATAAAACGGGAAACTAAGAGGGAGAGAAAAAAGAGAGGGAAAGAAAGGGCGAAGATGAGAAAAAGTTATCACCACAGCCTGGTGAAATATTGGTAGCCTGGGGTAAGTGACCAAAGCGAACGCATCCCCGGGATAAAGAAGCAGGATAAAAAAAAGGCGCAACTACAAATGTTTGATGAAATGAAAACAACATATGCGCCGCAAATAAAAGGTAAGACAGTATCAACACAAAATCTGTAAAGAAAAATCAGGACGAGTCAAAGAGAAAAAAGTGAAAAGGAGTGCCCTTGAAGCGGTTGTAAACCCTTCAAGCGGCTTGATAAGAAACAAATTGAAAGTTTGAATAATTGACCTCCCTGAAGCGCCCCGAAAAGCCCTTCAGGGATTTTTTTCATCCATTTGAATTCTTTCATAGTTAATACCATCAAATCGTATTATGTCAAAAACATAGATATTACAATTTTCCTGATAATGTGACACGACTTCTTCATAGTTGAAGTTGCCTTCCGCTAAATGCGCAACGGCTTGTGCATAGTTGAAGTTGTCTTCCGCAAAATCGCCAATGTCTTCCGCAAAATATTAAGTGACTTGTGCATAGTTGAAGTTGTCTTCCGCAAAATGTCCAGTGCCTTCCGCAAAATATCCAATGACTTGTGCAAAATGTCCAGTGCCTTCCGCAAAATATCCAGTGCCTTCCGCAAAACGTCCAGTGCCTTCCGCAAAATATCCAATGCCTTGTGCAAAATGTCCAGTGCCTTCCGCAAAATATCCAATGACTTGTGCAAAATGTCCAATGACTTGTGCATAGTTGAAGTTGACATTTCAAAAATGTGAAGCTTTTTTATTGGAATATACATCCATTTTTTAGGAATGAACTCATCTAAAATAAATACTGCGTTTGCCATTGAGGAAACGCAGTAAATATGTTCCTAAAAAGATGTTTTCTGCAGGCCATCGATTATGGCCGATTACGATTAACTTTTATAAGTTTTAAATCTCAGCTTCGTTAACTGCCTATATTCAAGACTTCTGGCACCATAAACAGACGATACATAGTTTTTGGAAGCCTTCGCCAAAACAACCAAACCGGATTCAGGATGATCAAGCACATTTTTACGAATGATGCGTGCTTTATCGAGTTCTGTCTGGGTATCGATAACAAGCTGATTTTTTGCATTCAGTTCATTGTAAAAGGCAGTCAGACTTTCAACAGTTAAATCAGCTTCATTTGGAACGTAGGCTGGAAAGCTAGCTAAGTAATAAATCAACTTGTTGAAATTTTCAAGTTGCTTGTCATATCCCGATTTATGAGAAGCATTTTCTTTGCCATTTGTCGGTTCGGCAGTTGGATCAGTAACAGGTGGCTGTTCTTTTTTAAGATTAACCCTGCCACGTTTAATCACAAGAATCATTGAACGGACATGTTCGCGGGCCGGTTCATTGGCTACAATTGACTTAAAAGCATTTCCAATGCGGGTTGTGAGCTTGTCTAATAAATCGAAAGCATCGGTACGTGCGTTTTTCGCATTTGTATTTGCAGGTTGTACGGCATCTACCGAATTTACGGCGCTAAGGCCAAGAAGATAAAGGGCTTGTAAAGCCATCAGTGAAATGAGTGCATTGATTGGGTTGTAACGATCTCCATAACCCAAAATAGCAGCAATCATAGTTTTTAGGTTGGTCACATTTGTGCCCGGTCCTGATGCTAAATTTTTTGGCATAATTTAATTATTCGTTTTTAATTAACAATAAAAACCAAAACATTTATGTGCGAAAAACATCTATTGGGAATAGCTAAATATACAAAAAATAAAAATTTAAATCTCAAATATTTCTGAATATATTTCTCATATCGATTCAACACCAGTGTTTACCGGGTTTGTTGAAGTTTTTATCTTTCAATTTACTAAAATTTTGCCCTGTTTAAGACTTTACCGATGCGCAATATTCTTGTTGAACTTCAACTTTTGGAATTATTTGGAATTTGGACCGCAAGTTGCAAACTCAAAAAAGGCAGACTTGTTGTATATAAGATAAATTCGAATCAAATCTGGAAAGTCTGAAAATCAAAAAATGCCATCCATACACAAAAACACCAAAGTCCACCAATGTAAAAACATTAAATAATTGCTTTTGGTGAAATTTGGTGCTTTGGAGATTTGGTGGCAAGGAGTACTGTTCTGCAAATCGTTTATAAAGATAAAAATGCCGATTCTGAACTCTTAAATTTGAGGACGAGTTACAAACTCTAAACAACAAACCCCTCGCTGCAAACGAGGGGGAGACGGAGGCTGTCACAATGCTATAAAATATTAACGCAAAGTACCGCAAAGGAAAAAGCGCAGCGTACCGCAGAGGGTTTAGTGTCAACTTGCCAACTTTGCATCGCTCCTCGCTTTCTCTTTGAAACTCCGTGTTAAATATAGCTTTGTGAAGTCTATTCCCAGACTCGTTTGTAACAAAGTGGAGAATGGTGTTCACAAATAAAATAAACACGTTGTTGAAAGCGGTTTTAATTCTTCATTAAAAAATTTGTCAGGTTATTCAGCACCTTTTCAGAAAGGCGCTCTTTCGCTTCGGTTGTAAAGCCTGCAGATTGATCGGAGAGAATTACATTATCCAATTTACGAAGTTCATCCCCATGAATTCCAGCGCCAACTGAATCAAAAATGGCATAGGATGTTTTGTCTTCCGTCAACCAGTTCACCAAAGCATCTTTATCGCAATTAAGTCCGATAGAAGTACTTACCAGGACAGAATTTCTTTTCTTTATTTTGAATTCAGGCGCTGAAATTAAAACTGTATGTTTGGGTAAATGAGTTGTGACTACATCGCAGGTTTTTAGTAAATCTTCAAGTGGAAGGTATTTAAGATTTTCGTCTTCCAACTGGTGCTTTCTGGTCCTGCTGAAATAGAAGGCCTGCATACCGAAATGCAAAGCAGTTTTGGCAACCATCTGTCCGAGGGTTCCAAGTCCGATAATACCGATGCTTTTATTCTTTAATTCTGTCTGCTCATCGCGCCATTTATGTTTTCCAAGACCTTTAAACAGGTAAATCAGTTCGGCAAATATGAATTCGATCGTTCCATCGTCGCCATAATCTTTCACCCCTTTTACATCTATTCCAAGTCCTCTGGCAGTTTCAATGTCGACATTTGCAGATTTCTCATCATACAAACTACAGCACATTCCAATAAATTTCAGCGATTTGGAGGCTTTTATAATGTCAGCACCAACAATGGTCTGCCAGCTTACCAAAATACAATCAGCGTCACCAATACGCTTTATGATTTCTTCCGCTGTCTTTGGAAAGTCATCGAATATTTCAACGGGCTTTGTTGAAAGGTTGGTTAGTTTCTCAAGAACCGGATCTGTGAGTCCGCACTTGTCGATGATTGTTATTTTATCAAATTTCATTAATGTCGATTTAATACTGCCTGCAACATTTCAACCGATGCAACCAGTTATGTCTATTCTGTTTTATTTTCAAAGTAACCATTAATAAAATTCATTGCAAACTATATTAGTAAAAGTGGATGGTTCGCAAAACTAAGTTCCGTGTTTGTAGTGCTGCAGTAAAAAACATTTGCAGACAGATTTAGCGAATCAAATCTGTCTGCAAAATGAGAATTGCGGATGCGCAATCGTTGTTACTGTTTTCTATTTCGTCATCTGATCATCGGCATATACTTTTCACGATTCTCGAAAATGACCCACAGGTTGATTGCCAGCAATACCAATGCGATTGGAAGTCCTGACGGTTCGAGAATCAGGTGGGTTAAAAGTATGCCGACCATTACCGGAAAAATAACGATCGCACCAAGCGCCCTGAATTTAGGGATCATAAAAAGAATTCCGCCTACAATTTCAGCACTCGCAAGGAGCGGCATCAGCCAGGTTATTTCCACCATTGCGGCCATCACTTTCATCATTTTCTCGGGCAAGTTGGTCGGTGCGGGGATATAATTAAAAAACTTATTCAGACCGGCATTAATGAACATCAGTCCAAACAGTATACTTACTACGAATAGAATCTTCTTCTTCATTGTATTTGTATTTAGGGTTTATAAATATTTGTTGATGTCTTGCGTGTGAGTGGAATGAACCGATTATTTTTACTTATTCATGCTAAACATCAGATTGGCTCTCTTCTGCATCTCCTCAAAACTTACATCTTCTTTGTGCGTAACAATCATCCACTTATATCCAAACGGATCAATCACATGCCCGGCTCTGTCTCCATAAAACTCATCTTTCACCGGCATAATTTCCTTTGCACCGGCATTGAGTGCCTGATTAAAAACGGTATCAACGTCCCTCACATACAAAGCAAGTGTAACAGGGGTTCCGCCAAGTGTTATTGGGCTTTTGTTTGTCCAGAATGGATTTTCTTCTGCCATCATCAGCATTGAGCCTTCAATCTCTATTTCAGCATGTGCAATTGAGCCATCGGGTGTAATGATCCGCCCCCGTTCTGTTGCGCCAAAAACTTTTTTATAGAACTCAATTGCGTCATCACATCCCTTGATTGTTATATCAGCGTTTAATGTGTGGGCACCCGGATAAATGTATGATGTTTCCATATCTTCTGCTTTTGTGAATAAATACCTTTTGAGAATGATTCAAAACCATTCTCCTGCTGATACGTGAGTATTCTCAACAGGTATACAACGAATTTTCAGAATTTACGAAACCTTCAAATTATAAGGGATTTCAGAAGCTGTTTTTACGAAATGATTGTAGGTAGTTCATTAATCAATTCACCGGTCATTACGTCTACAAAGATTATATAGTAAACAGGTCCCGGAATATTGATTTGCCAGGTAACGCGAAGTTGAATCTGGTTGTTAACCGTATATGGGAATATAACTAAACGGGTTGTGCATGCCGCTAAACTTGCCGCTGTAATTGTGGCACTGTAAGGTATTCCTGCAATTGTGGAGTGCCATACAATTTTATCGATCAGTGATTCTTTTGCCTGGTCGCGATCAACAATGAATTTGTTCGGAATATAAACATTGGGATACCAGTTGCCTGCACAATATACCAATTCGCGGCTTTTAAGGTGAAAAATAATTTGTGTATACAACACTTCGATTGTATCGATGCGCTGGTTTGCTGTTTTCAGAACCAGTGAAGAGGCGCCATCCCAATAGGGAGAACTTGAAAACACATCCGAAAAGGTAATGGCTGCCGGGTTTTTAATACCTGTACCTGCTGAATTTTGAGATACAAAACTTTTAACAATCTCAATGGCTTCGGGTTGCGTTGGCATATTTAAAAGCGGCGGCGTATCAACTGAATTGTTAATTTCATCGGAGTGACAAAAGCCAAATTCATTCAGTGACGATGTCAGGTATTTATTCCTTTGAGCGTAAGAAGTTTTTAATCCGGAGAGTATTGAAGCATCCAATTTCTTAATAACTGTCGGGTAATTGGGATCGGCTGAATAGGTCAGTGTACTTTTATCGCAACCTGAAAGTGTGCAAGCAAAAAGCAGGAAGATTAGAAATTGCCTGGTCATAAGATTTGGTCCTTTTTTCAGTTGTCAAAGTTAATTTTAAAAAGTCATTCGGCTGTTTTTTCAATTGCAATCAGCTTTACATTTCTTACTTTAAATGCCTCGACCAATGCGTCATTTGCCAGATTTGTATAAACAATACTGCTGTCATTTAACAGATCTGCGCTAAATGTGATTCTGTAATTCTGATCCTTATAGTCCTCTGCGAGGTTGATTGGGTTGTAATAGGTTGGTTCGTTGCCATTGTATGTCACAATCAGGTAACGGTATGCCGAAGCGGAACAAAAACAGCGGTGAATTTCGATTGCACCCGCTTGATTGTTCAGATCGCCGGTAATATTGTTCTTGCTTTTATTGCAACCGAAAAGTGCCAGAATAATAACCAAATAAAATGCGCCTTCTTTCACTTTTATCATTTTATTCTTAGGATGATTAAAACCCGGTGAAAGTTGCGCATCCTTGTATCAATAAACCGGAAATCAGCAAATCAATCAACCAATTGAACGTTTACATTTCCTATTCCGCCCGAGAAGTTAATGTAAATGGTTTCCTTTGTTTTACCAAACAAACTATTCGTATAGGTACTGTTTTGTTTCTTAAAACCGGGTGCATGAGTTTCTCCCAGGCCACCATGTATATTTAATTTTATTCCGGTCTGAGATGGGAGTTTTAATGTGAGTTCTCCGACGCCGCCACTCATGGTTGCATTTAAATCATTGTTCCATTTACCCGAAAGATCGATCACCGCTGATCCAACTGCTGCATTAAATTCCAGATCAGGAACTGAAGTATTCCGAAGATTGATATTGATATCACCGGCAGCTAATCTGAATCCGAATCTTTTTAAATTGCAACCCTGCAAATCGATGTTGCCTTTACCTGCGATCATTTTAATGGTCAGGTCATTCAACACTTTTTTATTCAATGAAATATCCCATTCACAATTATCCTCGTTATCAAAATTTCGTCCTTCTCTTTCATCAATTGTTTTGATTTTGAGAGTTCCGGTTTGGTTCTCTTCGCGATAGGAAATATCCGGCTTCCATTTGTCGAGACGATACCGGTAAGATCCTTCTATCAATTGATTTGATAAAGCGTTGATATGAAGTTCCCCGGCGGTAAATGAAATTTCCGTTTTTATTTCTTTTTCCTTACCCAGCGCAATACTTTTTTTCATCTCCTTTAATGGCGTATCCGGATTGATCCTGAATCCCATGGATATAAACACCAGCGACAAACAAATAAAAATGTAAATCTTTTTCATAGCTCAAATTTTTGGGGATTTATAACCGATAGGTCGTTAAAACCGGGGAAATATTACAACTGGTTTTGAAAAATTATAAATCCTGTCATTTTTAGTAAACTGATTACAGGAACATAAAATTTTTCGTTCAAATATATAAACCTTACCGGGTTGCATTAAAAAAGATAAGTTGAATCATAAGTCGTTAAAAAATTACTGAGTTTTTCTGCCTCATTTTTGTAATATTCATTTGAAGTTTTAAACAAATTAAAAGTAACCACCCATTGTGAAGAATCTTTTAATAATACGGGGTAAAATTGGCTGATACTGGAATTAGTGGTTCTATCGGGGTACCATGTACCACCTGAATCATGAGCACCATAAAATGCCTGAAATCCTATATTAATAAATTCGATCCGCAATTTCTCATCTTTTATTGAAATAACCGCTGTGTAAATTCCGCTATAGGTACCATCGATATTGAAACTGCCATTAAAAATAATCCTGCCGTCAGCCGAATTTGAATACAAATTGGACGGATAAAATCCATAATTGATTGTAAGGAATTCAAGTATTCTGTTGAAAAGGATTTCCTTTTTCATATTTTTGAAATCATTCAGATATTGATAATGAACGACTCCATCTTTATCCAAGGGCAGATCAGGATATTTATTTATTTTCTTCATCAATATATTCCACTTACTGCCAATCTGTGAAAGGGCTTCCTGCGTCAGGTCTTTGGATAAAAATTTAGCTGTAATTGCAGCTTTTTCAATTGAATCTGTTTGTCCGTAAAGGCTTGAAGAAAAAATGATTAAAAAAAGAACAAGTAGGGTTTTCATGGTTAAAGCTTTGAAGTAAATATCAATATTTTATTAATTTGAAGATTAAAAAGAAATTACAATTTAATAAATCGGTTGGTTGATACAGTAAAATTGTGCCATCCGTTTGCACTCATCACCTTCCATCCATAGAACCTGTTGTTTCCGGACAGACAAAACGAAGCTGTATGTTACCTCTGTAAACATACATAATTTTTTATAATCCAAGTCATTAAAGAAAGGATTTATTTGGGCCGGCTGATGTGGCATAAGGATTTTAAAGCCTGTCATAAGTCAAAGCACAAACATTTCAATATATTACACCAGATTTATGGTCCTTTGAAGGTGTATCTGATTATTCCTGGTTACTGAATAACATTAGTTCTTCTTCGTCGTTTGGAAAATGAAATGGTTTAATAAATTTCAACCCTATTTTCTCTAAAAGCTTAATTGATCTTTCGTTGTTAGCAAGCGTAATGGCACTCATCACCGGCAACTTTAACGTATTTAAAGCAAAAGTCAAGGTTGCACTGGCCATTTCAAATGCGTATCCCTTCCCTGTAAATTGAGGCAAAAAGGCAAAACCAATGTCAGGATGATCTAAATGATCACGTTTAATGATCCCGCACATTCCAATCTTTAAACCATTGTCTTTTGTTTCAACCAATGATAGACCAAATCCATTTTCGCGATAGCTTCTGATTGGTCCATTTTCGAGATAAATCGTTGCCTGTTCTTCTGACTTTATATTTCTGTCGCCGATAAATTCCAGCCAGCCAGGGCTATTTACAAGTTCAACGATGAATTGTGCATCTTCTGTCGTAAATTCCCGAAGTCTCAGTCTTTCAGTTTCTAAAATATATTGAATAACCATTTCGTCCACAATTTTTAAATGACCTGTTGAACCTGTATTACTTATTTACTTTCCCCTGAATTGCTTTCGCTTTTTAACCGGCAGAATGTGGGGGTTGTATTTTCGTTTCCGCATTTAATTTTTTTGTCCGCAATTACAAGGTGCAAAGTTATACCGGTTATACGCTTTAAGTCGTGTTGCCTTTTCGACATACTGGTCGTTGACAGTCGATTTGATCATATATCCTATAGCAAAATCAAAAGTGAAAATATTTGTCTGGTTTTCGTTTGTAGCGTCATCATCTATTTCAACCACAAAATATTTGTTACCTGCCTGGTAAAAATCTGCGAGTTCACTCTTTAACTGTTCAATTAAATAAATCATTTTATTTTTCGAAAGATCAAAAACTGTAACTCCGATTGTATTGGACTCATGAACGGTGAACAGGTATTTTAAATCATCAGAAACAGAGTAGCCACCACCAGGATAAGTCTGAATTTTACCGGTATTATCAATGATAATCAGTTGACCTGAATTGTCCCCGAATTTTGACAGAATTATATATTCTTTGCTGGGTTGTCCATCAGCAAAAATTCCTGAACATCCCCCAGTGGCATGACATTCCGGGAAAAATAACTTGTCAACAACCGTATTGCCACTTTTCACCGTTAGCCAAATCCTGCAATAAGCTGTATTTTCTGAAGGTTGTTCCGCTTTTAGCTTTACCTGAACCAATTCAACTTTGAAAGTTTTAAGTGAAAAGGTGTCAATTTTGACTGAATATTTTGTCGCAGGATAATCATTAGGGTTGTAGAAAGATTGTTTATCAACCTGGGCAAAGGACAATGCCGGAATAAGTAATAGTAGAATTAAAATTGCTTTTTTCATTGTTGTTGTTTTTTTATTAATCCACTTAAAGCGTGTTATTTATTAATCAACGTTTTAATATTTTCGAAAACCTGTTCTGTTTCAGTCTTGTTCTTTTGGTTAAGGATGATTTTTTCTCCACTCTTTTCAGTTAAGATTAAATAGGGACCGCTTTCTGACTGAAGAAAAAGCTTGCACTTGCCAAATTCTTCAAGTTTAAAATTTCCCTTATTCGATGAACCAAAACTAAATCCATTCGTCCGTTTAATTATTGAAGGTAATTTTTCACACATTGCAATTTCCTGAATATCTCTACCTTTAAGTTCAATGCCGTATATCCCGGTAATGTGGATGGATTCTCCAGTTATTTTAATTTTTGCAGGCGTTGTGCCAAAGTAAAATAATCCCGCAACAAATAAAACAATAAATCACAGCACGACATATACCATCTTCGATCTGGTAAATTGTTTGTTATGGTCAAATTTTGGGGATTTTACAATGACGAATGTAATTCCAACAAATGGAACTATAAAAGTCAATGAACTGGCAATCATTGGAAATTCCAATAAACGTAACAGAAAATTTCCGGCAATTATTACCAAACCTATCACAATGAACACATTTCGCATAAAAGTTGATAATCCCTGAATGTCGACATTTGCTTTTTGTTCTTTGTTCATCGTATTGTAACCTGCAATCAGGTTAGGGACTGCTTTTACAAGAAATCCTAATCCGATAAAGAATAATCCCAAATTCAAGTTCATTACTGTCATTGTTATCTATTTTATCAGGAGAATGAATACTTAAATTACCTGCTTTAATACGGTTGTAAAGGTTGCTATTTGTTTTTGTTTTGTCGTTAACAATTTAATTTTATTGATGAAAGAAACACCAAATTTATCCCTTTATCAGTTGTAAACGTAGATCTATTTTAAGAATTTCCGAACAAGATCGGGTCAAAACTGTTTGATAACAGTTACAGATCAAAGGGAAGTTACCATTTTTTTGGGAAGTTAAAATTATCTTTGCGGACTTCGTAAATAAAAGAGATGGGACAACTGAACAAATATACGATTCCTGCGATGCTCCGAAACAGTTTTGTCAAATACAGCACGAGCCAGTCGCTTGTTTTTGTAGGTGAAGCCAATCGCACGTACGCGCAACTGGAGAATGAAATCAATCTTGTTGTTATTCAACTCATTAAGACAGGAATCTCTAAAGGAGATAAAGTTGTTATTCTGAGTACCAATATGCCCAATTGGGGTATTTCCTATTTTGCAATAACAACCATCGGTGCCATTGCGGTACCTATTCTTCCTGATTTTTCAGTTACTGAGATCTCCAATATCATTGAACACTCTGACTCGAAAGTGATATTTGTTTCTGAAAATCTTTTAACAAAGATTGAACAGTTCAAAGCTGATCCGTCAAAAGTGATTATCCGGATTGAAAGTTTTGAGAAAATTTCAGGTCCATCGGCTTCAGATGCAGATATTTCTCCCGAAAGTATTTATTCCTTTACAGTTGAAGAAGACGATCTGGCATCGATTATTTATACCTCCGGCACGACAGGTAAATCTAAAGGTGTTATGCTCACCCATAAGAACCTGGTCTGGGATGCAGAACATGGCGGATTGATTCATTCTATGTCAGTTACTGACCGATTCCTGTCGTTGTTGCCGCTTTCGCACACTTACGAAAACACACTTAGCCTGATTCTGCCGGTTATGTGCGGGTCATCGGTGCATTATCTCAAAAAACTTCCGACTCCGGCAGTTTTAATCCCAGCTTTGCAAATAGTAAAACCAACAATTATCTTCACTGTTCCACTCATTATCGAGAAGATTTACACAAAACAAATCAAGCCCAAATTCTATCAAAATAAATTTATTCGGATATTGTACGGCATTACACCAATCAGATTATTACTTAATCGGATTGCAGGCAAAAAACTGATGAAAACTTTTGGAGGTGAATTGCTTTTTTTTGGAATAGGCGGAGCTAAACTTGATGGGAAAGTCGAAAGGTTTCTGCGTGAAGCAAAATTCCCCTACTCTATCGGCTATGGTCTCACCGAAACCGCACCTCTTATTGCGGGTACAGATGCAGGTTTTACACGATTATGTACAATCGGTCCTGCAATGCCCGGTGTCGAATTAAAGATCAATCAGCCAGATTCTAAAACGGGTCAGGGTGAAGTCTGGGCCAAAGGACCCAATGTGATGAAAGGTTATTACAAAGAACCTGAATTGACCAAAGAGGTCCTTACTGAAGATGGTTGGTTTAAAACCGGGGATCTCGGCCATTTTGACGGGAAAGGATACCTGGCATTTAAAGGACGTTTAAAAAATATGATTGTGAGTGCTTCCGGAGAAAATATCTTCCCCGAAGAGATCGAGTCGGTGATTAATGATTTCGAAAATGTTATTGAATCACTGGTTGTTGAACGGAAGGGGAAACTTGTTGCCCTTGTATTGCTTAATATGGAAGAACTGGAAGCTCAATACCATGCCATACTCAATCAGGCGGAGCTATTCAATGCAAAACTTGATGAGTTGCTTGCAGAACTTCAAAAATATGTGAATTCACGGGTTAATAAATTTTCACAGGTTCAGCTTGTACTTGTTCAAACCAAACCATTTGAAAGAACGCCCACGCAAAAAATCAAGCGGTTTCTTTACTCATGAGCCATAACATATAAGGCTGTTTCCTTTATTTCTATTGTTACCCTGTTATCTTTGGACAATGGTTTATCATCTTTAACTATCAAAATGCATTTATTTTATACACCCGATATTCAAAGCGATACTTATAGGTTAAGTGAAGAGGAATCCAAACACTGTGTCAGGGTACTTAGACTAACTGAAGGTGAAAAACTCTTTTTGATCGACGGCAAAGGGTTATTTTGCGAAGCAGTAATTACCAATGCTCATCCCAAAGCTTGTATGCTGCAAGTTGTTGACAAGAAATATGATTACGGTAAAAAGGATTACAAACTGACCATCGCTGTTTCTCCCACAAAAAATATCGATCGATACGAGTGGTTTCTCGAGAAGGCGACTGAAATAGGGATTGACACGGTTATTCCGCTGATTAGTCGTTATTCCGAAAGGAAAGATGTTAAACCCGAAAGGTTGGAGAAAGTTATGATCTCAGCCATTAAGCAATCGATAAAAGCTTTTTTACCAGTTTTAAGTCCGCTGCAAACTTTCAGGGAAACTATAAAAACGCCTTTCAAAGGACTTCGTTTTATTGCCCATTGTAATGAAGGGGAAAAAGTGCTGTTACGCGATGTGGTGGTGAAGGGAAAAGATGTAATGATTTTGATAGGTCCTGAAGGTGATTTTTCAAACGAAGAGGTTGAATTAGCTATTAATGAAGGATTTATTCCAATTTCACTTGGTGATTCACGCCTGAGAACGGAAACTGCAGCTTTGGTTGCATGCCATACTGTCAATCTGATCAATCAATAACGAAAACCCCTTCCATCAACTGACAGAAGGGGATCTTATAATTTATGAAATTGTGAAGTGTTACTATTTCTGGTTGTAGAATTATTTTGTTTTTTCAAGTTGCAATGTCTTTGTCGGAGCATCACAAACGGTTGAAGGTCCCCAATATTGAATTGGTCCCGGGTACACAAAGGAAGTTGTAATCGCCCACTCTTCGCGTTTTTCTGCAAAAGCTTTGAATGGCGCTCCATCAAGTTGAACCAATGCTTTTTGAATAACCGGTTTCATTTCTCCACTACGACGTTCCATGTTCAACATCATCGTGATTGGCACGCCTCCTGGAATCCATTCAGCAGCAGGAGCTGTAGTATTGCGAACAGAAGCAAGATAGCCCGTTTTCCCGTTTCCGATCAAAAGAGAAGCAATAAAACCCAATGAATAACAATAATCGGCATCAAAATTTGAAGGTGCAGCACAACGTCCTTCATATCCAAAGAAGTGGTTCTGAGAAGAGAATTTCACCTTAATACCACTCTTAATCAATTCAGTCAAACGTTTTTCAACCATCTCGATCAGCAGACGTTCAGTTTCAATGCGTGAAACCTGAACATTTCCGTGAGGATCACGATCGAGCGTCAACTGACGGGCAATACGCGTAGGAAGAGAAGCATAAACCTTTGAGGATTCGTAGGTAAGATTGGCAATTACAAAATCCCGTTTTTCAGTATTCGTAGCCAGCGTCTGAAAGATCTCAGCTGTTTCACCTTCCGAAAGTAATTCGTTCAACTCTGCAATTAATACTTTAATCTCAGGAATAAACTCAACCAAACCTTCAGGAATAAGCGCAACACCAAATGTTTCGCCATTCTGTGCACGTTCGGTAACAATATCGGCAATTTCGTTTACAATTTGTTCGAGGGTTTGCTCCTTTGCAGCAACCTCTTCCGAAATGATACAAACATTAGG